>JBDVGI010000101.1:0-8296 GCA_039962885.1 Litorimonas sp. | reverse complement strand
ATATAATATCATAAATACAGCAACTTAACTGATTTAAATGTTTTATTTTTTATCAAAAAATGACAAATTGTCGCATCTTGTCAAACCTTATACTCCTGCGTATAGGACGCACAACTCCTCCCGCTCACGCAAAATATGAGATATTTGAGACCCATATGGCAAATAAGATGCTAAAATTCGTCGATATAGACAAAAATATGCCAAAAAAACGCAACTCCAAAGTGCGTCGTGAGGATTTTTTAGAAATTTATGGCGATTATATTGACGCTAAAGCGCAAGAACAGGCTTCTCGCTGCTCTCAATGCGGAGTTCCATTTTGTCAAAACCACTGCCCGCTAGACAACAATATTCCAGATTGGCTCAAACTCACAGCCGAAGGACGTTTACAAGACGCTTATGATGTTTCTAGCGCCACGAATAATATGCCTGAAATTTGCGGCAGGATTTGCCCGCAAGACCGTCTATGTGAAGGCTCTTGTGTGATTGAACAATCGGGTCACGGCACAGTCACGATCGGGTCTATTGAGCGCTTTCTAACCGATACGGCTTGGGATAATGATTGGGTTGCTCCGCTTGTCCCTATGCGTGACCGAGTGCAGTCTGTTGGCATTATCGGCGCAGGACCTGCGGGACTAGCTGCCGCAGAACAGCTCCGTGAGCAGGGTTGGCAAGTGACGGTTTATGATCGCCATGACCGTGCAGGCGGGCTTTTAATTTACGGCATACCCAATTTTAAACTGGAAAAAAGTATCGTCCAACGCCGCACTCAACGCCTCAAAGATGGCGGGATACAATTCGTCCTTGGGTGTGATGTGGGCGTTGACATTAGTTTTGATAAGCTTCGCGCCAAACATGACGCCGTGCTAATCGCAACGGGTGTATATACCGCTCGAGATTTGACATGCACGGGAGCAAACGCCCAAGGCGTCACCCCTGCACTTCCATTTTTAACAGATTCAAACAAACGAGGCTTAGGCGACAACATCCAATCAGAAACGGCCAAAGACAAAGATGTCGTGGTTATTGGCGGCGGAGATACCGCTATGGATTGTCTACGCACGGCCATACGGCAAGGCGCAAAATCCGTCACATGCCTTTATCGCCGTGATGAGGTCAATATGCCCGGCTCTGCGCGTGAAACCGCCAATGCCCAAGAAGAGGGTGTTGTTTTTAAATGGCTCGCCGCGCCAAAATCTATTTCGGCTACGGACGGTCATGTTACATCCCTGAGAGTTGACCGTATGCGGCTTGGCGTCAAAGACGCTTCTGGCCGCCAAAAACCCAGCCCCATTGAAGGCGCAAATTTTGACATCAAAACCGATATGGTCATCAAAGCCCTCGGATTTAGTCCCGAAGATATGAAGGCCCTCTCGGAAGAATTAACGGTAACACGTTGGGGCACGTTACGCGTTAACCCCCTAACCTTTGAAACCAATTTAGACGGAGTTTACGCGGCAGGCGATATCGTGCGCGGAGCAAGTCTTGTGGTTTGGGCTATCCGCGAAGGCCGCGACGCCGCCGCACATATGCACACATATTTATGCACCCTTGAAAAAGCGCAGCAACAAACGGCGGCGGAGTAAATAATGGCCTATACACATAACGCAAATTGGCTCTCCGATTACAAACAAAAACGCGCAGCACTCATAGAAGCAAATGCTTATGACCCAGCTCATGAACACGCCAGCTGCGGGGTTGGTCTTGTTGCAAGCATTGATGGCAGCCCACGCCGAGATGTTGTTGAAAAATCTCTCCAAGCCCTAAAAAATGTTTGGCACCGCGGGGCGGTTGATGCGGACGGTAAAACTGGCGACGGGGCAGGCATTCGTTTAGATATCCCGCAAGAGTTTTTTCGGGCCCAAGTCGAACGCACAGGACATAAACCTACATCGGCCAAAATTGCCGTTGGGATGATTTTCCTACCGCGTACAGATTTCGGCGCTCAAGAAGCCGCGCGAACTATTGTCGAATCTGAACTTCTAAAAGCAGGTTTTTATATTTATGGCTGGCGGCAAGTTCCGATTGATATTGATGTGATTGGTGACAAAGCCAAAGCTACGCGTCCAGCCATTGAGCAAGTTATGTTTCGAGACCCCAAGGGCCGTAAAGGGAATAAGCTTGAACGTGAACTCTATATCGTTCGCCGCCGTATTGAAAAACGTGTCATTCATGAAGCGATTCCAAGCTTTTACGTTTGTTCGCTATCCATCCAAACCATTATTTACAAGGGCATGTTTCTGGCCGAAGATATTGATAATTTCTTTCCTGATTTAAAAGATGAGCGGTTTGTCTCTCGCGCCGCGATTTACCACCAGCGATATTCAACCAATACATTTCCGCAATGGTGGCTCGCCCAGCCCTTTCGCATGCTCGCCCATAATGGGGAAATAAATACGCTTAAGGCAAATGTCAATTTTATGAAAAGTCATGAAATTAAAATGGCATCATCGGCCTTTGGGGATCGCGCAAACGATGTGAAACCTATCATTCAAAAAGGTAGCTCGGACTCTGCCGCGCTTGATGCCACTTTCGAGCTGCTTGTTCGGGCGGGTCGTAGCGCGCCAATGGCCAAAACTGTGCTTGTGCCAGAAGCCTATTCCAAACGTGCAGACTCGATGCCCGATAATTGGCGAGCTCTATATGAGTATTGCAACGCAGTGATGGAGCCGTGGGACGGGCCAGCCGCACTGGCGGCTTATGACGGACGCTGGGCTATGGCAGGGCTTGACCGTAATGGGCTGCGGCCTCTGCGCTTTGCTGTGTCAAATGACGGAATTTTAGCCGTCGGGTCAGAGACTGGTATGTGTCCCATGCCTGAAGATACAATTATTCGCCGCGGGGCCATTAAACCCGGACGTATGATTGCCGTAGATTTAGACGAAGGAAAATTTTACGATAGCGCGGACATATTAGATGAGCTCGCCAATAAACGACCCTATAAAAAGTGGCTCGAAAAATCTATAGATCTGGACGAAAAATTACTTGGCCCAGAAATCATAACGCTCTCAGGCGAAGCCCTTATCAGACGGCAAATGTCTTGCGGGCAAACCCTAGAAGATTTGGAACTCATTCTCACCCCCATGGCTGAATCGGGCAAAGAAGCCATAGGGTCTATGGGCGATGATACACCTTTGGCTGTGTTATCCGATATTTACCGTCCCCTATCGCATTATTTCCGTCAAAACTTCTCGCAAGTGACCAATCCACCGATTGACCCATTGCGCGAAACCCGTGTCATGGGATTAAAAACCCGTTTTCGAAATTTACGTAATATTTTGGCCGAAGATAAAAGCCAAACTCACGAAATGTTAGTGCTAGATAGTCCTGTTTTAACCACAGGCATGTATCACCGCTTTGCAAAAATGACAGGTGATAAGCTGCGCATCATTGATTGTAGTTTTGCCATACCAGATGATGAAAGCAGACAAGGCCGCACTTTGCGCGACACATTGCGCCGCATAAAAACCGAAGCCGAAATAGCCGTCAAAGACGGGATTGAAAATATTGTTTTAACGGATGAATTTGTTAGCGAAACCCGCGCGGCAGCCCCGATTATTCTATGCGTTGGAGCCGTACAAACATATCTTGTTGATAAAGGTTTACGTTCGTCATGTTCTATCATTATCCGTTCTGCAGAATGTTTAGACACGCACTATTTTGCCGTCTTAATTGGCGCAGGAGCAACCGCAGTCAATGCTTATATGGCTCAAGATAGCTTATCACACCGCGTGTCTCGCGGACTACTCGACATGTCCACAGACGAAGCCACCGCCCAGTACAAGGCAGCGATTGAAGGCGGGCTACTTAAGATTATTTCGAAAAATGGCATCTCTGTTATTTCCTCTTATCGCGGGGGGAATAATTTCGAAGCTATCGGACTTTCTCGCGCGCTCGTTGGAGCAAATTTCCCAGGCATGACCAGCCGTATTTCTGGCATTGGCCTAGCAGGTCTGGAAGCCAAAACTCTAACAGCTCACCGCAAGGCTTATGACAACGCGACCTTGCGCCTGCCTATTGGCGGACTATACCGCGTACGGGCCAAAGGGGAACGTCATGCTTATCAAGCTGATATGATTCATATGCTGCAAGAGGCAGTGGGGCGCAATGATTATGAGCTTTATAAAAAATACGCCGCGAGCGTTAATAATGATGCCCCCATACAAATTCGTGACCTGCTAGATATAAAACCTCTCGGTACAGCTTTGCCATTGTCCCATGTTCAAAGCATTAATGAAATTCGTCGCCGGTTTTGTACACCTGGCATGTCGCTTGGTGCTCTTTCGCCCGAAGCTCATGGCACGCTCAACATTGCGATGAACCGCATTGGCGCGAAGTCTGTCTCTGGCGAAGGCGGAGAAGACCGTGCGCGTTACAAGCCCCTGCCTAACGGTGACAATCCCAATTCTGCCGTCAAGCAAATTGCCTCTGGCCGCTTTGGCGTTAATGCTGAATATCTAAACCAGTGCCGCGAAATAGAAATTAAAGTCGCCCAAGGCGCAAAGCCGGGTGAAGGCGGTCAGCTCCCTGGGTTTAAAGTCACAAACATGATCGCCAAATTTCGTAACGCAACGCCGGGGGTTACGCTGATTTCGCCGCCACCCCATCACGATATTTACTCTATCGAAGATTTGGCGCAATTAATTTACGATCTCAAGCAAATTAATCCAATTGCGCGCGTCGCTGTAAAGCTTGTTGCGAGTTCTGGCGTGGGCACCATCGCAGCGGGCGTTGCCAAAGCTAAAGCCGATACAATCTTAATCGCAGGACATAATGGCGGCACAGGCGCGTCCCCTCATACCTCGTTGAAATATGCAGGCATCCCTTGGGAGCTTGGCCTCTCAGAAGCGCACCAAGTTTTAACGCTCAACAATCTTCGCGGCGCCGTGACATTACGCACAGATGGCGGCCTGAAAACAGGCCGAGACATTGTTATCGCAGCCATGCTTGGCGCAGAGGAATACGGTATTGGCACATTATCGCTTGTGGCGATGGGGTGCATTATGGTGCGGCAATGCCATTCAAATACATGCCCTGTTGGCGTGTGCGTACAAGATGAACGCTTGCGTGAAAAATTCACGGGCACGCCTGAAAAGGTAATTAACCTCATGACTTTCATCGCCGAAGATGTGCGAGAAATTCTTGCAAGTATTGGCGCAACAAGTCTTGACGATGTTATTGGCCGAGCCGACCTGCTCGCGCAAGTTTCGCGCGGGGCAGAAAACCTTGATGATTTGGATTTAAATCCAATCCTCGCAAAGGTCGACAACGCCCGCGTTGAAGATACGCGCCGTCAGCGCATCGAGGTTCCTGAGACTTTAGACACTCAGATTATCGCAGATGCGGGACGGTTTTTCTCCGCGGGTGAAAAACTACATCTCACATATTCAGTCGAGAACACACACCGCGCGGTTGGGACTCGGACAAGCTCGCATATTTACCAAACCTTCGGAGCTAACGGTGTTCAAGACGGACAATTAACGGTGCATTTGCGCGGGTCTGCAGGTCAATCTTTGGGAGCATTTGGTATGCATGGCCTAAAGATAATCGTTGACGGGGACGCCAATGATTATGTTGGCAAGGGCCTATCGGGGGCGCAGATTATTATTTCACCGCAAGGACGCACAGTGATTAAAGCCCATGAAAGCTCTATTATCGGCAACACCTGTCTCTACGGAGCCACCAAAGGCAGTCTCATGGCAGCGGGCCGCGCGGGCGAGCGTTTTGCCGTTCGCAACTCTGGCGCTACCGCTGTTGTTGAAGGACTTGGCACAAATGGCTGCGAGTATATGACAGGCGGAACAGTTGTTGTGCTTGGCTCTGTCGGGGATAATTTCGGGGCTGGTATGACGGGTGGCATGGCTTATATTTATGATGAAGACGGCGATTTTGAAAAAGCCGCAAACCCAGACAATATTGTCTGGCAGCGCTTATCGTCGGAACATTATGAAGACGAGCTTAAAGACCTTATCCGTATGCAAGCCGCACAAACAGGGTCGGAATTTGCGAAAAACATCCTTAATGAATGGGAGCTTGAACGCGGTAAATTTTGGCAAATCATTCCCAAGGAAATGCTCGCGCGCTTGCAGGTTCCTTTGCAAGACGCGGCAGAATGAGCCATGCATAATTTCAAGTATCAAAGACATAAAAAAGGCCCGAACAAACGGGCCTAAAATTAAATTATATGTAATTGAAAAGCTTTATCTTACCTCTTCAACCGCTCTCATACTGATAATCGTCTCACCGGTAGCCGTTGTCGTCAAGTTAGGGTGGACGGGTAATGGCTGCTTAGGACCAACTTGTATCGGAATGGAAAAGGCGCGGGCACGCGTGCCTTGCGCCGTGTCTGATATGGCCTGAAACTGGATGTAATGACGCCCAGCGCTATTGGCTACAAATGTCACATTCATATCATGGCCATTTTCCCCAGACATACTAAAGTCATTATTTCCAGAGTTTGACAATAAACGCACATCCCCGCGCACGGCAGATCTAACTTGTAAACTCCCTGATTGAAACGGTTCCGATAGGCGTAGGTTAAATGTAATCGCTTGGCCAATTTCAATATTTTTAGGAATTGAATATGAATATCGGACTGGTGCGCCAGGTTTTTGATAAAGCTGACTTTCAGGGTAGTTAATCACATCTGCTGTGGGCAGCTCGCTGGTTTTAATAATTTGAGCTTC
Source organism: Litorimonas sp. (assembly GCA_039962885.1). GTDB lineage: Bacteria > Pseudomonadota > Alphaproteobacteria > Caulobacterales > Maricaulaceae > Litorimonas. The sequence goes on along the minus strand of JBDVGI010000101.1, from coordinate 1,613 downwards.
AAGTTTTTCAGGCGTGGCCTGAGTTGTTTTAGCTGTTGCTGTACTCGCCCCGAATAAACTTGCCGCGACCACTGCCGCACCTGCAAGATTCAGTAAAATATATTTACGCATTATCATCTCCAGTTTGTCTATTGGGTTATTGTAAAGTTATAACAAGAATCGCCGTCATCGCGCGGGTTGTCGACGTCTAAAGTTTCATCAAGATTATCAAAGTCGAAAAACTCAATCGCATAATCACCCGCAGGCAAAGTCTCCGTTATCGTTTGGCTTTGCGCTGGGTTAGATGTTCCCGCTGCAACGGCATTGCCATTGTTGAAGACAAAAAAGTCTGGATCAACATCTGTGTCGCTTGACATGCCCGCTATGATTTGCGCAGTTAGTGTCACTGACCCGCCCGTTGCAAGCGAGAAGGTCATAAAGTCGCGCGTTCCGAGATTGTTGAAATCATCCGATGCGTTTCCACCGCCTGCATCATCCACAGAGCATACAATGACAGGCGGGCCGTTAACTGTTACGACTTTATAGACCGGCAAGATATTTGAATTCGCTGGAGAGAATCCGCCAGCATTTGTTTCGCCAAGACCTGTTGGGCCTGTGCCGTTGATATTCTGTTCGATCAGCAAGGCATCAAGTGCTGCTGCGCTATCAGGGTTTTGCGCCTTGACTATATCCATAAATGTGAAGATCGTCGTAAAGACAGGACTTTGAGTATACTCTGTCGACGTTAATGCCGCAGATATAGCCCCAAGACCTAGGCTAACTGTATCGCCCGTATCATCAACCGTATCAAACACATCATAGATAATTTCCTGAACGGAGGTTTCACTAAACCAACCATTATTCGGGACGTTTGGTTGGTTCTCGATGTTAAAGGAAAAACCACCGGCTTGCTGCGTTCCGCCGCTATCGCGGTAAACTGGGTCATCATTCCCAACCGCGGCAATAGCATTACCGAAACCTTCACTAAAGGCCAAACGGAAATCCAGACGATCTCCAAGACTATGCGCGCCACCAATTGAATCTGAACGTGAGAGCTGATCTTCGAAATAATGACCCCATTCATGAACAACAACGTGTTCATCATATTCGTCAACATCCTGATTAGCTTCGCCAAGAATAAAGATCATACCGTTTCCGATATAGGATGAGGTTCCAATTTCCCCGTCATCACGCTCACCACTGGCCGAGATATTATTCACACTCCAGTTAAAGAAGGCTGGCGGAAAAGCTGTCCCTGGAACCGTAGCTTGGAATTCTTGTAGCGTATCAAAAATAGGGTCAAGGATAGCGAATGGCGGCGCAACACGAGGCCTTGTATAGCTCGTTGTGCCCCAACCAGCATCCGCGTTTAGATTACGGGTTGAATCAACTGTACCTGAGCTTAGCAAAGCGCCGTCTAAAACATAAAGCGCATCATTACTGGTATTATCTTGGACACGAACATTCCATGTTGTCCCAGCGGTTTGCACCATTTCCGCTTTGACGCGAATTCGAACTTGAGTGTTCGGGTCGACTTCAAAGCTATATTGTCCCGTCGCATCCGTTTGGCTGCTCTCGAGGATATTATCCGCTCCGTCTAGCGCTTCAATCGTTACGCCGCGAACTGGTGAATT
>JBDVGI010000100.1:0-2022 GCA_039962885.1 Litorimonas sp. | reverse complement strand
CACGATTTGGCTTGACCCGCAACGGTAAAGTATACATGACAATATGGATTAGATGTTAATTTATTTTGCATACGAAACATAGAGAGTTTTATGACTACTTCCTCCAAAAAAGTGTCTTCTAAAAAGACTAAAACGCCCCCTTTACATAATTTAAACCTGAAGGTCGGTAAGGATGAATTGTTTGGCTATTATCGCGATATGATGCTCATCCGGCGCTTTGAAGAAAAAGCGGGACAGCTTTATGGTATGGGGCAAATCGCAGGGTTTTGTCATTTATATATTGGTCAAGAGGCTGTGGTTGTCGGGTGCCGCGCGGCTATGAACGAAGGCGATCAAATGATCACAGGCTACCGCGATCACGGGCATATGCTGGCATGTGGTATGGAATCGCGAGGCGTTATGGCAGAGCTGACGGGACGTAGCGGGGGGTATTCTCGCGGCAAAGGCGGCTCTATGCATATGTTTTCAACGGAGAAGAAGTTTTTCGGTGGGCACGGGATTGTTGGCGCGCAAGTCGCTCTAGGAGCTGGGCTAGGCTTTGCGAATAAATATTTAGATAATAATGCGGTGAGCCTCGCCTTTTTTGGAGATGGAGCCTCAAATCAAGGCCAAGTTTACGAGAGCTTTAATATGGCGAAAATTTGGAATTTGCCTGTCGTTTTTGTCATTGAAAACAATCAATATGCAATGGGAACATCTGTCGAGCGCTCATCTGCGGAAACCGAACTTTATAAGCGCGGCAGCAGTTTTGAAATTGAAGGCCTTCAAGTTGATGGCATGAATGTCATGGAGGTGCGTGATGCGGCGCAAACGGCGATTACTCATGCGAGAGAGGGTAAGGGACCAATGATTTTGGAAATGAAAACATATCGCTATCGTGGTCATTCCATGTCTGATCCTGCTAAATACCGCTCACGCGATGAGGTGACGAAAACGCGCAGCGAAAGCGACCCGATAGATATGGTGCGCGAACGCCTCTTTAGTGAGAAATGGGCGGATGAAGACAGCTTAAAAGCGATTGACAAAGAGATTAAAGCGATTGTTGCTGATGCAGCAGAATTTGCGCAAACATCGCCTGAACCTGATCCGTCAGAGCTTTGGACGGATGTGCTTTTGGATGCGGAGACTTAGACATGGCTATTGATATTCAAATGCCCGCACTGTCTCCAACAATGGAGGAAGGCACACTTTCAAAATGGCTTGTCAAAGAAGGCGATACAATCACTTCTGGAGACATTCTGGCTGAAATTGAGACTGATAAGGCAACAATGGAGGTCGAGTCGATTGACGAAGGCGTTGTCGGAAAAATCCTTGTGGCTGCCGGGACAGATAATGTCAAAGTTGGCGCTGTGATTTTACAGCTTCTAGAAGACGGTGAAAGCGCGTCTGATTTGTCAAGTTCTGCTAGCCCTGCGCCTGCCGCTACGCCATTAGAAACGACGGCTCCGTCTGCCGCGCCTGCGATATCAAATGCCGCCCCTGCCGCTGCGGCAGTGCCAAATGATCCTGATATCCCAACGAATATAAAAATGGTTGATACAACGGTCCGCGACGCGCTGCGCGATGCTATGGCCGAAGAAATGCGCCGCGACGACACAGTATATGTTATGGGCGAAGAAGTAGCGCAATATCAAGGTGCTTATAAAGTCACCCGCGAATTGCTTCAAGAATTTGGAGAACGCCGCGTGATTGATACACCGATTACAGAGCACGGTTTTGCAGGTATTGCTGTCGGCTCGGCTATGGGTGGATTACGTCCAGTTGTTGAGTTCATGACGTGGAATTTTGCTATGCAGGCCATTGACCATATCATAAATTCTGCAGCGAAAACGCTTTATATGTCTGGCGGACAAATGCGGTGCCCGATTGTATTTCGCGGCCCGAATGGCATCGCCTCGCGTGTTGGCGCGCAACATAGCCATGATTATTCAAGCTGGTATTCCAATGTCCCGGGCCTCAAAGTCGTTGCACCTTATGATGCAGCGGACGCTAAAGGCCTGCTCAAAGCGGCTATTCGTGACC
>JBDVGI010000099.1:0-1955 GCA_039962885.1 Litorimonas sp. | reverse complement strand
TGAAGCTCGTCCCAGAGGGAATTGAAGGCCGTATTGCCTATAAAGGGACAGTTGCGCCAATTCTACATCAGCTTCTAGGCGGTATACGAGCGGCAATGGGCTATACAGGATCTCGGACAATAACGGACTTGCATAAGAACGCAGAATTTGTTCGCATTACAGGGGCGGGCCTGCGCGAGAGCCATGTTCATGATGTGCATATTGCTCGCGAAGCCCCTAATTATTCAATGCCGACATAGCCGAAGGGAATAAACATGGAACAATCCGTCATATTCCAGCCGATGCTACTGCAGGCAACTTTAATGGTTCTTGGCGGGGTGTGGTTAGTATGGGCACGTGTTGGCTCTGCTATACGCGGCAAAGTCGATATGAAAGACGTTGAGGAAAATATCTGGTATGGTTGGATAAAAAATGCGGGTGATAATTTTAACAACCAATTCCAAGTGCCAGTTTTGTTTTTTACCCTGTGTTTTATTTTATATTTAACGAATTCGGTCACACCTACTGTTGTGGTATTAGCGTGGTTTTTTGCCATTAGCCGTATTTGTCATGCGCTTGTACATTTGACCTTTAATCACGTCACAACACGGTTTTTAATTTTCTTTTTAGGGGTCTTGTCGGTTGCAGCGCTCCTTATCCTAACAATACGATCGGTATGATAATATGAGACTTGGCGGGCGAATACAGGCAGCGGCCGAAGTTCTCGAAGATATATTAGAACGGCGCACGCCGGCTAATATGGCACTACGAGATTGGGGTAAATCGCACCGTTTTGCAGGCTCTGGAGATAGAGCCGCAATCGGTAACTTTGTCCATGATGCTTTACGGCAGAAGTCGTCCATTGCGTACCGTATGGATAGCGAGGCGCCGCGCGCTCTTGCGCTGGGGGCTGCGGTCTTTACAGGCGGATATGATGTCAAACAACTGTCAGATGCGCTCAGCGAGGATAAGTTTTTTACACCGAAACTGTCTAATGATGAGATGAAAAAGCTTAATGGACATATAAATTTAGACGGCGCGCCAGATTGGGTGAAAGCCGATGTTCCTGAATGGATATGGCCTGCTTTTGAAAATAATTTTAACGAAGATGCATTGGTCGAAGGGCAAGCTTTAACCGCCCGTCCGCCGCTGGATATACGGGTCAATACACTGAAGGCAACTCGTGATGACGTTGCTGCGCGTTTAGGGTTTACGTCAACGCAGCTATCTCCAATTGGATTGCGAATTCCGCCAATAGAAGGTGAGGGCCGTCACCCTAATATTCAGAGTGAACCTGAATTTATGACTGGCGAGATTGAAATACAAGATGAAGGCTCGCAACTGGTTAGCATGCTTATAAATGCACAGCCGGGCGAAAAAGTCTTGGATTTCTGCGCCGGCGGAGGCGGCAAGACCATTGCCTTGGCGGCAGATATGCAAAATAAAGGCGTTGTTCATGCTTTCGATGTTGATAAGCGCCGACTGGCGCCGACCTATGAACGGGCACAGCGTGCAGGTGCTAGCATTGTCAATATACATCAACCTCCATCATCATCATTGGGCGCATTGCGAAGCAAAAAAGTTGACCGCGTCTTAGTAGATGCGCCTTGCACTGGCGTCGGGACATGGCGGCGTAAGCCTGATGCGAAATGGAGATTAAACGAAGATGCCCTAGAGCGCCGCATTAAAGAACAGGCCAATGTTTTAAACGAGGCGCAAGAATATGTGAAATTAGGCGGCTTTTTGATCTATGTTACGTGCTCGATATTAGCCGAAGAAAATGAGCATCAGGTCTATAGTTTTTTAGAGCGTTTTGACAACTTCACCTTACTATCTGCAGGTGAGGTTTGGGAAGATAGATTCGGCGTAGATGGGCCAAAGCCGTGGTCAGAAGATGGCTGCACGCTTACTTTAACCCCAGCATCCACAAATACAGACGGTTTTTTCTTTGCCGTGATGGAGAGACATAAATGAGC
>JBDVGI010000098.1:0-32613 GCA_039962885.1 Litorimonas sp. | reverse complement strand
AACTTGCTCCCTTTGAAGCCGCGATTGAAAAAGTCGGACACCTTATTAAAACACTGCGAGCCGACGGGCATGACATCCAAAGCTTTGATATTGGCGGCGGGCTTGGCATTCCTTATGGCGACAATAGTAAAACACCGCCCTCCCCAGCCGAGTATGGGGCGATGGTCAAACGCCTTACCGCCGATTTGGGCGTGACTATGATTTTTGAGCCGGGCCGTATGATTGCAGGCAATGCAGGCATTTTGCTCACCAAAGTTTTATACGTCAAAGAGGGTGAAGACCGTAAATTTCTTATCCTTGACGCGGCGATGAATGACCTTATCCGCCCTGCGCTTTACGACGCCTATCATGACATAGAGCCCGTTATGGCAGCAGGTACAGATTATACCCAAGAAACTTATGATGTCGTCGGGCCAATTTGCGAAAGCGGCGACACATTTACCAAAGCGCGTGAAATGCCTGTTGTCAAACAAGATGACTTAGTTGTGCTGCATTCGGCGGGCGCTTACGGCGCAGCCCAATCTAGTCAATATAACACACGCCCCCTCATCCCAGAAGTTCTCGTTAATGGCGACAAATTTGCTATCATTCGAGAACGGCCAAACATTGCAGAAATCCTCAAAACAGAAACCATACCCCCTTGGCTATAAGCTCTCTTAATTTTCACATGTTTGACTGTGATTTTATACCGCCTCACGGAAAATTAACGCGACAAAAGCCGCCGTCTTGCTATAGTCAAACCTCATGAGCGACATGCCCAAAACATATCAACCATTATTTAAAAAAATGGCGCGCTTTACAAAGACAGCGCGCGTGCGTTTGATTTGGGAACGTTACGTCCCCACATTAGCGCGGGCCTTGTTAGCCAGCGCAGCATTTTTAACCACCACCTATCTGGGTGTATGGGAACGACTTGGCGATCCTTGGCGTCTAATCGCCTTAATCGCAACGCTTAGCTATATTGCGCACGGAGTTTGGAAAGCCCTAAGCCTTACATGGCCTAATGCTTCAGATGCTCGCCGCCGCGTAGAAATCGATTCAGGTCAATCCCACCGTCCGCTCGACACACTTGATGACCGCCCTGCTCTGTCCAAAGAGGTATGGCCAAGTCATTACCAAAAAGCGCTGCGGCAAGCTGAAAAAATCACAGCTCCAAAAGGCCGTCCTGCCCTTGCCAATATTGACCCATATTATCTACGCTACATCGCGCCCGCAGCCTTGATTGCAGCCAGTATCTATATAGCAGGTTTTGGTACAGAGCGCCTGCGTTATGTTATGAGCCCAACTTGGCAGTCGGGCATTAATCCGTCCAAAGTCAAATTTGAAGCTTGGATAGACCCGCCTGCTTATACGGGTCGTCCGCCCATTTATTTCAAAGACCGCACCGAGATTGATGTGCCCGCTGGCTCTGAATTTGTTATCCGCGCATCTGGGGCTAAAAACATAACACGCCCAAAGTTAAGTCATGGCCTGCGAAGCCGTTTCCTCCCCATTAAGCGGTTAGGTACAAAAAGTTTTGAAGCCCGAACTGACATTACGGCATCTACTACGGCTGAATGGCGCATCGGCACACGCCGTCAAAGTTGGGACCTTAACGTGCAACCCGACTTACCACCAAAAATTGAAATTATTGATCCGCCCGAAGCTGATAAGCGTGATCGTCTCGCCTTTACTTACGCGCTAGAAGATGATTACGGCGTAGAAGATTTACGCCTCGAAATGGTCGAACTTTATGACGGCCTATCGCCGCAAACTGCCTTTGACGGCGACAGTGAGTTTGCTGTCATTGCACTATCATCAAGCGCTGTAAAAAAAGCAGACAAAGCTAGCGCAGCCGTTGATCTAACCAAACATATTTTAGCGGGGCGAAAAGTTATTGGCCGCCTTGTTGCCACGGATGGACGCGGACAAAGAGCTATGTCTGAATCTGTTTATTTTACAGTCCCTGATAAGATTTTTATCGAACCTCTTGCCAAAGCTGTGGCCGAAAATCGCACTCTGATTATGGCCGCTAAAGGTGAAGATTACGCGCCTGAAATTCGCCGCACTACCGCAGATGGATATTGGAACCAATTCGAACCTAATCAACGCATGACGCGCGCACCTGAAAGCATTCAGCGCGCCGCGCTTTTAATCGAAGCCGTCACCGACATTCCAGACCGTCTTTTCACCGACCCAACAGTTTACATAGGTCTACGCAATGTTCGCGCCCAGCTCCGATATGCTGATAGCACAGATGACTTGCGCGGTTTACCAGAAACACTTTGGAAAATTGCATTGCGAGCAGAATTCGGCGTGCTTGGCACCGCCTTGGAAGAAATGCGCGAAGCCCAAGAAGCTTTAGCTGAAGGGTTAGCGCGCCGCGCGCCGCAGCGCGAAATTGACACATTGTTTGAGCGCTATAATCAAGCCGTGGACGCCTATACCGAAGAGCTACGCCGCAAGGCGATTGAAGAAGGAAACTTTGCCGATGAAGATGGCGGCGGCGGCGGCGGAACGCCACCTCTGGAAAGCGTTGACGAAATTCAAGAACTTTTAAAGCTTATCGAAGAAGCCAATAAAGTTGGCGATGTCGAAGGCGCACGTAAAGCTCTAGCCCGCCTTAATGAATTACTCGAACAACTCCAAATCCAACTATCCAAAGGCGGCGGAGGAAGCGGCGGAGATGGCGGCGGCGGGGAATTATCAGAAGAAGAACAAGAAGCCCTCGAAGACCTCGCCGAAACCATCGGAGAGCAGCGCGATCTACAAGATGAAACACGCCAAGCGGAACGCGCCGAGCAAGACCGTGAAAATGGAAATGACACGAGCGAAAGCGAAAGTTTATCTCCAGAAGAGCTAGCACAGCGCCAAGCCGAGCTAGAACAACTTTTAGATCAACTCGAAGACGCAATCCCTGATAGTCTGGGACAAGGCGAAGGCCCAGTTTCTGCGGGCGAAGGTGAAGACCCAAGCGACGCAGGACAACAAGGCCAAGACCAAGACGGGCAATCTGGATCAGACGATGGCAACGGACAAAGCGGTTCTGGTGAACAGCCAAATGGTAATAACCAAGGCAATGGCCAAGAGGGCGGCCAAGGTGACAACCAAGACGGCACGCAAGGCGGGGGGCGTTCAGCTCAAGGCTCTGAAACAGGCCAAGGCCCTGGTGGTTCGCAAACGATTGATGAAGCCATAGCGTCTGCACGCCGCGCCATGAGGGAAAGCCGCGAGAGCCTCGAAAATGGCGACTTATCTGGAGCCCGCCAAACACAAGGCGAGGTGATTGCCGAACTTCGCCGTGCGGGCGAAGCCATCGCAGAAGCCGCAAATAGTAGTGAAGACGGCGAAGGTTCTGGAGAAGGCGGCGGTGAAGGAAATGATCCGCTGGGCCGCGCAGACGGAGATGGGCTCAACAATGATTCTGATACGGACATCGATACGCGCGATAATGCAACGCGCTCTCGGGAGCTATTAGAAGAACTACGTCGTCGCGCCGCGCAACAAGGCCGTAGTCCCGAAGAGTTGGAATATCTTGAACGCCTATTGAAGCGATTTTAAGCTATAATTCGGCTCTCGGCTATCCGGTCCTGAAGATGAGTGTGAGCTATCACGCCCTTAATCTTTCATGTGTATAGAGTTGTAGAAAATATGTAATTTACATGCTACGCGTAAATGTCTTTTGTGACAGTTACACCCAGACAAACGTTTACTAACTAATCATTTTAAAGGTATATCCATTATAGTTGAGAGGCCAGAAACATGAAACAATTAATTGCTAGCACTCTGAAACCTGCACAATTTATCGGGTTATCTTTTTTTATATCAGCTTCATGTCTTTCAATTAACGCCAATGCGAATGACGCAAGTTCAAAAAAAACTCACCTCACAGCCCAGCTCGTCGACATCAAATCAATAGATACTGCTACAGCACCCTCAAGCCTGTCTAACACATTCAAGCCAAACCCTAAAGTATCAACGCGATTAGATTTTACAATTTGGTCCGATTGGCTCAAAGCCAATGTGCTTTACGCTGGGCCTAGCATCAGGAAACTTGCCCCATCAGCAGTAAGTCCAGCTTCACGACAAACAGGCTCGCGGTTCATTGTAGGACATAAATCGAGATACCGTTTTGAAGGCAATAAGATTCCCTATCGCACCATGCAAGAAGCGCATGAAAACTTTCTACCTGTCTATCAAAAAGACCTAGAAGCCCTTTCAGATACATTAGATATTACATCTCTGTCGCGCAATGACCAATTGGCCTATTGGTTTAATTTACATAATGTAGCTTTAATTAATATCATCGCCGATCATTCTCCCGTAAGGCGCCCAGGAAAAATAAAACCGATCAAAGGTGATAATAGTCAATTACATGACGCTAAGGTCGTAACCGTTAACGGCCACAATATGTCTTTAAGAGATATTAGAGAAAAAATCGTTTATGCAAATTGGTCGGATTCGATTGTTATCTACGGATTTCATCATGGTATTCTAGGCGGCCCGAATATTAATTATCATGCCTATGATAGACATAATATAGGCGAGCTCTTGCGCGAAAATGCTGAAGAATTTACCAACTCATTTCGCGGATATAGAGAGGGGAAAATATCACCTATCTATAAAGACGCCTCGCAATTTTACTTTCCAGAGGGCAAAACGGATATACGCGATCATTTGAAGCGCTTCATGCGCGATGAAATTTACACTGAGCTTTCATCTTATAAGCGTTTAAAATGGCAAAAACCTATTTCAGATGTCGCCAGCCTGTCATCCGGGCGCGTCAATGGTCTTGGCCGAATAGTCACCTCACGGGATCCTCGTAGCGGACAGGAACTCGCGGTCTTTGTCCCGATATATGTCACGGAAGCCCTTCAAGCCCGAGACAACAGCATTAGAACCGCTAAAAAACGTGGATGGTTGCCAGATAATAAAGTGACCATTGAAGACGTAGAAACTAACGACTCGCGTCAAGCTTCACCTGAAATCAAATGAGTTTACGACTGAATGTAGGACAGATAAATAAGCTTCAACATAATGCTTTAAGCCTTACAAAACAGGTTTGGTAATCATAAGCCAAATTATTGTAAGAACAGCAATAAATGCAGGAAAACCGCATAGAAACCATATGCGGTAGAGGTGAAAATATCGCTCTGGTAGCTCACTGTTTTCATCCACGGCTCTTTTCGTTATGCGCGCCATTTGATGCTGTATCCAGACAACAGGCAACCAGAACAAACCCGTAAAAACATATAATAAAATTGACCAAAACACCCACCCCTGCAGCAGCGGCCACCCAAGGTGTTGGGCCAATAATATGCCTGTTATCGGTTGGACAATCACAGCCGAAGCCGTAAATATCCAATCTGCAATGACCACGACTTGGCTTGTATGCGCGATAATTTTAACATCTCGAGTTCTGTGTGCCATGACCATAAAGAAGGCAATTCCCGCCCCCGTCCCTAATAGCACGGTTGCGCCAAGAACATGTATCCATCGCAAAACATCTATCCACATATCACCGATCTTCCATTAAAGACGCCACAATAACTGCCAGAGCCATGGCTGGAAAAACTTTGACCATTGGGCCAAGTGGATCACTCCATAACTGCGGTGTAAACCAAGCACTCGCGGATAAATACCCAAGAGATAGCAATATTGACCCTAAACAAGCCAGCCGCACGGACGGTCTAAACAATAACGCGCAGCCAATAAGTATATCCATCACAGAGCCAGTTCGCACAAAAATTTTAGCTCGAGTTTCTCCAAATACATCACGCAAGGTGTTAACAGCCCACTCCTGCTGCCAAAATCCTATAACGCCAGATATAATCCAAAACCCCGAAAGCACGGCTAATAAGAATGGAAAAGCCAACATAGCCCGAGCGTAAAGTCTTTCTTGTTTCGTCGACGGTAGATCAAAAAGTGTTTTCGTAAGTGATTTCAAATCACCCTGCCCTAAAGATTTCCATGTTTCAGGCTTGCCTTGAACACCATCCTTTAAAACTTTTAACGATGTCGTTCGCAAAGCAGAACGCCAGCCCAGCCATCCCAATATATCTGCGAATCCTGCTGTAAAACTCCCTAAAATTAGCGGAAGTTTCCAAATGAATTTAGGCGCACCAAAGCCTAACCATTGCCGAAACTTCAGCGTCACATCTAATAGGGTGTGCGAATTGACTTCAACCAAATCAATATCCTGCTCCGTCATTCTTTCTGAAATTGCGGTAGATACAGCTTTAGCTACATCCTCTATTGACACAGTCTGGACACAGCTATCACCCATCACAATGGGCTGAATATATGGCATAGCCGCAAGCATTCTAATCAAACTAGTTCCGCCATAAGCATGAGGGGAAATAACGAGCCCAGGCCGAAATATCGTCCACGGCACAGAGCTAGATTTCAAGGCCATGTCTGCCGCTGCTTTGGTGCGATAGAAAAGCGACGACGATGCCGCATCAACTCCTGGGGCAGAAATCTGGACAAAATGCTGAATGGGTGTTTTCGCGCAAGCCCCTATCAAAGCTGTGATCGCATCTTTCTGCACTGCGACAAGGTTATCTCTCAATCCGTTTTGAAGCGCGCCTGATGCATTTACAACAATATCAATATTTTCAAGAAACACATCCCAATCATTAGGGTTTGTCAGTGTTGAAATATCAGCTTGAAACCAATTCACAGATGGCAGGAGCGAGGCCCCTTTTTTGGCAGAACGCCCTAAACCTGAAACGTCATATCCATCAGTGAGGAGCTGCTTACAAATAGCCGTGCCAATAAGTCCGTAACCACCTAAAATTAGAACATGCATATCATTTTACTCTTTGTGCTATGCGCGCTTACTCCGTAAATTTATATGTCAACTTAACTGTATCAACGGGCGGGTCGGGAAATTGACTTGCAAATTCGAGTCGCCCTTTGGCGCCTAATTTGCTTTGATCTAGTTCGACATACCATTGCACAAGTGGTTCATTCGCTCCGTTTCGCAATGTCAATTCCACAAGTGGTAAGTTTTGAGTCTTCGTTGATAGATTTTTCACGGCGGAATTAACAATTAAGACGGCCTGTCCATCTATTAAAGATGTTTTCGCAATCGGGTTTTCGATCTGTAATCCTGCGTGTTTAACTGTCACACCAAGTCCCTTATATAGACTCGCAGTTTCAGGCACACGATTGACAATATCTTGCCGAAATATGAAACCTAGAATCGCAGCAATCCCTAATAGCGTTATTGGCACGGCCCATATCCCGGCAATTATACGGCGGCGGCGGCTTAATTTTTCGGCATCCGCCTTATCTCGCAAGGATACATGCGCACCTTTTCCGCCTGCTTTTGCTATGAAAGCTGCATCCAGCAATGAGGCTTTTGATGATATTTCACCGCCCAACTCTTCGCTATTCGTAAGCGGTTTATCATCCTCACCGACTTCCATAATGGGGTCGCGTTGATTATCAGCAAGCGCCAAAGCATCAGGATCAACCTCAGCTTGCCCTGACATATTTGCCTCATCAGCAGAAACGAACCACGTCGTTTCGCATTTTGCACAGCGCACAGTGCGCCCGTTAGAGTGAATTGCATCATCTTTTGTTAAATAACGCGTGGAACATTTTGGGCAGGTGAGTATCATAAGGTCCTGATTCGTATTATAGTTATAGATTGACATCTCTAACGCTAAAGTCCACCCCTGAGCCGAAATGACCTCGCAAAATCAAGACATAAAAGATATTGTGCATTTTGACCGCGTCAGCCTGCGGTATGGACGCGGGCCTGAAATCCTGTCTGATGTTAATTTTACCCTACCTCAAGGGAGCTTTACATTTCTAACAGGGCCAAGCGGGGCCGGAAAGTCCACCTTATTAAAATTAAGCTACCTAAGACTTTTACCATCACGCGGCTTAATAAATCTATTTGGAACGGACACATCACGCCTCGCAAGTGCAGATCAACAAGCTCTAAAACGGCGCATAGGTGTCGTGTTGCAAGATTTCCACTTGATTGAACATTTGTCCGTATTTGAAAATGTTGCCCTGTCATTACGTGTCGCGGGGCTACCGCGGGCTCAATATACCAATGACGTAACAGAGTTACTGCAATGGGTCGGATTAGGTCACCGTATGCAGGCCTTTCCCCCAACTTTATCAGGTGGGGAGAAACAACGCGCCGCCATTGCGCGCGCTGTCATAGCTAAACCTGACTTGCTTATAGCAGATGAACCTACAGGTAATGTGGATCCCGTCATTGGACGGCGGCTTTTACGATTATTTGCGGAAATGAACCGCATGGGTACAACTGTTATAATCGCAACCCATGATGTTGACCTTATAACTGAAATTGATGCCCGTATTTTACGAATAGAAGATGGCCGAGTTTATAAAGGATTAAACCAATAATGGCGCGAAACATTCAAAATGGATCCGCGCAAGCTCTTTTGCCTGAACGTATGAAAAACACCCGCGCGCTTTTATGTGTGTTAGTTATCATGGCTTTTCTGGCAGCCTTATCAATGCTATTTGCCCGCGGCGCAGCGCGGCTATCTGCCGATTGGCGCGCACAACTCACCAATAGTGCTACAGTGCAGGTGATGATCAGTAGCGCCGACAGTCGCGGCGAAGAAATGAAGATAGCTCAAGAAACCTTACAAAACCTCTTAACCGATACAAAAATCACCCCTCTATCAGACGTGCAAGCCAAAAATTTACTCAAACCTTGGCTCGGAAACACCAGCTTACCCGCAGATTTACCTGTCCCAGGCCTCATCACTCTTGAATCTGCAAATAACGCTCTACCCGCAGCGCAAATCAAAACAGCCTTAAGCGCGCAAGGCATACTGGCCAATATTGACGACCATACGCGCTATGCAAGCGGATTAAAACGCACGAGCCGAGGCCTTGTATTTGGTAGCTTTGTCATTTTAATTCTGTTGCTGATCGCTAGCCTTGCCGTCAATGTCTTTGCGACTCGCGCAAGCCTAATTGCCCAAAAAGACATCATCAATGTCCTTGTGCAAGTTGGTGCGAGCAATAAATTCATCGCTCGCTTATTCATAGAGCAAGCCGCAAGACGCGCTTTGGTTGGCGCCATTATTGGCGCGGGATTTGCGATTGTCACATGGATAATTTTTTCTGCAAACCCTCTTGGTACCTTAAAAGATAGCGGGTTAGTTTGGAACAAGTTAAGCACAAGCCTAGGAGATACTTTATATTTAATTGCCCTGTGCCTCTTTTTTACGCTCATCTGCGCTATGGCTGCTGGAATTTCTGCGCTTACACAACTGTCCAAAGAACGGCGTAGTTTATGAGCCAATCTCAAGACGATATAAATAAAACTACGCGTCAAAACCCTGCATCAAAAACACGTGGTTGGCTGAAGTTTATTACGTTCTTAATAGCCCTCCTCATAGCCTTTTTATTCGGCGGGTTTTTAACCTTCGCCCAACATGTCGATAAACTCACATCACCACAAAACCCGCCAAAAGCCGACGGCATCGTCGTTTGGACCGGAAAAGGTGGAGGACGGCTTGAGACTGGCGCGCGGCTTTTACAGATGGATAAAGGAGAACGGCTTTTAATTTCTGGTGTGAATAAAAAAACCACACTTGACACTATTCAAAATCTCATCAGCATTGATACTACTTTGGCGCAATGTTGTATTGATTTAGATTATGCCGCGACGAATACATTGGGCAATGCCCGAGAGACGGCCGTTTGGGCAGCATCATTAGGATATGAGCATATAATTCTTGTGACTTCGGCCTATCATATGCCGCGCGCCCAAGTGGAAATTAGTTCGGTTGATATCAACACATCGACAGGCCGCATGCGCATTACGCCTTACCCTGTGAGGCGCACAGAGGACACATATTGGTATTCAAATGGACCGCGTTTTCGGCGCGTCGCCCAAGAATATGGAAAATTACTGATTAGCTACACAAGAGGCCGCCAACGCAATACGCAGCCGCCTGTCTTACCTCCGATAAAGCCATAGGCCGAGAAATATTCAGCGCGGCCAATCTATAGTCAGCTAATTATCATCTCTTCCAAAATTAGCTTCCGAGCTGTCTTGGCCTGCATCAACAATGCGGCGACGAACATCGCGGGTCTTGGAAAAGTGCTCTAATAATTGTTCCCCGTCATCCCAACGAATAGCGCGTTTTAAAGCCGTCAGGTCTTCAATAAATCTATCGACAACTTCTAGAGTTGCCTCTCTATTGGCCAAAAACACATCTCGCCACATAATTGGGTCAGACGCAGCTATGCGGGTGAAATCCCGAAACCCGCCTGCGGAAAATTTTACAACTTCATTTTGCGTGACTGTCTCCATATCCACAGCTGTCCCTACAAGCGTATAAGCAATTAAATGCGGGACGTGAGATGTTGTTGCCAGAACAATATCATGGCGCTCTGGTGTCATGATTGTGACCTTCGCGCCGAGGCTTTGCCAAAATTGCGTCAAAGCCTCTAGCGCGGTTTCATTGACAGTCTCATCCGATGGCGTCAACACATGCCAACGGTCTTTAAATAAGTCTGCAAAACCAGCTTCAGGGCCACTATATTCCGTACCCGCAATTGGATGTCCTGCAATAAAATGAATGTCATCTCGTAAATGCGGCGTGATATTCTTGATTATACTGCCTTTCACTGAGCCGACATCGGTCAATATAGCACCCGCTTTCATTGACGGAATGATGTCTGCGGCGACCTCCCGCATACGTGCTGGCGGGACACATAAGATAATCATATCCGCTTGCGCTGCGTAATGATGTGCTGACCCTTCTGCAACGCCGTCGGCAAAGCCTAAAGACTGCACAGTTGCACACACAGTTTCGGATTGGTCAGATATATAGACCTGCGCAACATCGCCATAGGTTTTTGCAGCCCTAGCAATGGAACTACCGATAAGGCCGCAGCCAATAATTAAAATATTATCAAAGCTCATAGCGCCAGCTACCCTATCCAATCGGGCGCGGCAAGCAACCAATGATGGCCCCGCCCTCTATAGGTGATTTTTCATGATACCCCGTGACACTGAGCAAAACATTGTCTTCTGTCTCAGCCCGAATGATCGCTCCATTATAATCCGCGGATTTTGGCGCAATGATGAGCATATCATCATCCCCAGAAGGCTGCAGCGTTGCAGTAGCTACAGCTACAGCACTAGGCCAACTACGCGCGCCTGTTCGCGGCAATCCTGTTTGAATTTTCATGTCAGGCATCGCCCCTTTTGGTCCTAAAACTGTCCACCAATTTTGCATAATTGCGGGAGCCGGCAGCACAGCTACGCCTTCCTCATCCGCGTAAGCCGCGGCCAATGCTGCGCTTGTCGTTTGGTAAGATTGCACAGGCAGCGCTGCGCCGAACCTATCGCGTACCAATGTCCACACATCTAGAGTATCCCCTGCTAGTGACACATGCAATGTCATTGACCCTTGTAAGGCTATGCTTGAACTCATCAGTTCCGCCCATATTGTAGACACAAGACGCGTAGGCGTATCAGCAATGGTTGCAGCCAGTTCGCGCACATGACTTTCTTCGCGCGAGGGCCGCCAAAGCCGTACGCCTGATTTCGCCTTACGAACCGCCGCGGCAAGAGCAAGCCGCTCGGCAATTAATTGCAAAAGCGCTTTGTCAACGCGGTCAATTTCACGGCGGACTTGATTTATATCCAATATAGGCGTTTTCGGCGACTTATTCATCACCCACCTCATAGCTATCAACAGTGCGGTTGGCAATTGGGCGCGCGCTGAAACTTGGGCGCTGTACAAACCCAGACGGTTTATCGGACGGGTCAATATAAAGGCGTTTAAGGGCTTCGACTAAAACTAATCCTGAGAAACTTGGCCAGACAGTTTCCCCGAAGCGTTCAATAGCATGTATGAATTTTGGGGTCGCTAGCCGTTTTATAGGCGGTACATATAACGCGCCCGACCAAACGATCGGTGCAAAACCTGCTGCGGTTAAAGCGCCGCGTAATTGCGTTCGAGAAAACGGGCGTCCCGCTCCAAAGGGAACCGCTTCAGAGCGCGCCCACAACCCAGCGCGATTGGCGGCAATGATTGCAATTCGCCCTTCTGGCCGCGTAACGCGCCACAGCTCTCTGAGCAAAGCTGGGAAGTTTTCCGCCTCCTCGGCCCCGTGTACGCAGAGTACATTATCAAAGCTGGCATCGCTAAATGGCAAGGATTGCTCCATCACCAAACATGTTGCGACGCCGCGCGTATTTTCATGGGCCAATGCCCCCTGACTTTCAGGCATAGCCATAACAACACGATTTGCACTCAATTGATATGGCTGCAAATAAGGCCAAGAATATCCAAAACCTAGAACATTTTTCCCAGATAAATCTGGCCACAAGCTTTTTAATCGTCTCTCGGCCATATCTTTAGCCGCCCGCCCCAAAGGACTGGCGTAAAACTCTTCTAGCCGTGTGACCGTCTCGCGCATAAGATTAAATTACGCTGCGCGCGTGTTAAAAGCTAGCTATGTTTCACGTTATCCAACGGATTTTAAGAAGCTTGCCGCTGCCATGCAGGGGCGGCAGAGGGAATTCCAAACATATAGCCTTGCAAATAATCTACACCCAAGCGCCGCAATAAATCTGCATCCGCGTGGCTGTCCACCATTTCCGCGACAGTTTTAACAGAGAATGTCTGCGCCAAGTCCACCATCATACGAACAAAAGTTTGCTTATGAGGTTCTGTTGCAATGTCCTGAATAAAAGATCCGTCAATTTTAATCGTATCGGCTTCAATCGCCATCAAGTTTCTGAAAGTCGTATAACCCGATCCAAAATCATCAATAGCAAACGCGCAACCAAGCTTACGTAATTCAACTGAGAATAAACTTGCCATAGCAGGGTCATCAAGAGCCAGCGTTTCCGTTAGCTCTATCGTCACGCGCGCGGCATTTGGCCCGAGAGCTTTAAGCGCTTTGATATACTCACTCGCGGACTGTTCATCGCGCAGCGTTCCAGCAGATACATTCAAGGCAATATGTAGTTCTGGGTTGTCCTGCAAAGCTTGGGCTCCAATCTCAAGGGCGCGCCGATCAAGCAAATTGACAAGCCCTAACCGTTCTGCAGCCATTATAAATCTACCCGCGCTGACAATCTCGCCGTCATTTCTGCGTAAACGCAACAAGCATTCATAATGGTGTAAGTCTCGTGTTTTAGCGTCAATAATCGGTTGATAAGCCAATGAAACACGCCTGTCGTTCAAAGCGGTTAAAATATCATTTTCAGTTATTTCTGCTCTCGAACGTGAGATGGAATGTGCCGCCATATCAGGCTCATAATACCCGATATTCCAACCTTGTAGGTTAGGTCGCGCAGCAAAAACACTTTTCGTTTGCTCTATCGCCTCTTCTGCATCGAATGTATCTTGACCCAGAAACGTAGCGCTTACGGCAAATTCCGCGTATAATCCCCCATGCGGGGTTGCGTAAGGTGTTTCGTTTAAAGCCGTTTGAAGGCGCGGCATCAAACGATCAAGTGCCTGCGCCTCTGAATCTACCAAACATAAACCAAAATCCGCATCCTCAATCCGCGAAATGATATCTGGCGCGCGGATGGACTGCTTTAAACGCTCTCCAATTTGTCTGATGATACGATCCCCAATCTCATAGCCATATACGCTATTTATATCTTCAATATTTATAATTCGCAGACGTAAAACCGCAGCCGTTTCTTGCCTGCGTTTCATCAAAGCACCAACCATATTTACGGCTCGCGTGAATAAAGCCCGGTTGAAAAGCCCTGATAGCTCATCATGAGTTGCGCGGTATTCTGCCGTATCAAGACGATTTTGCTCCTCCGATACATTTAGAATAACACCTGTAACCTGCAAGGGTACGTCCCCGTCGCCTGTGAGACGTTCTCCCATTTCCTTAACCCAAACTTTATCGCCTTTTTGCGTGTAAACAGGATATCGCAACGCATAACGTGCCCCGTCCCATGTCAGACGCTTAATGGCTTGGTTACGTGTGCGAACATCTTCTGGGTCCATTCGCGCTGTCCATTGTCGTTCATTATTGGGCAGATTTATAGATTCACAAAACAGCAAGCGCATCGCGAGGCTAGGCAAGCTAAAATTTAATGTCCCGCCGACATGAAGTGTAAACGGCACAGATTTAAGCAGGTCAAAGGCTTGAGCTTGACTCATCGTCATAGCTTCATTTTGAACTGGGCCTCGAACTTGGCCAAGTCTCGCTGTCTTATGAGATTCAATTTTATCCATAATGATAATTCACTCGTGCGTGATTGCAGAATTACATTCAAAATAACAACTTAAAATATATTTATTAACATTTTGCGTCTGATGCTCATGGTTATTCCGCATAGCCATCACCCACAGCGAAATCTCGGCGTGCGCTCGCAATTGTCACCATAAATCCAGCCATAACATCAAGCAGTGACATTAGCATAATTAGGAAAAATATTGATGTCGCAAATGCTGGCAACATTAAGAATTCAATGAGGCATATAATGAATAAAATCAATGAGAAAGCATGGTTCATCACCGCGCCGCGCCCCGTACTCGTTGACTTTATCAATTCAAAAAACAGTGCCAATAAAGCTCCAGCTATCAAAGCGTGCCCAGGCGTAATATGCCATATTGTCCCGTTCACCATAGGCACTGACAGAAAGTCAGTATCCAGACGCAAGCGCAAGGCTTCTGTGGTTGCAAACGTAGACCCTGTTATGGCTAAAAAATTATAAATAGTGACGGGAATAATCATTAGTGGGAAAACTGTAAAAACTCCCATTTCAATCTCCCATGTCTTGCAGAACATTATGCTTAATAAATATTTAACGCTGATTTGCTGTGAAAAGGTTAATTTTTAAGAAAATTTGTGGCGCTGTCATATAAATAGGTATCTATTATTTGTAGTCTTATCCCGTGAAACTGGCCTTAAAACTCTTGGAAAGTATATCACGAGCGGCGAGTCCATTTACCAAATTATTCTCGGTTATGCCGTAAATCATGACCGGCTCAAACCAATCATTCTCCACAGCTTGATTTAATACATCTTCCGCAGATAAGCACTTACGCCCCGCTTTGGTGGATAAGGTAAAGTCAACAGCGCCAACTCCCTGATAAGCGCGGTAAATAACCTCCGTGCATACAAGGCGTTCGGACGTAGCAAAATCAAACACAAAATCATATAGCTTACCAGCATGGCTCATCCCTCGGGCTAGGGCTTGCCCAATTTGGTCTTGTGTGAGTTTAGGCCGTAACACAACAAACGCATCAACCTGTAAAGTTTCTTCAATAGGTCTTAGCAAAACGCCGTCTTTTTTAGCTTCAAGGATATTAATATGCTCCATGGACTGCACATTTTCACTATGTTGGAAGTCTTGTGATATAGTGGGAACA
Source organism: Litorimonas sp. (assembly GCA_039962885.1). Lineage (GTDB taxonomy): Bacteria > Pseudomonadota > Alphaproteobacteria > Caulobacterales > Maricaulaceae > Litorimonas. Next base: position 17,263 of record JBDVGI010000098.1, on the reverse strand, counting down.
CCTAATTTTTGACGGGTTTCAGGCGAGCCTATATAAAGCGCGCCGTGTGGCCAAAACCCTGGCAAAAACAAGTTACTCATCGCGTCATCATGACGGGTAATAATAACATCACCCGCGCGCAAATGCGGTTTCAACTCTACAATAATATTATCTGTAACACGTTTCTGCGCCCCAATATTTTTCACGAGCGGGATCTTCATTTCTGCAATGTCAGAGCCAGTTGCTTCGAATAAAGCGAACATAGTTTTGCGCGCAGTAGAGAGACCACGGCGGCGCATCGAGAAACGCACAAAGCGGCGATAACGCCGCAAATGCTCTCCGCGCGGCGCGTTGGGGAGGTTGAGATGCCGCAAAATATCTGCAATCTGCATCAAGTCATTGCGCTCTAGCGTGTTTAGCAATTCATCCTTATGAGCATCATAATAATCGCGGGCTTGATAAAATCCTGACATACGGAAAGCCGAGGTGAGCTGGCGATAAAGCCGCGTGAAACTTTTTCGGGCTAGGCCATAGCGAATTTCTGCTTCATCTAGCTTTTGCCAAACCATATCTCTCCCGCGCGCGAGATCAATTAAATATTCACCCGTACCGACGATGATTTGCGCCCCGCAAAATGCGATTGTAAAAGCGCACGTCTCGGTCTCGCTCAACTGTATCATTTGTCCATGGCGAGAGAGTTGTTTAAATCGCGGCTTCATGGCTTGTATCATCTGCCATATCGCCGCACGCATCGCGAGGTAGTTAGCAAAACTATCGCGAAGCTTCTCATCTTCTTGGGGAGTATAATACCCCCGTTCTTGCGCGGCGTGGCTATCCGTAATTAAGGCTTGCATAAGGTGTTGACTTGGCAAGGCTTCATATGAGGCCTGCAAAATCCTCGCCGCATCCAATAGGGTCATATCAGGTAATTTAGGCGTGCCCATTTGCTTATAACTCGTCCCAAGATTTCGGGTTTTTGGCGCGGCGATTTAACCACATAACGCCCCGTAAATCGGCGATGGATACGCGCAATCGTCCAAAATTCGTATATTTACTGACGCCAAATTCACGCGAGCGATGATTCACATCGCAAAATTCAATGACGTAACCTTCGCGCAACATTAACGCCGGAATATAGCGGTGCATATGATCAAAAAATGGTAGCCGCAAAAAGGCTTCCTTTGAAAATACTTTCAAGCCGCACCCTGTATCATCAGTCATATCTTTTAGAAGGGCTTTGCGCACGCCATTGCCAATGCGAGAACCAATTTTCTTAGCAATACTATCTTGGCGTTTAGCGCGCCGGCCGCCAACCATTGCAAGATTCTCTGGCGCATCCATGCGGGTCAATTGCTCGTAGAGCGCAGGAATATCAGCTGGGTCATTTTGTCCGTCGCTATCAAGGGTCGCAATAAATACCCCGCGCGCAACCATCACGCCCGTTCGAATTGCGCGAGACTGGCCAGCATTGACGTGGTGCGAAACCCCGCGCAGCGCAGAGTAGCTATCCTTTAACGCGATTAACCTCTCTCCCGTTTCATCATTGGAGCAGTCATCGACAAATATCATTTCATAAGCCATGTCGCCAATAGCGGCATGGATTTCTGCGGCAAGGTTACCAACATTTTCCGCTTCATTATACGCAGGGATGACCACGCTGATGATAGGAGACTTCGTGATATGATTTGACTGTGCCATACCGCTTACTGGCATGCAAAAGCGCAAGGCGCAATGCACGGAATATGGCGAAGTTTTACAGGCAGTCTATTCCATATGTCACAAAATCCCTTTGCGCCTTTGTTTGCATGGGTTAAGCCCTACCCATGTCGGACATCGCTCCATATTCTTCTACGCGCTCGCATATTTTCATGCTTTTGCTTCTCACATTAGCGATGGTTTTGCCTGGCCTTGCAAGCTTACCTGTTATTGACCGAGATGAAGCCCGTTATGTTCAAGCCAGCATACAAATGGTTCAAACGGGGGATGTGATGAACATTCGGTTTCAAGACCAAGCCCGCAATAAAAAGCCTGCTGGCGTTTACTGGCTGCAAAGCGCCGCGCTTAAAGTCTTTAGTAACCCGGATAAACGTCAAATTTGGGTCCACAGATTACCCTCAGTCCTTGGGGCTTTACTAGCAATATTCGCTACATATTGGGGCGGAGCAAAATTAATTGGCCGCGACACAGCCTTTGTTAGCGCAGCGCTTTTGGCGGCGTCATTATTATTTGTTTTTGAAGCCCATATCGCCAAAACGGATGCTATTTTGTGCGGCCTATCGGCCTGTGTCTTTGCCGCGCTTGGACATTTAAGACATGGTACTCCCGCGTCATCTCGCTTACCCGTTTGGGTGTTTTGGATAGCGCTAGGCGGTTCCATGATGATAAAGGGGCCGATATTACTTGCGATCTTAGCCCTTACTTTTATTGGTTTTTGGCTCTGGAATAGAGAGCTTTCATGGGCACGCCCATTATTGAAACCTCTCCCTATTTTTACTTTTTTACTGATTTGGCTGCCTTGGGCTATTGGAATTTACATTGTAACAGACGGAGCGTTTTTTAAAGAAAGCCTCGGTCAAGACTTAGGCGGGAAGCTTATCAGTAGCCAAGAAAAGCACCCTGGTCCGCCGGGATACCATGCGGCGTTAATCTGGATAATGATGTGGCCTGCGAGCCTATTTTTACTTCCCGCTATCGCCAACGGAATACGTATTTTTCGCGCAGAAAAAAAACAAATAAACGCGAGCTCTGAATTTAAAACCCTACAGCTATGCGTTTTATGGATTTTGCCATTTTGGGTCATCATTGAGCTTATGCCAACAAAACTTCCGCATTATAGCTTACCGCTTTATCCTGCCTTTTGTCTTATGATTGGTGCAAGCTTATCTGAGGTATCGCATATAAGGGCTTTCAAAAGACTTCGGATTGCGAATAATGTTTTATTCCTGCTAGCCAGTGCCATGCTATTTTCTGCCCTAATTTATATAAGCTTCGAGCATGGCCAAATTGCGCAAAAAACAACGAGTCTTGTGATTGGAGCTTTCGCCAGCGTAGCAGGCTTATATGCTATATTTAATATCACACGCGGTCAGATTAAGCCCGCCTTTTACTCCGTCATATGCGCGGCCATGATCATTTCAATTGGCGGGTATAAACTCCTGCTCCCAGAGCTTGAAACCTTTAATACATCCGCTCGAATTGCACAGGCTTTGGATGAGCGTCTACCCCGCCTGCAGGATACGACATTGTTATCTCCCAGCTATACAGAACCCAGCCTTGTCTATCATTTGGGGACAAATATTGAGCTGGGGTTAAAGACTAACCCTCTTGATGTGAGTGCCTTAAAATCAGGGCGAATTTTGTTAATAGATAGCCTATCCGGCACACAAGAAAATCTATTTAACAACATCCAAACGCTCGCCCAAGATAACCATATTTGTCTAGATATATCAGAGCCCATATCTGGATTTAATTATTCAAAGGGTGATGCGGTCAACATTCATATTATTCAGAAAAAGCCGTGTTCATAAAGCTTGAATAAAAGCCTTGCAAATAATCAGCGAGTTTTCAAAACGACTTGAATTTCTGACAAAACCACTCTCCCGAATAAGGCAGTTGCGATAAACGGCGCGGCCAAAGCTGTGAGGAATTTCGGTATGACCCCAGGCTTATAATTCCAGAAATAATAGATAAAACCTTTGAATTTTTCAATTTCAACTTTGCCTCGATGAACCTTACTCGTACTGCCATAATGCAGCGCGCTCATATGCGGAGAAAAGATAACATCGCCCCCTAATTGGCGAACGCGGCGGCAAATATCTATGTCTTCTACATGCAAGAAATAGGCTTCATCAAATCCACCTATTTTTTCAAATGACGGTCTATCTATCATTAAACACGCCCCGCTTATCGTTTTCATAGGTACAGCTTCAGACGGCATTGGCTCCGCTTCGCGGTGAATAGATTTAAACATTGCAAAACGGCTTAATCCCGTAAATCCTGTAAATGCACTCAGCGGCGTTAATTCCCCTCGCCGCGCGCCGCGTTGCTCTTTGCCGTGAATGTCATGCAACAAACCGCCAATTATCCACGGCCGGTTTAATGCGTTCGCCCCATTTGCAGCCTTACGTGCTGACCCCTTCGTCAAAACAGCATCGGGGTTCAAAAATAATATATAATTTCCAAGAGATTGTTTTGCCCCGTAATTACACCCCCGTGCAAATCCAACATTCCCATGCCCTTGTAAGATTCGCACTTGGCCGTGAGCCTGTACGTATTGAGCAAGTTGCGCGCGCGCTTCTTTTGAATTTCCATTATCAACAATAATTAATTCAAAGATATCTTCATCTTGCAAAACGGCATTAACAGCTTCAATCAAAACCGCGCCCGTTTTATAACTTACCATGACAACGCTAATAGTTTCATTAGAGGCTAAAGTTTGACCCTTATACGACTTACTATCTTTTGATGCTTTTTTGGGAACACCGCCTGTCATATTTTGTCCTATGTCGCGAGCCTCTAAAGCTCTTATCTGCTGCCGGAGAAATAGCAAGTTGTGTCGGCAGAATAATTCCACAAAATGTTAAAAGAAACACAAAGGCGCATATATGTGTTTATTGAATCTTTTGGGACGGCGCGGCAGGAATTAAATGCAACATGCCAATGGCTATGAACATGCTCCCCCACCACCAAAATTGCCACACGCCGATCGTTGTCGCTCCAAACAAAGCGATTGCCATAACTGTACCCGCCAGCGCACTAGCTCGAGCTGAGTTACTCGAAAACCGTAAAGCTGGTTTCATCAACATTACTAGAGTAAGCGCCGACAAAACAGCTCCAATCATGCCAATTTCTAGCCAAATTTGCACGGGTGCATTATGTGTATGCAAAGAGACAATGACAATCTCATAACCTTCTTTAGATATAAAGGTATCTTGGTAGCTTCGAGATGCGTCAAATCCATTTCCAAGCCATGGGTTTTCTAGTATTCTTTCCCAAGCATATGCCCACATACGAAGCCTATGTTCAACAGACAAAGGTAACTCCGCAAGCTGTTCATCACTTAGCAAACCAGATAAAAATCCCGTTAATGGTCCACAAATCACAAGTAAAATAAGTAAACAAAAAACGGCTTTTATCATAAATTGCGGAAACTTCCACGTTAAGCCCATGATAAGAAGCGTTGGAATTATAACAAATAATGGCAAGCTTAATCTATTTAAATGCGCGGTTAGAAGGAGAATAAAAACCATCGGGATAATCGTCAACCACCCCTGTTTAAACTTTACTATAAACATTAAAATTATAGCGGGCAGAAACTGCGTATATGTCAAAAGACCGCGGCCTAAATTTTGTTCTGCATCGCCCTGACGTTTATGAATAACTTCACCTGGATTGACAGGATCAACTAAGGTAGACAGACCAAATCCAGATAAAATATCTATAAACATTAAACCAATTCCCAGCACACTACTTGCCAAGAATAAATGACATAATATATTTTGTGCGTTCGGATTTATGTTTTTGAAACTCGGTATAACTCCGCAATACCCGACCACGATTATCCCAAGCAAAACTGGATTTCCTAAAAATCCACTTTGTTTATATGGACTCCATAATTGCGCGACACAGCACCAAATTAACATAGCGCATAATGCCAAAAACCAAGGCGCCGCAATTACCTTTTTAGCCTGCGATGACGTCACAAGGACAGCCCATCCGATAAGACCAATTAAGAAACCAACAGGCGCTATCCCCAACCCCCCCGCAATTGCTAAAAACGGCATAAGGCATAAAGCCAACCAGACGACCTTATTGGGCAATTTATGTAATAATCCGTCCAAAGTTCATCCCATATATTTGATCATTGAAGGATAAACCTTTTATGATAGATCAGGCGCTTTTGCCTCTTGGCTCAAAACTGAAATCGCATCATCTAATGATAATATCTCTTGGTCTCGGCTACCAAGACGACGTAGAGCGAGCTGGTCGTCTTCGGCTTCTTTACGGCCAACAACTGCAATGACAGGAATTTTACGATCCGCAGATAATTCGCGTATCTTATAATTGATTTTCTCATTCCGAAGATCAGTTTCAACACGCAAGCCTGCTGCGCGTAATTTCTCCGCTGCGGCATTGGCATAATCATTGGCTTCACCCGTAATCGTTGCAATCACGACTTGCACAGGCGAGAGCCAAAGCGGGAAACGCCCTGCATAATTCTCAATCAATATTCCAATGAAACGTTCCATAGACCCTAAAATGGCGCGGTGTAACATCACGGGAACATGACGTTGATCATCCTCGCCAACATAACTGGCATTTAGACGGTCTGGTACAACGAAATCGACCTGTAACGTACCGCATTGCCAATCGCGCCCAATCGCATCGCGCAACACAAATTCAAGTTTAGGGCCATAAAAAGCCCCCTCTCCTGGATTGAGTTCAACCTCCAAACCCGCTGCTGTCACGGCGTCCATTAATGCTGTCTCAGATTTATCCCATGTTGCATCTGTCCCTGCCCGCGTTTCAGGACGGTCAGAAAACTTGACTTTCAAATCTGTAAATCCAAAGTCTTCATAAACAGATTTTAGCAGGTCGATAAATTGCTGTGTCTCGCCTGTGATTTGATCTTCAGAGCAAAAGACATGCCCATCATCTTGGGTAAAACCTCGAACCCGCATAATACCATGTAGTGCCCCCGTTGGTTCATTCCTATGGCAACACCCAAATTCAGCCATGCGCAGGGGTAGGTCTCGGTAAGATTTCATGCCCTGATTAAAGACCTGAACATGAGCAGGGCAATTCATAGGTTTGAGCGCATGAATTTCTTCATGAGAGCCGTGTTTGACCTCTGAGACGAACATATTTTCGCGGAACTTATCCCAATGGCCACTTTTTTGCCAAAGAGTATTATTCAACAGTAGCGGCGTTTTAACTTCGCTATAACCGGCACCTTGAGTTCGCCTACGAATATAGTCTTCAACAATGCGCCAAAGCGTAGCGCCTTTGTCGTGCCAAAATACCATACCTTGCGCTTCGGGTTGCATATGGAAAAGTTCAAGTTGTTTACCAAGGCGGCGGTGATCGCGCTTTTCTGCTTCTTCGAGTTGGTGTAGATGCGCGTCCAATTCCTCTTGGGTCGCCCAAGCCGTGCCATATATGCGTTGCAACTGTGGTTTTGAACTATCGCCGCGCCAATAGGCCCCTGCAACTTTCATCAGCTTAAAGGCTTTGCCAACTTTACCTGTACTTGGCAAATGCGGCCCAAGACACAAATCAAACCATGCGCCCTGTTTATAAATTGTAATCGTTTCGTCTTTGGGTAAATCTTCGATGAGTTCAGCTTTGAAATTCTCGCCCATATCTTTGAATGTCTTTATCGCCTCGTCACGGGCCATCACAATACGCTCAAATTTATCATTGCGGTTAATGATAAAGGCCATTTTTTTTTCTATCGCTGCAAAGTCATCTGCCGAAAAAGGAGTTTCACGATGAAAGTCGTAATAAAATCCATTTTCTATCACAGGGCCGATAGTAACCTGCGTACCTGGGAAAAGCTCTTGTACAGCTTCGGCCAAAACATGAGCACAATCATGGCGAATAAGGTCTAATCCTTCAGGGTCTTGGGCCGTCACCAATTCTATCGCGTGGTCGGTATCTATAGCCAAAGATGCATCAACAAGCTTGCCGTCAAGCTTAGCGGCTAGAACTTTCTTGGCCAATCCCTTGGAAATGGACTTAGCAACCTGCATGGCCGTTATACCCGCCTCATATTCGCGGACAGCCCCATCAGGAAATCTTAGGTTTACCATGACTAAATCTCTACTCAACTTCATTCAGGTTCATTATATGTGCCGCGCCATAGACCATATCGCCAAGGCGCCCATATAGGCGGCTTTGTAACGGCTTTAGGCACGTTATCAACCCCTGAGCTGCCCCAAGGTTGGCATCTTAGCAATCTTGCTAAAGTCATCCATCCTCCCGCCCAAGGGCCGTGCCGTATAATTGCCTCTTTACTGTAGCTAGAACATGACGGCTCATGGCGGCATGTAACCCCAAATGCGGTTAAAACGGGCGAGATAAAGCGCTTATAAAGCCATAATGCAGCCAGCATTGGATAGAGGAACAGGTCACGCATCACGACAGTTTATGACAAAACAATGGGTTCTGAACTTGTAACATCAGAGCTACGAACACCGCAACATAGACAAAATTTGTTGTGGGCGGCGTGTGGATTTCGACATGACATCCCCTTTTGACATAAGTTTAGCTGTATTTCAGCTACGGGGTCAATGGCATTTAAACCTGCGTAGCATTTTGAACCGCCTCAACCGCCGCTTCGAATGCAAGTAATGTCGAGGCGTGACGGGCAGGATAACTTGTAACCCCTAAGAGTAATTTAAGCTGTGCAAATTGTCCGTCGGGCGGCTGACCCGCATTTTTAAGCATGTTACGCAAATCGTCTCTGGCCTGTGTTAGGCTTGCTAAATCTGCACCAATAATCTGTGACTTTAGGATCGCAGCACTCGCTTGGCCAAGCGCACAGGCTTGGACACGTAAAGCGGCTTTGCTGACATAACCATCCGTGAGGTTCACATCAATTTCCACCCAAGACCCGCATAGTTTTGACACTTTGCGCGATGTCCCTTGCGGATTATCAAGCGCTTCGTTTTTTAGCGACGCTGACAGGGATAGAATTTCTGTATTATAAAGCTCTGTGAACATGACTCTAATATAGGGAGGCTATAGCTTTGTACAACTTTAATTTCGCGCACTGAGAACCCAAATCTGGCAAAGCCAAATTCGGGTCTTACGCGGTAGTTTATTTAGAAGGGTACTTCAACATAACAGGTACAGTTGCACCATATGTTTCAACTTTTACCATCACATCTTCGAATTTCGGACGACGGTTAACAGGCACATTGCCCGACGCTCCCCATCCATCGAGAATTTGGTAATTGTCATCCATTGAAAACACACCGTCATTATTAAGGTCATGCCAAACGGACACAGCATAGTCCCCTGCAGTATCAACCTTAAATGTTGCCGACATAGTTTCGCTGCTCACCGCTTGAATGACGCCGCCATAACCATGAATGCCCATATATTCATCCCGTTTTTGAATAGATACATAAAGCGGAGCCTCATGAACTTGCAAAGCACCTAGCTCTACCGTGACAGGGATTGTCGCAACATCTGCGTCATTGACTTTATAATATTGCGCAGGGTTTGCCGCAGATGTGGTGGCACCCACAGCTGCGGTTATAATGCATATCGCACTCATTTTGAGAGTTTTATTAATATTCACAAACATAGTCGTCTCCTTTTCAATTTAGTTTGTAATTCAAACTTGACATAATTAAGTTTGTAATGCAAACTAATTTTTAAATAAACGTATCAATCCTAAAAACACACATGGAGGTGAGTATGGGACACACACAATCAGACACCACAGCATTAGATGATTTGGAGTATATCAAAACCCTAGCGCAAGAAGGCGCAAGCACACCGCTTTTGGGTGGACGCATTGGGTTAATGTGGGGTGTTTTACTCTCGCTTACATTTTTCATTCAGTGGGGGATATTATCTAACACCTTCGATTTACCCATCCAGAATTTGGCCTATTTATGGCTTGCCTATTCTTTTATAGGTGTCATTGGGAGCATCATATTAGGCCGAAAAATAGACAAAAAAGCCGGCGTAAACTCTGTAAGCAACCGCGTTGATAATCATATTTGGATCTTATTTTCAGGCATGATGGCGACCTTATTTGTCGGCATTATGCTGAACATAAGTTTCAACGACGCAACAGTGCAACTCTTTGATCTTATGGTTGTCGTTGGGTTTGCAGGACAAGGCATGGCCTATGGCCTCACCGCAAAAATGAGTCATATTAAATGGATGCATATAGCCGCATTCGCTTGTTTTACGATGTCAGCTATATGCTTTAGTGCGTATGGTTCATTTCATATTTATCTGATAGGCGCTATAGGGGCCTGCATCACTGTTATTATTCCATCTGTAATAACAATCAGAAATGAGCCAAAAGATGTCATCTGATTCATCGTTAAATCTCGGCGCGATTGATGATGTCATTCACGGACGGTTGCGGCTTGGTGTCATGGCGTATTTATCCGCTGTGAACCCCGCTAGCTTTCCAGAGCTTCTATCGAAAACAGGTGCCAGTAATGGAAACCTATCGACGCATCTAACCAAGCTCGAAGCCGCAGGCTATATTCGTCAAGAAAAAGGGTATAAAGGCAAACGCCCGCAAACTTTGGTGCATCTCACCGATAATGGGCGCAAGGCGTGGATATCATATTTAGACGCGATGCGGGCCTTACTTGGCTCTTGACCTAGCTCTATTTACAGAGATGCACATACAAAAAAGCCCGCCATAGAGCGGGCTTTTGAATTCAGTGAGTTTATCTAAGCCTAATGCGCTCAGAGCTTCCCTACATTTGCATTGCCCAGTTTTCAACGTCCATAGCCGCTTGGCGTACCGCTTCGGTGATTGTTGGATGAGCGTGACATGTTCGCGCTACATCTTCAGATGAAGCTTTAAACTCCATTGCAAGACAAACTTCCGCTATCAAGTCTCCAACATGTGCGCCGATCATATGCGCCCCAAGAATCTCGTCCGTTTCGGCATGTGCGAGTATTTTTACAAAGCCGTCCGTTTGGTGGTTGCACCGCGCGCGGCTATTGGCGGTAAATGGAAACTTACCTTTTTTATATGGCACACCCGCCTCTTTGAGTTCTTCTTCTGTTTTTCCGACGGCCGCGACTTCTGGGTAAGTGTAAACCACGCCCGGAATGACGTCATAATTCACATGCCCAGCCTGCCCTGCAATGATTTCAGCAACGGCCGTGCCCTCGTCTTCGGCTTTATGCGCGAGCATTGGCCCCGGCGTGCAATCCCCAATCGCGTAGATACCATCAGCAGCTTTAAAATGGTGAGTTTCGATAAAGCCGCGTTTATTCGGCGTAATGCCAACGGCATCTAACCCCAAACCATCCGTATAAGGCCGACGGCCAATGCACACCAATACGACATCCGCCTCAATATCTTTAGGCTTACCACCTTCAGCCGCTTCTGTGGCAACTTTAATTGTTTTTCCAGATGTATCGAGCCCAGTCACTTTCCGGGATAATTCAAACTTCATCTTTTGCTTTTTAAACGTGCGCAGCGCTTGCTTTTGCACTTCCCCGTCCATGCCAGGTAGGATTGTTGGCAAATACTCAATGACAGTGACTTCAGCCCCCAGACGCCGCCAAACAGAGCCAAGCTCTAGGCCGATAACACCGCCGCCAATGACAGTCATCTTAGCTGGCACGTCTGTAAGCTCTAATGCACCCGTCGAAGACACGACGCGCTTTTCATCAATCTCAATAAAGGGCAAGCTTGCAACTTCGGAACCTGTTGCGATTACGATGTTTTTGGCCGAGATTTCCTTGCCATCTACATCTATTTTACCTGGCGCTATGATTTTACCAAACCCGCGAATATGATCGACATTATTTTTCTTGAATAAGAACTCAATACCTTGCGTTAAACCATCAACCGTCTTGGCTTTTGCTGCAATCATCTTTGAAACATCAGCCGTCACGGTTACGCTCAAACCCATAGCTTCGAAATCACCTTGCGCGCTTTCATAAAGCTCGGTGGCGTGAAGCAAGGCTTTTGACGGAATACAGCCCACGTTCAAACATGTTCCGCCAAGCGTTTTACGTGTCTCAATACAAGCGACTTTCAGGCCTAATTGTCCGCAACGAATAGCGCAATTATAACCACCCGGTCCGCCGCCAATGATAACGACATCGTAAGTTTCTGACATGGAAGGCTCCGTTCAATCTTGGATTTGGTGTTAGGATACGGCATAAGCTTTGAGAGATAACAGGTCAATCTTTGTCTTAAATTTTGAAGCTGCCGCGGCGCAAAGATTTACGCCAGAATACCACGTGCACGCATTTTTTTTGCAAACCAAATAATGAACAGGCATTCAAACCAAATAAAGCCCATAAAGGCATAATCACCAACTCCCATGAGCGAAGAAAAGCGTGTGTCAAATATTGACGGCAAAAACCCGATGACTGCGCCCACAAATGACGCATAGAAAAACGGCAGACATAACACCTTGCGCCATAACAATAAAACAATACCGACGAAGCCGCCCCAGACGCCAACTGCATATCCAGCCATTGCCCAGCTCGGAGTTAAGTCTCTAACAGCGAAGAGTTCAGGGCCGTATAGTTGAGCATAATCAGCATCTGACATCAGGTGCTCAGCCAAATACATCCCGCATCCCACCAAGTTCCACAATAAGCACAACACCCCAATGGCCCAAAACCACCACGGCGCTTTTTGCTTTTGGCTATAACTCATACAAACCTCCCATTTATGGGCAGTTTAATCCTTATTGTACAAGTTGGTCTAGCTTACTCTGGTTGTAATTGCCCGTCTAACATAGCTCTATATGTTACCCAAAATATAAACATTCCAACAACAATTGAGATAAGGTTCACGCCTGTTTCCATTCCGCTTAAAATTTGGAAACCACCACGGAAAACTGTATCAACCAGTATTAGTAGCGATCCAGTTAAGGACCACATCAACCAGTAATATGCCGATTGCTTACGGAGTAAAAGATAAACGGATCCAATGAACAAACCACCCGCAGCAAAGCCTTTACCAACCCCCGCCCAGAAAGGCGTCTGCATTAAATATTCTATTTGTTCAGGCGAATAGAGATGATTGACCGAATTCACGTCCATCGTCAATGATAGCGTAAAAGTTATTAAGCTCAACACGCCCCAAGCAACGGAAAAACACGCAAATATACCAAGCCATTTTAATGCAGGATCTACATTTTCTACAGAGACAGCCTCACTTTGCGAAGCGTCAAAATCAACCTGACTTACCTGTGTCATTTTACACACCCATCCTAAAAATAGTATTATTGGGGCTGCTTATACAAATGAATGGTTATAATCGCATGAAAGGGTAAGGTTAACAAATTGATATGATAAATAGGGTCACTAGAGGTCAAGTAAAAGCCGCTCTGGATCTTCTAAGCAGTTTTTCACGCGCATTAAGAACGTCACGGCTTCTTTACCATCCACAATACGGTGATCGTAGGACAATGCCAAATACATCATTGGACGAATAACAATTTCATCGTCCACAACAACAGGACGTTTTTGAATTGTATGCATGCCTAATATACCCGATTGCGGCGGGTTTAGAATCGGAGATGACATAAGCGAGCCGTAAACTCCACCATTAGAGATCGTAAAAGTTCCTCCGCTCATATCATCCATAGATAACTGACCGTCCCGCGCTTTTGCACCTAACGCGCCAATACCTTTTTCAATACCGCCTAAAGATAGCTCATCACACCCACGTAATACAGGAACAACAAGTCCTTTATCCGTTCCAACAGCGATACTAATATCGTAGAAATTTTTATAAATAACGTCTGTTCCATCAATCTCTGCATTGACGCTAGGTACATCTTTTAAAGCCTGCACGACAGCTTTCACAAAGAAGCTCATAAAGCCGAGCTTGACGCCATGTTTTTTCAAAAATAGCTCTTTATACTGGCTGCGCATGGCCATGATATGGCTCATATCTGCTTCATTATAAGTCGTCAGCATGGCAGCTGTATTTTGCGCATCTTTCAAGCGGCGAGCGATTGTCTGACGAAGACGGCTCATGCGAACACGTTCCTCGCGCGGACCAAGTTCACGCGGGGCTGAAACAGGGATAGACGCTGGCGCAGACGCCGTTGGGACTGGGTTAGATTTTGCCGCCAAAGCATCCGCTTTGGTAATGCGTCCGTCACGACCCGTGCCTGAAATTGTTGACGCATCGAGATTGTTCTCTGCAATGACGCGCTGCGCCGCTGGCATAGCTATGCCGCCTGTACTGCCTGCGTCCCGACTGACAGCAGGCGGTGTTGAGGCCGTATCCGTCGGAGCTGCGCTTGCCCCTCCGCTTGCACCGGCCATCAAAACCGCAATCGTTTGGCCAATCTTCGCAACATCACCTTCTGCGATCAAATGCTCTCCCATTACGCCGGATTCTGGCGCTACAAGTTCTTGGGAGGCTTTATCTGTCTCAAGTTCAACGATAGCTTCGTCCTTAGCCACGCTATCGCCAGGTTGTTTCAACCAAACGGCAATGGTCACTTCTGCGACAGACTCGCCAACATTCGGGACGTCAATATTAACCGTTTTACCTTTGCTGGACTGAGTAGGGACATCCGCCGTAGCCGCTTTAGGCGTTGATGCTTTAGGAGCGGATGCTTTGGAGGCTGTTTTCGTCCCTGCTGCGCTGCCTAACTTTGCAATTAATTGCCCGATAACAGCCACATCGCCTTCGGCAACTAAAATTTCCTCCAGAACGCCGTCTTCAGGCGCAACCAGTTCTTGTGCAGCTTTGTCCGTCTCTAATTCGACCAGAGCCTCGTCTTTAGCTACCGTGTCGCCTATTTTTTTAAACCATGTCGCGATAGTGACTTCGGAAACGGACTCGCCCACATTTGGAATTGTAATATCAGTCATAATTCAGGTCTACTTTGTTGCAAATACGTTGTCGAAAATATCGGCTTGTTCTTTTTTATGCTTAGCGGAGATTCCTGTCGCCGTCGAGGCCGCCGCAGGTCGCCCAATATAGCGCGCGCGTTTTTGTTTAGCTTTTATCGCGGACAGACTTTCCTCGATATAAGGCTCAATAAAGGACCAAGCCCCCATATTCTTTGGCTCTTCTTGCGCCCAAATGACCTCAGCCTGTTTAAAGCGTTTTAATTCCACCTGAATGGCATCATCTGGATATGGATAAAATTGTTCAAGCCGTAATAAATAAATATCATTGTGCCCGCGTTTATTGCGCTCCTCAAAAAGATCATAATAGATTTTTCCAGAACATATGACGACCTGTTTAATGTCCTTATCATCCACTAAATCGACCTCGGACACCTCTGGGCGATATTCTGCATCATCCCATAAGACACGGTGAAATTCAGATCCCTCGCCCATTTCAGCCAATGTCGAGACACATAATTTATTCCGCAACAATGACTTTGGACTCATATTAATGAGCGGTTTGCGGAAACTACGTTTAAGCTGTCTACGTAGAGCATGAAAATAATTCGCAGGCGTCGAAATATTCGTCACTTGCATATTATCTTCAGCGCACATTTGCAGGTAACGCTCAAGCCGTGCGGATGAATGCTCTGGCCCTTGGCCTTCATAGCCATGCGGAAGAAGCATAACCAAACCCGACATACGCAGCCACTTTTGTTCAGCGCTAGATATAAATTGATCAACCATGACCTGCGCGCCATTGGCAAAATCGCCAAATTGCGCTTCCCAAATCGTCAGAGCATCAGGAGACGTCGTCGAAAATCCATATTCAAAGCCCAAAACGGCCTCTTCGGATAAGTGCGAGTTTAGCACTTGATAATATTCTTGGGTATCTGAGAGAGAGTTAAGCGGGGTATATTTTTCTTCGCTGACCTGATCTACGAAACGGCTCTGGCGATGGGCAAATGTACCGCGTTCTGAATCTTGACCAGATAGACGCACAGCATGGCCTTCTATAATTAAAGTCCCAAAGGCCAAATGCTCAGCCAGACCCCAATCAATATTTTCACCCGTTTCAACTTTTTCAGCGCGGGCTTTGATAATACGTTTGAGTGTGCGGTGAATATTGACAGAATTCGGCACTGTTGTAATTTTTGTGCCGATATCTTTAAGAACAGAGACATCAACAGATGTGACCCCGCGGCGAGCTCCTTCCGTAGCGTCAGGCGGGGTTATTCCCTGCCAAACACCTTGCAACCAATCAGGTTGTTGGGTTTCATAGCTTTTGGCTTTCTCAAATTCATTATCTAAATACGCATAGAAATCATCAACGCGTTTTTGATGTTCACCCTCAGTCAAATCCCCTAGCCCAACTAATCGTTGTGCATATAATGTTTGCGTTGAAGGGAGATCACCTATCGCCTTATACATAATGGGCTGCGTAAAGCTCGGATCATCGCCCTCATTGTGGCCATAGCGGCGATAACACATAATATCGAGAACAACATCTTTTCCGAATTTTTGGCGATATTCTGTTGCAATACGCGCCGCAAAAACCACCGCTTCGGGATCATCTCCGTTCACATGAAACACAGGAGCTTCGACCATAAAAGCTACATCAGAACTATATTGACCAGAGCGGTATTCGTCAGGTGTTGTTGTAAATCCAATTTGGTTGTTAACGATGACATGAATAGTTCCACCAGTTCGGTAACCCGAAATTTGGCTCATTTGAAAGCTTTCCGTCACCACGCCTTGGCCTGCAAATGCACTATCACCGTGCAAAATTACGGCCATGCTCTGTTCGGGATTATGACTTTGATATGTGCCAGAGGCCATTTGTTGCTTCGCCCGAGTTTTTCCCATGACCACGGGGCCAACAACTTCGAGATGAGACGGATTTGGGGAAAGCGATAAATGCACACGGTTGCCGTCAAATTCACGGTCATCTGACACGCCAAGGTGATATTTCACATCACCAGACCCAAAGTCTTCATTCCCAGCCGACACGCCTCCTAAAAATTCGTAGAAAATCGCAGAATATGGCTTCTGCATCACAGAGGCCATCACATTTAACCGTCCGCGATGCGGCATCCCAATATTAATGTCCTTAAGGCCAAGTTGCCCGCCGCGTTTGATAATTTGTTCAAGCGCTGGCAATAAGCTTTCCGCTCCGTCAATCCCGAAGCGTTTTGTACCAGGGTAGCGTTTATGAATCAGCTGCTCGAAGGCTTCACCTTCAATGAGTTTTTGCAAAATCGCTAAACGGCCTTCTTTCGAAAAAGATATTTCCTTATCAGGGCCTTCAATGCGGGTTTGAATCCACAACTTCTCTTCAGGGTTAGAGATATGCATGAATTGCACACCCAGTGTTTCGCTGTAAGTACGACGCACGATATCTAGGATTTGATTGATGCTCGCATATTCCAATCCGAGCACGCCGTTAATATAAATTTGGCGAGTCATATCCTCAGGGCCAAAACCATATGTTTCTGGCCTAAGCTCTGGATGTGGTTCAGGTTGTTGCAAACCTAACGGATCAAGATTAGCGATCAAATGACCGCGAACCCGATAAGCCCGAATAAGCATAAGCGCATTGAGTGAGTCTTGTGCAGCCTGTTTAATTTCATCATCAGACAAAGCAGCATTGGAACCTGAGCCAGCCTTATGCTGCGCCGTAGAGTCATGCCCCCAGTCA
>JBDVGI010000097.1:0-2389 GCA_039962885.1 Litorimonas sp. | reverse complement strand
CTTTAACCACTCGGCCACCTCTCCACTTTAATTTCTCAAACCGTGACCTTAGTTTGAAAAAAAATACCATACCTCCAACAAAAAAGACCCTATTAGTTTAACCACTGGCGTGTTAGCGGCGCAACGAACAGAGTTAGTGTTCTGATTAGTGAGCGGGTATATAGAGATGAACGACAAGACGCGCAATAGCAGATTTACAAGAAAAACACGCCGCCAAGACCAAACTATAGATAAGACCCCAAATTCTAGTAAATCAGGACAAAATAATAGCCCTAAACGCGCTTATGCGAGCAAAACACATGGCGCAACGGCTCGCCCAAAGTCTCCTCGAGCACGAAATCAACAAAATTCCTCAAACAATAGGCCGAAATCTGGTCAAGAATCACAAAGTAGACGTAGCGGTAAGGGCCACGAAGGCGGATCGGGCTGGATTTGGGGCACGCACGCCTGCATGGCGGCCCTTGCAAACCCAAAACGTACCATACACGACATTATTATGACCGAAGCGGCCAATACGCGGCTCACCTTGCCTGAAGGCGCGGCCATTGCGCGTATAGTCCTACCTCAAACCCTTGACAAAACCGTCCCGCGCGGCGTTGTGCATCAAGGTATAGCGATTAAAGCTGCGCCGCTAGAGTGGAAAGCTCTCGAAGATATTGCGGACGAAGCCAGTAAGAACGCTCTAATTCTCGTCCTCGACCAAATCACAGACCCGCATAATGTCGGAGCGATGTTACGGCTTGCCTCAGCCTTTGGCGTAAGTGCCGTCGTGATGCAAACCCGTAAAGCGCCGCCTTTATCTGGCGCTTTGGCCAAAGTCGCCGTCGGCTGCCTTGAAACTGTGCCAGTATGTCTTGAAACCAATATCGCCAACACGTTGATAAACTTACAGCGCATTGGGTGGATGGTAACTGGCCTAGCAGGGGAGACAGATTTGTCTTTAAGCCAAGCCCTACAAGGCGGGGGGAAACGCGTCATCGTGATGGGCGCAGAAGGGCCTGGCCTGCGTGAGCGCGTGCGTAAAAACTGCGATCAATTGGCGAAAATCCCAATGATGAGCACAAACGCCCTCGGGCAAGCCGAAAGCTTAAATGTGGCCACGGCGGCAGGAATTGCGCTTTATGAAGCAAGACGGGATTAAAACTCGCCCTTCTCAAGCTCACATCCTGCGACAATAAAGTCACCCCCGCGCTAGCTTGAACTCTTATTATTGCGACCTAAAGTCCTTATATGAGCAGTAGGAAACAGGAGGCCTTTATGACTGATCATAAATTTCCAAAGCCAATGCCGCGCGTCGTCGATTTTGACATTGCGATAGACACCCATATTGCCCCTAAAACGATGAGTGACAAAGTCGCTTACAGCTTCGTGCGTTTTCTACGGTTCTTTGCCGATAAAGTTTTTGCCAAGCGTTATGGTCACCGCGCTGTTGTGCTGGAAACTGTCGCGGCGGTACCTGGCATGGTTGGCGGGCTATGGCAGCATTTAAGGGCCTTGCGTAAGATGCGCGACGATGAAGGTTGGATACGCACTTTGCTTGATGAAGCCGAAAATGAACGCATGCACCTTATGACCTTCGTAGAAATCGCGCAGCCCAATTGGTTTGAGCGTTTTTTGATTATCGCTGTGCAAGTAGTTTTCTATAACGCCTATTTCTTTCTCTACCTTTTCGCGCCGCGCACCGCCCACCGCGTTATAGGGTATTTCGAAGAAGAGGCCGTATATAGCTACACACAATATTTGGCCGAGGTTGAAGCAGGGAAACAAGAAAACGTCCCAGCCCCGCAAATCGCGATTGATTATTGGCAATTGGATAAGAACGCGCGATTGAGCGATGTCATCATAGCTGTGCGCGCGGATGAGGCCGAACACCGCGATGTGAACCACAGTTTTGTGGATATATTGGACGAGCGGCGCGGCAACTCCGCCTAAACCGCGACAACTCCGCCTAAACCAATGTCACGAAGCTGCGCGTCAATTTAGCCGCATTGCCAATGCACCGCCTTATCTGTTAGGATATAAAAACATCATAAGGCTCGGTCATGCTCGTAGATATTCTGATTAATTTCACCCATGCGGCGGTGGTCGTCTTTGGTCTACTGACTTTGCTATGGGTCATTAGCATCGCCGTTAAAGATGCGAGCTTGATTGATATATTTTGGGGCTTTGGGTTTTTAGTTGTTGCCGCCGTGTGTCTTTATCTGGTTCCCGTTCGAACGCCTTATCTAATACTGTTAGCTGCCTTGCCTATCATATGGGGCCTACGCCTGACGCTATATCTGGCAAAGCGCAATCTCGGTCACGGCGAAGATGTGCGCTATGTTGCGATGCGCAGGCGCGCGGAAAAAAAAGGTATGAGCGAAATGTCGTGGCGATTACGGAGTCTCTT
>JBDVGI010000096.1:0-3610 GCA_039962885.1 Litorimonas sp. | reverse complement strand
GGTAAAGTCTTATTAAATGGCGGCTCTAAAACAGATGCAGCAGTGGCAGTGGGCAAGTCCCGCATCGAATCTGTGGTTAAAGGAGACGCGGCTGAAACTAGTAGCGGGTCTGTTCTTGACAATGTAACTGGCAGCGTAACTGACAGCGTAACGAGCAGCGCACCTAGCCTTGAAGGTCTTGGCGGAGTTGCAGGCGGAACACTTGGATCCGTTGGCTCTACGAGCCTAAGCGGTTCAGAAACCGTAACAGCTGGTAAAGTCTTATTAAATGGCGGCTCTAAAACAGATGCAGCACTGGCAGTGGGCAAGTCCCGCATCGAATCTGCGGTTGAAGGAGAAGCCAATTCCGTCATCAATAATGGGGCTACATCATATGGTAGCGGCACGACAACTGATAGCGGTGCAACACATAACAGCAGCACAACAACCGGTAGCAGCACAACAACCGGTAGCAGCACGACACACAGCACCAGCACAACGATCGCATGCCCGTCTGGTACAAAAGCCCAACCAGATGGTACATGTATGGTAACAGGTAACTGGGGCGGCTAAGCCTGACTACATCTACATAACTTAATGACATCAAAGCCGAGGCTCTTATGCTTCGGCTTTTTATTTGCGTTTGAAACAGCCATTGGGCAACCTTGCCTATAAACCCATAAAATATTCCACGACTTGGCAAGTAAATCCTGACACTACGCCGTGACAAGCTCTCGAAAGTCTCTATAGTTTCATTATAATATTAATGAGGCCCAGTCATGACATTCAAACATATACTCTATTGCGGCGCAGCAGCATGCATTTTGACGGCTTGTACAGACAAGGTCTCCTCGGTTGAATCACATCCCGAAACATCAACGACAGAAACGTCAGAATTTAAATTAGATTATGAAAAATTCACTCTAGACAATGGCCTTGAAGTTATTCTGCATGTAGATAAATCCGATCCAATCGTAGCCTTAACAACGGTTATTCATGCGGGAAGTAACCGCGAAAAACCAGGGCGAACAGGATTTGCGCATTTCTTTGAACATATGGCCTTTAACGATTCTGAAAATGTCCCGCGCGGCTGGAATCGAAAAGCTATTCCTGATTGGGGCGGACAGCGCAATGGCGGAACCTGGAGTGATGGCACGATATATTTCGAAGTCGTTCCGAAAGATGCTTTTGACAAAATACTTTGGATCGACAGTGATCGCCTTGGATACATGATTAATACAGTGACCCAAGACGCGCTTGAGCGTGAAAAACAAGTTGTAAAAAATGAAAAACGTCAACGCGTAGATAATGCTCCTTATGGCTATACCGGCGAAGTTATTCGAAAGAACCTCTATCCCGAAGGTCATCCTTATAGCTGGACGGTCATTGGGTCTCTTCCAGACTTACAAGCCGCTACACTTGATGATTTGAAAGAGTTCTACGCGCAAGTTTACGGTCCAAATAACGCCACCCTTTCCATTGTTGGTGACATTGATATCGCAGACACAAAACGCAAGGTACAGCAATGGTTCGGCGAAATTCCTAAAGGCCAAGATATTGAACCGCTCGCGCCAATGCCAGTTGTCTTGGATGCCGATAAGAAACTTTATTTCGAAGATAATTTCGCCAAACTGCCCGAGCTTCGTCTAACCTTCCCAACAGTTGAAGGCTATCATGAGGATGAGCAAGCCCTTGAGGTTTTAGGGCAAATCATTGGCGGTAGTAAAAACTCTGTTTTATATAAACAAATCGTCGAGACAGATAAACTCGCGCCAAATGTGGGGTCTTTTAATAATAGTTCGGAAATTGCAGGGGAGTTTACCTTTCGTATCAGAGCAAATGCGGCCACGGATTTAGACGATGTCTATAAGTCTCTGCAAACAGCCCTTACCACTTTTGAAAAAACAGGTGTTGATGCCAAAGACTTACAGCGTATCAAAGCGGAACAAGAAACAATTCTCTATTCGAGCATATCCACAGTTTTAGGGAAATCCAATCAACTTGCCTCTGATAATGAATTTGCTGGCGACCCTGCATTTGCCATGACAGCTGCGAGACGTTTGAACGCCGTGAGCGCCGATGACGTCATGGCAGCGTATAATAAATATCTCAAAAGCAAGCCAGCCGTCATCACTAGCTTTGTACCGAAAGGACAAAGTGAGCTAGCTCTTGAAAATTCGACACTTGCGAAAGTGTGGATTGAAGAAGTTAAAAGCGGCGCAGCCAATGAAGAGGTCAGCCAAGGCGCCGAAGCGCAATACGAAAAAACAGTCACTAAATTTGATCGATCCGAGCCGCCTTTCGGAGAGTTACCGCTCGTGAAAATGCCTGATATATGGGAAACAAAATTACAAAACAATGTACCAATTTTGGGGATTGAGAACTCTGAAACACCCTTGGTCAATTTTGACATTACAATTAACGCGGGGGCCAATAATTTAGAAACGGCACAAGCGAAAGGTAAGGTCATGCTACTGGCCCGCCTTATGAATGAAGGTACAGCTCTGAAGACACCCGCAGAGCTTGAACAAGCAATTGGACTGTTAGGATCTGGCATTAACGTACGCGCAGGAACGGAAGATTTTACTATTAGCGGCACCTGCTTGGCGAAAAATTTTGAGGCAACACTTAAGCTTGTCGAGGAAATTTTATTACAACCACGTTTTGAACAAACCGATTTTGACCGCGTAAAATCTGCAGCCCTCACCTCGATTAAAGGCCGCGAGGCGAATGCAAACTCTATTGCGAGATTGGCACAAAACAAGCTTATTTACGGGTCATCTCATCCCTTAGGTCTACCATCATCTGGAACAACCCAAACTGTTGAAACCCTCACCTTAGAAGATTTGCAAGCGGTACATTCTATGTTTTCAAACATAGATGCACGCATACATATTGCGGGTGATATTCCTAAATCTCGGGCTATCAAAGCGTTTGAACCCATTGCACAACATATCAACACAGGCGGGTTTACAGCGCCAAATTATGATATTCCTGCGCAAGATAATGCTGGAAAAGTATTTTTCATTGATGTCCCTGGTAGTAAGCAAAGCGTGTTGTCGATTGGTCGCCTCGGCGTTTCGGCGACAGACCTTAATTATAACCAAATCAACTTCACCAATGAAAAGCTTGGCGGAGGCATTAGCGGCGATTTATCTCAAACTCTCCGCATTGAGAAAGGCTACACCTATGGGGCGTTTTCGGGCATGGGAACGGCACTAACTCCGCAGGTTTTAAACATCGGAACAAGTGTTCGCGCAAATGCAACACAAGCCTCCCTTGATGTGATCAAGGATATGTTGATCAATTACGGCAAAGATTTTGATGCTGACGATGTAGAGCTCACGCAAAAGAAATTGATAAAAGAAAACACGCGTGCGTTTGAATCTCTGGGGGCAAAACTCGCCACACTTCGACGTATTAGTAAATATGGCAAAAGTAAAAAATACGTCGAGGACGACCAAAAAGAACTCGTCAATATGTCCCTAGAGGATTTTAAAAACACGGCTGAAAATTATTTGAATGAGAGCGACATGGTCTACGTCGTTGTTGGGGATAAAGAAACTCAACTAGGTCCCGTCCAAACATTCGCAAACGAAAGCAATAAGGGCGCGGTAACACAGCTTGATAT
>JBDVGI010000095.1:0-7141 GCA_039962885.1 Litorimonas sp. | reverse complement strand
CAATACAGGCGGGGCTATATTGACCTTAGATAAAGGCGCTATTGGGGCTATGGCTGCGCGTTTCTATAAAGGTGATGGCACTATGATAAGTTTGGAGAAACTCTCTGAAACGCCGCGTGAATATCAAGGTCCGCACCCTGTCTGGCAAGCGCAATATAATGACCGAGCAAAAACACGCCTTTATATAAATGCGCAAACAGGACAGCTTGCGACGGTGCGGACACGGCTTTGGCGTGTTTTTGATTTTATGTGGAGATTGCACATCATGGATATCACAGGTGAGGACAGTTTTAACACATGGTGGCTGCGCTTGACGAGTTTTCTAGCGCTTTTATTTGCTTTAACTGGAATCGGTTTATTATGGCACCGTATTGTGTTGCGCCCAAGAGTGCATGGTAAGCTTGGTAGGCGACCTGTATAAATTTTAAAAACTGTTAAAATTTTACCGAGTCATTAAGAAGGCATTAACTATAATCCATCAGTTTTGCGCAAGGATGAAGACAGTTGGTGATTCCAACTGTCACTGTTAAGGCTGGGATTTTATGAAACTTTTTAAACCAAAGTCGAAGTTAACACCTTCTGGTGTGCAAAGTTCGGTCTCGCCAGATGAAGTCACATTAGCTCGCGAAGCTGTAGATGCTTTAACCGGGAATTTGAAATCGGGGGCTGAGCAGCAAAAAATTGCCGCTAAACGCATGATAAGCTTAAACAAAACGATCACGAAAATGGAGGCGGCGCTTGTTCACACCGCGCGCCTTGAAAGTGATAATGTGCGTTTGTCGTCAGATGTCCGAAACGCAGAACAAAAACTGCGTCAAAAGTCGGCATGGACTGATGAACAAGAAAAAAAGTTATTTGCTCTTAAGAAACAACGCGATGATTTTTCACAGCGCTTTGAGGACGCTAAAGTCGAACTTGCTCAACGTGATGACCTGCAAAAATCATTAGAAGAAAAACTTGCGGCAAACGCACGTGAAATTTCAGAACTTCAAGTGCAAAATGACCAAGATCAGGATGTGCTAGAAGCTGTCCAAGTTAACATGCAAAGCTTACAGGAAGATACTGCGCGCCAAGCTGCAGAGTTGTCATCTCAACGTCGCCGCCTAGCGGAATTACAAAAAGCGGAAGAGGAAGCAACGTCTCGACTCGAGCAAAAAACGCAAGATAGCGATGCGACTTTAAAAGAATTAAAAGTCTTGCGGGTTGAACATGCCGATTTGAAGGAAAAGCTTTTTGCGGCGCGCTCTGAACTGCAGACAGCGAGTTATAATGTGCAAACACAACGTACATTGTTTGAAGATACCTTAAAACGTCGTGATGACGAATTAGCTGGGCTTAAAAACCAAGTTGAGCAATTTAATACACAAATGCGCATACAGGAAAATACATCTTCGCATTATGATGATGAAATCGCCGCTTTACGTCAGGCCTTAGAGTTTGAGCGTGAGCGTAATGATAGTAATGAACAGCGCTTGCGAGTAACGGCAGGTGAATCAGAACGCCGCGCCGCAGCGGTTAAGGAAACTGGAGCTGAATATGAGGCTCTTCATAGTAAGTTCGTGCAAGCGGTCGAGGATTTGGACACACTTCGGAAAATCAATATGGCGCAAAAAGGCAAGCTTGAACGCTATGCCTCTATCACAAGTACAAGTGCGGGTAACGGCATGGTGCATAATGATGCAAAAAATCGTGCGCAATCTGAAGGTGATGCTTATCGTCCAGTTTTAAAGGCTGTGACTTAAACGAATAAGTCTGTCTTTAATTTTTTAAGACTTTATTCACCATAGCTTACATTTTTAGGCTTTTGGCCTGATCGGGCTGCTTAAAATTACTAGGCTGTTAATCGGCTGTTTAAAATCCATCTATATATACCCTTGATGTGCGAGCACGTCTTTTTCCGAATGATGAAAAGAGATGTAAGCCTCATAAAAGGGATGACACAATGATTGAATTTACAGCACGTGACCGCTTGAAATTACTCGCGGGTGCAAGTTCATTGGTTTTGTCAGCTTGCGGAGCTTCTGGGGGTTCGATCTCCTCGCCGTCTGGGACGACTACGCCGCCACCGCCACCGCCACCGCCACCGCCGCCACCGCCACCGCCACCTCCGCCTCCGCCTCCGCCTCCGCCAACCTCTGGCGCGCCGTCTGAAGGAATATTGCGGGATACGTTCCAAAATAATTTTGAAATCGGCGTAGCGCTTTCAAGTCCGCAAACAGATGAGATGGGTATATCGACCCAGCTGGCTTTGTCGCAATTTAATGCTATGACGCCTGAGTTTGAAATGCAGATGAACTTTATTGCACCCGAAGAAGGGGTGTTTAATTTTGAACGCGCCGACAGAATCGTCGATTTTGGCTTAGAAAATAACTTGCCAATGCGCGGACATGCTTTGCTCTGGCATGAAGTGACACCTGAATATTTCTTGCAAGGCAGCCGTGATGATATTCGGCAACGCTTGGATACATATATTGGTACGGTTGTTGAGCATTTCAAAGACCGTATTCAAGTTTGGGATGTCGTAAATGAGGTTGTATCAGTTGATTTGTTCAGGGGGGATGACGGTGTTGGCCCTGATAGAATGACCGAATGGTATGACGCCGTTGGGAATGCGGATTATATTGATTGGGCTTTTCTGGCTGCGCGCGCGGCGGACCCAAATGCCTTATTGTTCATTAATGACTTTAACACCGAGGAGCCGCGTAAGCTTGGATGGTTGATTGATATTATACGCCGTCTTCGTGAGCGAGGCATCCCGATTGACGGGGTTGGACATCAAACGCATTTGCGTCTTGAAACAACGGCAGAATCTGTATTGGCATCTATTGATGCCGTGAATAATGAGTTTTTAGGGCTTATTACGCATGTTACAGAAATGGATATTACAATGTATAGTGACCCTGGGACTTGCTTTGAAACAGGGACGAATTGTCTGCCAGATTTAGGGCCAAATCCGCCTGAGGCTTCACTCGCGCGCCAAGCGCAACTGTATAGGGATGTTTTTCAGGGTTTAACTGAGCGCTCATTCGTCGAGTCGGTGACCTTATGGGGTGTTCATGACGGGGATAGCGCGCTGAACACTAACCCTGACGTGCGTTTTGATCATCCATTATTATTTGATCGTGATGGAAATATTAAACCGGCCTATGTTGCGATTACAGATCCAGATTTTGAGATCTAATCGTCTTAGCGGCAATTTCCGACAGGCATACGCAATATAGTGTTCACATCCAATGTTCTTGGGTTGTCAATATTGTTGAGGCGTTTGATCGCATCCACTGATGTGCAATGTTGTTTGGCAATCGCGTAAAGCGTATCGCCGCGGCTGACTGAGTAAAACAGGCCTGACTGTGACTGTGACTGCGGCTGTGATTGTGTCGCTTTGCGGGGTGTTTGAATTGGCTCTGGCTGCGATTGCACGGCAGGTCTAGGTGTCGAAATTGTGCGCGGCGTTTGATATTGAGGCTGAGGTTGCGGCTGCGAAGAGACATAGTTACTGCCGTAATTGGCAGGGACAATTCCAGCTGATTTATTGACGAAATATTCACGGCAATTGACTTTGGCTTCGCCAACGACTTGTGAGGAATTATTGTCATTATCTTCTAGGATTAATACCCGTGCCGAGTCGTTTTTATAGTTATCATCGGCTGCGCGTGTCCGCATGTTATCATTTTCGCAAACTAAAGCGGCTTCGGCGCTTTGTAGATTTGATCCTGAACCAATCGCAGAAGGGGAGAGGTAACTAACATCTTGTGTTTGTAAAACTTGTGGTTTTTTCCGCTCGATTTTTACAACAGGAATTTTGTCACTCACGGACGAACAGGCCGATAAGGCCGCGCTGTAAATTGCGAATATTACGAGAGATGATAGGGATTTTGACGACATAACCAAGCCTTATGATAAGGCCTGAAAAATGCCGCCTTATAGTTTATAAAGCATTAATTGAGACATGAATTTGGCTATAAAATGCTTTGGCCTGTCTTATCCCAATCCTTCAGGAATGCCGCCAGACCTTTATCGGTCAAAACGTGACTAGCTAGGCCTTTAATCACAGCTGGCGGGGCAGTCATCACATCAGCGCCAACAAGCGCGCAATCCTTGACGTGGTTTGCGTTCCGAATAGATGCGGCGAGAATTTCGGTTTCAAAGCCGTAATTATCGTAAATTGTTCGGATGTCCTCGATCAATTCTAAACCGTCGAGTGCAATGTCGTCCAAACGTCCAATAAAAGGCGAAATATATGTGGCCCCGCATTTTGCCGCGAGTAGAGCTTGGTTTGGCGAGAAGCATAATGTCACATTTGTTGGCGTACCTTCGCGAGACAATGTCGAGCAGGCTTTAAGCCCGTCCAATGTTAGCGGTAGTTTCACGCAGACATTATCAGCGATTTTACGAAGATGACGACCTTCTTCAATCATCTGCTCGGCTTGTGTGGCGACAACTTCGGCGGAAACATGGCCTTGGGTAATGGCGCAAATTTCTTTGATGACCTCTTTGAAGTCTCTGCCGGATTTAGCGATAATTGAGGGATTCGTTGTGACACCGTCAACAAGACCAATGTCGGCAAGTTCGGAAATCGCATCAAGGTCAGCACTATCAACAAAAAATTTCATAAGAAGGCTCCAAAGAGGAATAAATAAGGCAGTAAGTTAGCTCAGCCTCTGCTATCACATGAATCACTATGAGGCCAAATGCTCAAATATTATTTCCTGTGAATGTGCCAGCGGCATTTGATTACGCAGTGCCAGCGGGCTTGGACGTGCAAGCTGGGGACTTTGTTTTCGCTCCGATTGGCAAACAAATAAAGCTCGGCGTTGTCATGAGTGTCGGTCAGGCCGAGGCAGGGCGAGAGCTAAAAGACATAGTTCAAGTTAAAGCGGCCAAGCCTTTGCCGCCTGTCATACTAGACTTTATAACGTGGACAGCGCGGTATAATGGCGCTGCGCTTGGAAACGTGTTGCGGATGGTTGTTCGCTCTTACAAGGCGCTTGAGCCGAGCGAAATTGTCACACTTTATGAACCTAGCGGAGAGTTGCCGCGCCAAATGACAAGTGCGCGCCGCGCTATATTGGAAAAAGGCGGCCCGTTCCCGCAGCGCGCAAGTGAAATCGCAAAACGGGCAGGGACATCATCAGGCGTCGTAAGTGGTTTAGCCAAAGCGGGCGGGCTTCGGACTATATCAGGTCCTGTCGACGCGCCATTTGGCATTCCAAACCCAGAGCTTGCGGGCAGGGTGCTAACGAGGTCTCAAAATGAGGCTGCGTTAGACTTAATCGCGCAGGTGAAAGCTAAAGATTTTAATGTCAGCTTGCTTGATGGTGTCACGGGCTCAGGCAAAACTGAAGTTTATTTCGAAGCTGCCGCGCAAGCCTTTCGTCAAGGACAACAAGTGCTTATCCTTGTGCCAGAAATTGCGTTAACACAAGCAGGGCTCTCGCGGTTTGAGGCGCGTTTTGGCGTTGCTCCTGCGGCATGGCATAGCGCGATGGGCGATGCGTCGCGCCGCCGTGTTTGGCGCGAAGTGGCGCAAGGGCGAGCTAAATTAGTGGTTGGCGCGCGATCTGCGCTCTATTTACCGTTCCCCGAGCTTGGTTTGATTGTCGTCGATGAAGAACATGATACGTCTTATAAGCAAGAGGAGGGTGTCATATATAATGCCCGTGATATGGCAGTGGTGCGCGGCAAGCTTGGCAGGCATTCCGTGGTACTGGCCTCAGCTACGCCGTCTCTTGAGAGTTTGCACAATGCCCGAAGCGGGAAATTTGCTCATATTGTTTTGCCTGAACGTCCCGGCGCGGTCACATTGCCTGAAATTGATTTGGTAGACCTTAAAGATAACCCGCCAGAGAAAGGTCAGTTTTTATCGGCGCCCCTAATAGCTGCCATCAACGCAGTCAATCTTCGCGGCGAACAGGCAATGCTGTATCTAAATCGCCGAGGTTATGCTCCGCTTATTATCTGCCGAAATTGCGGTGAGAAGCTCAAAAGTCCAGATACAGATAGTTGGCTCGTGCAGCATAAAGCGACAGGACGAGCCATGTGTCATTTGACGGGATTTTCTATGGCCATGCCCAAGGCGTGCCCGAATTGCAAAGCTGATGACAGTCTTACATCTATTGGCCCAGGTGTTGAACGCGTTGCCGAGGAAGCCGCCGAGCATTTTCCGCAGGCTCGGATAGAGATTTTCAGCTCGGATACGACGCGTAACCCGCTTGCGATCAAAGAGCGTATGGAACGTATGGAAACGGGCCAGATTGACATCCTTGTTGGGACGCAAATGGTGGTTAAGGGACATAATTTTCCGAATTTGACATTTGTAGGGGTTGTTGACGGAGACCTTGGTTTGGCGGGCGGAGATCCTCGCGCTGGAGAGCGCACATATCAAACGCTTGCGCAGGTGGCTGGACGTGCGGGGCGAGCGGATAAGCCTGGGCGCGCCCTTATACAAACCCATCAGCCAGAACATGAAGCTTTGCAGGCTTTAGCTGCAGGCGATAGAGAGATGTTTATTGGCGTGGAGTTAGCCATGCGCGAGATGTTAGCTTTACCGCCTTTTGGTAAGTTAGCCGCAGTTATTATAAGCGGGCCAGACTACCGTGAAGTGTCAAAACTGGCGACGAAATTTGTCAACCTTGCACCGCGCGCAGAAGGGGTCGAGATATTAGGCCCGTCTGATGCTCCTATTGGACGCTTGCGCGGTCAATTTAGACAACGTTTGTTCATTCAAGCCGAGCTAGATGTGAACTTATCAAAATATATGCGGGTTTGGCGCGAGAAAATTCGACCAAAAACCAAATATAAGATAAAAATTGATATCGACCCGCAAAGCTTTATGTGAGTTTAAGCTTTTTGAAGCCGTTTTAGGGTGTGCTTTGTGAAAGCATGTTAGAAAGATTATTTACGATACTAACAAGGCTAGCTAAAGGGCTGGGTAAGAAAACAGAACGATTATGAAGAGGCGTTGCTAAAACTGGCATAGCTTTTGCACGATATTGAGAAGATCAGATTGTATCAATTTTAAGGGTGAAAATTGTAACATGATGTTGTACACGGATTAACGCTTTATTTGAGACTAAAGGGGTAAAGCATGATTTTAGATGGTTGGACGGACGAACATACGGCTAAATTTCGAAGAGATATG
>JBDVGI010000094.1:0-2591 GCA_039962885.1 Litorimonas sp. | reverse complement strand
GTTATGAATCTTGGCCAAGCCGCGGGACGGTATTTTCGGCGTCAAAATGCACATAATTCTATTGTTGTGATTGGAAAAGACACGCGGCTCTCTGGATATATGATTGAACCAGCTTTAGTTGCAGGTTTTACCTCTATGGGCATGCACGTAAAATTAACGGGGCCCATACCGACGTCGGCTGTGTCTGCATTAACCCGAACCTTGCGCGCCGATATGGGTGTTATGATTACAGCGTCTCACAATGAATATCAGGATAATGGCATTAAATTATTTGGTCCAGATGGATGTAAACTCTCAGATGCTGCTGAAGCGGAGATAGAATCTATTTTGCATACAAATTCAGAGCGAAAGCTATCTGATGCTGATGAATTGGGACGAGTGGTTCGGTATGAAGATATGCAAGCCCGTTATCTTGAAATCGCTAAATCTACATTCCCGCGAGATATGCGCTTAACGGGCCTTAAAATTGTGATAGATTGTGCAAATGGTGCAGCCTATAAAACGGCGCCTGCTATTTTATGGGAGCTTGGCGCAGAGGAAGTCTATCCCATCGGAGTCGCTCCAAACGGGAGAAATATTAATAAAGGTTGCGGGTCTACGGATACGGCGCTTTTGTCGAAAACGGTTCTTGAAAAAGGCGCTCATCTGGGTATCGCTCTTGACGGCGATGCTGACCGTCTCATTATGTGCGATGAGAAAGGCCGCGTCATTGATGGAGATCAACTTTTGGCCCTCATCGGGGCGGGTTGGCATAGTAGCGGACAGCTCGCACGTCCTGGAATTGTTGCAACAGTGATGTCAAATTTAGGGTTGGAACGCTTTATTTCAGATAGGAATCTAGAGTTTATTCGCACTCGTGTCGGCGACAGAAATGTGGCCCAGCGTATGCGCATGGATGGGTATAACCTCGGCGGTGAGCAATCGGGGCATATCTTAATGACGGACTTTATGCCAACAGGGGACGGAACAGTCGCGGCTTTACAAGTTTTAGCGGAAATCGTGCGGAGCGGCAAACCTGCAAGTGAAGTTCTTGATCAATTTGAACCCGTACCACAAATGCTGAAAAATGTTCGCTATACGGGTATATCACCTATGAAACATCCAGAGCTTTTGTCAGCCATAGAAGATGCGCAAGCAGATTTTGGAACGGCAGGTCGTGTTCTCGTGAGGGCGTCTGGGACAGAACCCCTTATTCGCGTTATGGCCGAAGGTGATGATGCCGGCAAAGTTGATAAAATCACGGATGATCTTGTCAGTTTAATTGTAAAGTTAGCCGCTTAAAAGGGCGGGGTTTAAAAGTTTTAACTTTATAAGGCGAATTGAGGGCTGAAATTATGTTTTTGCCACTTTCCAACCTGCTTCTGATTGTCTATGCCTGTTATATTCTGTGGCCAGGGGGTTCATGGCATATATCATCCACATGCGAGAATTAGGGCGAGTGATGCCAGAGAATTTAGACGCAAATTTGATGATTACGATTGGGGCAGTTCTGCTGGCCATAATCTCGGCTATTTTTGCCTTTAGAGCTATCAATCAGCAAGGCACTAAGGATCAACGCTGGAAAGATAAAGCCGTTGAACTCGACAATCAAATTGGCCGTTATGATTCTATTTTTGGAGCTTATCCTGGCCTCATTTTAGTGTGGGAAGAAACCACGCAGCAAAGCCAAACAGGTTGGGGCGAACCTCGTGTTTACGGCAGCCCTGCGGCTCTGGCCTCTATGATGCGGTTCGCAGATAGTGGTAAAGCCAAAGATCTCGCTATGCGCGTCTTAAATGGAATTTCTGACTTAAATACAATTTCTGAACAAACGGAATCAAAAACGCTACGCCATTATATTGGACAGTTGCGCCACAAAGGTGAGCCGTTTTCAATCTCTATTGTGTTGCCTGAAGGTAATGTGTTGGAGGCTGATGGCCGCGTTGCTGGGCGGCAAGTGGTATTATGGCTTGAAGATGCGTCCATTAGGGGGGAGGATGAACGCAAGGCTATCTCTCGCTTTGAAACAAACCGTATTACATCCGAAGTTGAACCTGTTGCTTTTATTGAAATGATGAGCCGAGCGCCTTTTCCGCTTTGGCGAATGAATGGATCGGGCAAATTGACATGGGTGAATGCAGCTTATGTCGATGCAGTTGGGGCTAGTAATATGCGTGAGGTATTGAGCCAACAAATTCATTTGGATGACAGTTCGGCTCAAGATGCTAAAACGACTTTATCCAGTCATAAAACGGTTAATGCGGTGCGAAATATTGTTATGGGCGGTCAAAATCGCGCGACAGCTTTATCGGTTTTTCCAATTAATGGCGGCGTTGCAGGCCTTGCAATAGATGCGAGTGAGACTGAGGCCTTGCGTGAGGCTCTAACGGTTCATATTCGCGCCCATGATACACTTTTAAACTCAATGGATGAAGCGATTGTCACTTTTTCAGCTAATCAAAAAATGCGGTTCCATAATAAAGCTTTCGCCTCCTTGTTTAAGCTAGAGGATAGTTGGTTTAAAGATAGCCCAACCCACGGAGAATGGCTCGATCATTTACGTCAGCGCGACTTATTACCGTTGCAAGCTGATTACCGCTTATGGAAGACAT
>JBDVGI010000093.1:0-1209 GCA_039962885.1 Litorimonas sp. | reverse complement strand
AAAAATATTTTACTTTGCCAAGATTGCTTTGATGGCGGGGGAAAGAACGTCAGGTTTTTAATGCACAGAGTGGCAAAGGAGAGGCCAAATATAGCGGCTATCGAAATAAGCGATAGTGTGAACGCTAGATTAGCAATGTTTGGGCCAAGGCTAAACATGTTAAAGCCAGCGCCGTGTCCGTCGGCAATATGCTATATAGGCCTCGCCGAATTTGAGCGTAAGCGCTTTTTCTTCGGGCTTAATCTGAATAGTGGTCATTACAGCATAGAATATTGCGGGTGCAATTAGGGCAGTAAGATTTGTGAGCAGTGCAGCCTGACCTATAAGTAGCAACAAAAAACCTAGATACATCGGATTTCTGGAATAACGATAAAACCCCTTTGTGACTAAGTATTGCGTTTGATCTAGATTGACGGGATTGACGCTCGTTTTATGTTTCATGAAGGCCATAACTGCCGAGCTTAACAATATAATTCCGCACAAGACCAAAATGCCGCCTGAAGCTTGTAAGAAAATATGGTTGAAGGTGAATGAGGGTAAGAATTGGCTGACAGCCCAAGCCAAGATTGCACAGAGTAAGTATTGAATAAGAGGCGGAATGCGAAACGTCATTTGATGTCCTAACTTGACAGTTTCGTATTTATCTACAGTCTACAGTGACTGTAGAGGCAAGGCGTTTTTTATGAAATCTCAAACCATTGGCCTTTTATCAAGAAAGACTGGCGTAAAAGTAACGACAATAAGATACTATGAGACCATAGGGTTAATGGGCGTGCCAGACAGAACGCCAAGTGGTCAAAGGGTTTATACGGCTCCAGATGTCGAGCGGTTGAAGTTTATTCGTCATGCCCGTGATTTAGGCTTTCCTATAGAAAGGATAAGGGCCTTTGTAGAACTACAGCAAGGTAGCGACAGAACTTGCGAAGAAATTGACAAGATTGCGAAGCATCATCTTACAGACGTACAATCGCGTATAAGACAGTTACGTGCCCTTGAATTAGAGCTCTCTCGCATGGTCTCTGCTTGCGCAGGTGGCGAAATCACATCTTGCAAAATTCTGGAGGTGTTAGGTAACCATGAAAAATGTTTAGCAGAGCACGAACTATCCGCTAAGTCCGATAGTATCCAAGCGGATGTGCTACCGTAGAAGAAAGCACCTAAATCTAGGGTTCTCAACTTAATGAAAACTTCCAATTACACATCGAAATC
>JBDVGI010000092.1:0-2033 GCA_039962885.1 Litorimonas sp. | reverse complement strand
TTCTGAACCGCTTAGGCTCGTAGAGCCAACGGATCCAAGTGTTCCGCCTGCAACGTCGCCAAGGCTGCTTGAACCGCTTGTGACACTGCCAAGGGCCGTATCGCCAACAAGATCAGTCGCTTTGTCCGTCGCTGCAGACTTAGCCTTTTCAATGGCTGCATCTTTTACGGCATCTGTGGCTGTGTCTTTCAAGGCACCTACAGTTTGCGCGCTGGCTATGTTTGCCGTGCCTAATATGAATGTCGATGCCAAAATGGCTGATGTTAATAAACGCATATATATCTCCTAGATATGTTCCAGTTTGCTCAATCGCAAACTCGCCCCCCGCCGCAATATAGACCAATTTTAACGATTTAGGGAAATATTTTTATTAGAAAGCTGTCACGATTTTCATCTAATAGGGTTTTTGCTAGAAAAAACCGTAAAAAAGACCTTGGAACGGTTTTGTTTATCAGGTGAAACTTATGGTTTCTGTGGCCTATTAGATGTTGTAGGGTTTCCAAAAGGAACAAGCATATGACTAAAGGTGTAGGCGGAAAAACGGCGAGCGAAGCTTTGGCGGGCCTAAGCGATATGACCATAGGCATTATGCCCATTTCTCAGGATGAATATACACAGCGTATTCACGCGGCTCAGTCGCTTATGGCGGCGCAGGGCATGGACGCGTTATACTTGCACGCGGGCACGTCACTTTATTATTTCACAGGAACGCGCTGGCGCGGGTCAGAACGTATGGTGGGGGCTATTCTTTTGCAATCTGGCGACCCCGTTTATATCGCGCCTGCATTTGAAGAAGGCACGCTTGAGCAATTTATGACTATCAAAGGTGATGTTCTCACATGGGAAGAGCATGAAAGCCCTTATGGCCTTATACGAGGGTATCTGGCTCAACGTGATATCTCCAAAGGCAAGGTAGGTATCGACGAAGCAACGCCTTTCTTTGTGTCAGATGGTCTTGCGCAGGCAAGTCCTAATTTTGAGCTTACCAATGGTGCGTCAATTACAGCGGCTTGCCGCATGATAAAATCACCTGCTGAGTTAGCTTTAATGCAGCGAGCTAAGGATATGACATTGGCTGTTCACAAAGCGGTGGCCTCTATGCTCTATGAGGGCATCACAACGGATCAAGTTGGAGCCTTTATTGACGAGGCGCACCGCAAAGTTGGAGCGTTAAAAGGTTCTTATTTTAAAATTATTTTATTTGGCCCTGACTCTTCTTTTCCACATGGCGTGAAAACGCCTAAATCTTTAGAGATGGGAGATATGGTTTTAATCGATACAGGCTGCCAAGTTCACGATTACATCTCCGATATTACGCGGTCTTATGTGTTCGGAGAACCAAGCGATAAGCAACGAGAAGTCTGGGATGCTGAAAAGGCCGCGCAGGCTAAAGCCTTTGACGCTGCGCAAATCGGGGTGCGCTGCGGTAATGTAGACTTAGCCGCGCGGAAAGAATTAGAGGTGAGGGGCTTTGGTCCTGAATATAAGACCCCAGGCCTACCGCACCGCACAGGCCACGGCATTGGTCTGGATATCCATGAATGGCCTTATTTAAATTGGGGTGATGATACGCCGCTCGCATCGGGGATGTGTTTTTCTAATGAACCGATGATTTGTCTTTATGGGGAATTTGGTGTGCGCCTAGAAGATCATTTTTATATGGGGCATGACGGCCCTATTTGGTTCACGCAGCCGAGCAAGAGCATTGATGATCCATTTGGGTAAGACGGTTTCATAGCATGGTTGTTAGGGTTTGTGCTAAGCCTCATAATCTCTGCGCGAAATTTGCTAGAACCGCTTCAACGTATGTGCTAGTTATTAGGCATGATTGATATTCCCCACGGTGTCCATGATTACACCGACGACCCACGCAATGCTGATATTCTGATATCTGTAAATGGAGAGCTGAAAAGGCGGGAGGACGCGACGGTTTCCGTGTTCGACTCGGGCTATATTTTAGGCGATGGCGTCTGGGAAGGCATGCGCGTGCATAAAGGCAGCATTGCCTTTTTGCATGAACATTTGCGCAGGCT
>JBDVGI010000091.1:0-15946 GCA_039962885.1 Litorimonas sp. | reverse complement strand
AATTCATCGCATCTCGTAATTTATCAGGGCGAATTTCAGCCTCCAAATTCATGTGCGCGATTTGGGCCAGCGCATGCACGCCGCTATCCGTTCGGCCAGAGCCGTAAACCTCGGTGGGTTTGCCTTTATTGAGTTTGGCGGCGGCGGCCTCTAGGACGCCTTGCACAGACGGTCCGTGGTCTTGCCACTGCCAGCCCATATAAGGCGCGCCATCATATTCTATGGTGAGTTTATAGCGCGGCATTAAGACAGTTTTGTGCCGACGGCTACATCATGCCCGCGCAGGAAATCTTGCGCGCTCATCACGGATTTCCCCGCAGGTTGAACATGGGTCAGACGCAGCGCGTCAGACCCGCAGGCGATTAATAAATTATCGTCTAAAACGTCGCCTGCTGTCCCTGCTTGGCTCTCTACCGCTCCCATATGGACCTTGACGCGTTTACCACCCATCTCGCACCACGCGCCAGGGAAGGGGGCTAGGCCGCGAATGTGGCAGTCTAATTGCGCTGCGGTTTGGCTCCAATCTATACGAGCTTCGGATTTTTCGATTTTATGAGCATATGTTGGTTCGCCTATTTGGGGTATTGGGGTTAAGCTGCCGCGTTCAAGGGCGGCGAGGGCGCGCGGCCACATGCCAGCGCCGATACGCGACATGCGCTCTGATAAGCTTGCGGCTGTGTCGTCATTTTGGATAGGCAATGTTTCAGACAGCAATATATCGCCTGTATCAAGCCCCTTGGCCATTTGCATGATTTGCACGCCTGTATCCGTATCGCCTGCCATAATCGCGCGCTGTACGGGAGCAGCGCCGCGCCAACGCGGCAGCAGAGACCCGTGCAAGTTCAGGCATCCATATTGCGGGGCCTCTAAGGCGCGCTGCGGCAATATTTGGCCATAAGCGACAACACAGGCGACATCTGCGTTAACTGCTTCTAGTGTGTTAATCACCGAAGGTTTGCGAAAGTTCTCAGGTGTTTCAACGGGAATTCCCATGATCTCCGCAAATTGATGGACGGGCGATTTCGTGAGCTGCTTTCCGCGTCCCGCGCGGCGCGGCGGTTGGGTGTAAACGCACTTGACGTCAAAACCGCTGGCGAGCAATTCTGCGAGGCTAGGTACGGCAAAATCAGGCGTACCCATAAAAACAACGGAAAGGGTCATGTGATGAAAACAGATTGACAGGTTATGATCAAACCTATCACCCCGCAGCCTTTATTTTCTCGGCCTTCACCACTTTTTTAACGGCGCGTTCACGTTTTAAGCGCGAAAGATAATCAATAAACACAATCCCTTTAAGGTGGTCCATTTCGTGTTGAATGCAAACGGCATAAAGACCTTCGGCCCATTCTGTAACGCGCTCGCCATTGTAATCTAAATAGGTGATTTGCACGCGCTCTGAGCGCTCGACCGTATCAAAGACGTCAGGGACTGAAAGACAGCCTTCCTCATAGGGTTTAAGGGCATCGACATCTTCGAGGATCTCAGGGTTGACGAAATATTTGACATTAGGCTTTTCTTCGTCGCGGGCTAAATCCATAACGATGACTTGGACTGGAACGCCAATTTGTACAGCCGCTAGTCCAATACCGCTTGCAGCATACATAGACTCGACCATGTCATCCATGAGTGTGCGTGTTTCATCAGTGACAGCTTTGACGGGTTTAGAAACCTCTTTTAAAACTGGGTTTGGAACGGTTAAGATAGGGCGTATAGTCATAGCCCCTAAGTAGGAGCGAGCAAGGCGCGGGTCAAGGTGCCTTAGTGATGACTTTTATGATATAATTTTAGGTATAAAGGGGTAGCCAATTTGGCAAATCATCCGTTACAAAGTCCACGTAACTGGCATGGGTGGTTTTGCTTGCGGGCCGCGTAATTTCTGGCTCGTGTGACCAATCGGCGTTGCTTGTGACAAGTACTGTCACCATGCCCATATGTTTAGGAACTTCCAGATTGCGAACTCCGTCCTCGAAAAAAATAGCTATGCTGGGGTCAATGTCAAATTGATCGCAAAACTTAATGTAAGGGCTGCGTTTGGGTTTAGGGATGTAATCACCATCTTCTATGCCGAAGCTACCATCAAAAAGATCAAACAGATTTAAATGGCTTGCGACATTTTTTGCATGTCCGCGAGACCCGTTCGTATAGATGAATTTTTTTCCAGGAAGGGCCTGTATTTTCTGTCTCAAAACACGGTCAGGCTTTAGCATGGATAAATCAACATCATGTACATGGTCTAAAAATTCGGCAGGGTCCATACCATGCACTGCCATAAGTCCTGAAAGGGATGTTCCATATTCAGCTAGATACTCTTTTTGTATCATGCGGGCTTCACGCGGATTAAGCTCAAGATAACGGCTAATAAAATCAGTCATCTTGCGATCAATTTGATCAAAGAAAGACACGCTGGCGCTATAAAGGGTATTATCTAAATCAAACACCCAGTTTTGGATGTGTGACAATTCTTGTCTTAGGTTTGGGAGCTGTGTCATAATTTAACGCCGCAACCCTGTATTATTTAAGTCGAAAAAATCAGCGTCAGTTAGAGACACTTTGGTGCCATCATTTTCCGTAGAAACAGGCCTGAAATTCACAATATTATAGCCGTTTTCCGCACAAAACTCACGTCCAGTCGCGGCGAATTTAGCTTCGCCAATGCAGAATTGAGATGGCACAGCGGATATAGTGCGCAAATGTCTATCGGGTAAAGTTTTGCCTGCTGCATCTGCATTTTCCTGTAGAGCAAATATATGGGCTTCAGTCCCTTGAAGCGATGCGTTGTAAGGCTTTGTGCAGCTATTGGGTTCTATATCCCACCATCCGCGTGATTGCCATCCGCCTTGATGGCGTGTTGCTATGGCACTCCAAATGCGTTTGGTGCCTTCATTGCAAATTTCAAGACCAACAGAGACTTTATGGATTTTAGCGGACTCTATCAGAGCGTTAAAAAGCGCTTCATCAGACAGGTTTTTGTCCAAATATTCATCTTTTTTAAATGCCGTGATAGTTCGCTGTGTGCGGCGTCCTGCAACCCCGTCAATGCGAGAGATCTTATAACCAGCATCTTTTAATAGGCGTTGTAGGCCCGCTATCTTAGCGTTTTCTCCAAATTCAGCAGGTTCGATAAGGTCGGTCTGAGACTCGGCGGGGTTAACAGCTAAATATCTTCGCGGGATAAAACCTTCGGCCCGACAATCATTCGTTGCAGGGATCAAAAAATCTGCATCATCGACGCATAACTCAATATTCCCTGACCAGTCACGTATGTCACCCTGATGGATAGGCGCGCTTTGCGCATATAAGAATCTCGGGGAATCTGCAGGAGGGGTTTCAGATAAACAAACACCCGGATTCATGTTTTGCCAACCCGAAGCTTGGACTCTACCGCCGCGCATATAGGCGTTCGCGACTTGCAATACATAAGACGTTTGATTGCAAATTTTCCAATTTTCTGACGTGCTATCAGACTTTATTTGACTGTGCGCAGCCGTAGCAAAGAGCGCAATGAGGGCGAAATTAGATATAAGGGCCGTAATGAGACGCATTTATCCTATCAAAGTCCCTGCGCCGACATCTGTAAATAATTCCACTAATAAGCCGTGGGCGCGGCGGCCATCTAAAATCACGACAGCTTCGACGCCGTTTTGAATAGCAGAAATAGCTGTTCCAAGTTTTGGAATCATTCCGCCTGTGGCCACACCGTCATCTATTAATGTTTGTGCATCCGTGTGTGATAAATCGGTAATTAAATCTCCCTCTCTATCCATCACGCCGTCTATATCTGTGAGCAGTATTAGGCGAGCTGCATTCAGAGCCGCAGCGAGAACGCCTGCGGCTACATCGGCATTAATATTATATCCCTGACCATCTTTTCCCGCGCTTATAGGCGAGATAACAGGTATAAATTCATCTGTCGCCAGCGTTTTTATTAGCGATACATCCGTATCAATAGGTACGCCAGTAAAGCCCAGAGCTTCGTCTAACGGGCGGGCGGTTATAAGTTTTGCATCACGCCCAGAAATGCCAACGGCCTTGCCGCCTGCTTGATTTATGGCGGAGACAATAGATTTGTTAATCGCGCCAGAGAGAACCATTTCGGCAACCCCAACGGTTTCCATGTCAGACACACGAAGCCCGTCTTTGAACTCTGTTTTAATATCAAGCCGTTTTAGCATAGATCCAATTTGTGGCCCGCCGCCATGCACCACAACAGGGTGCAATCCGCATTGGCGCAGCAAGACAATATCTTTGGCAAAGGCTTGGGTTAACGCTTCGCTGCCCATTGCATTTCCGCCGAATTTTATAACGACTGTTTTACCAGAATGGCGCTGGATAAAGGGTAGGGCTTCAGAGAGCGTTTGCGCGCTGTGCCATCCATCTTCATTTTTTCGGCGTTTATACATAAGTCTCGGATATGGGAGTTTGGGTTACAAGATGATTAACAAAAGGTGACAAGTTTATGGACTATAGCGTTTAAGCTCCTAAGGCTAAAGTCGAAATTTCGGCTCTCAAAATATCTAGGCCTGTTTTTTTCTCCGATGAGGTTGTGATAATATCGGGATAAGCGGCAGGGCGTTTTGCAATGGCCTTGAGGGTTTGTGCATAGACAGTTTCGGCTTGGCCTTTTTTCAACTTGTCGATTTTGGTGAGAACAATTTGATATATGACCGCCGTTTCGTCTAGCATGCTCATTAACTCCAAATCATTTGGCTTTAATCCGTGGCGGCTATCTATGAGAAGGAAAACGCGGCGCAAATTTGCGCGGCCTCTCAAAAACTCACGCGTGAGCTTGGTCCAACGGGCAATGTCTACTTTTGAAGCTTTAGCGTATCCATAACCGGGCAAATCAACGATATGTAACCGCTCATCGATATTAAAATAATTGAGTTCCCGTGTGCGGCCCGGCGTGTTGGAAGCCCGAGCTATCCCTTTGCGGTTTGTGAGCGCGTTAATCAACGAGGACTTACCGACGTTTGAACGCCCTGCAAAACATATTTCTGGAAGAGTTGCAGGCGGCAAAGTTTCAAGACTAACCGCGGAGAGCATGAAAGTTACATCGCGTGCAAATAGAAGCCGTCCTGTTTCAAGGTCAGTTTTGCTGAAACGCGGTTTATCTTCAGGCTCATTCGTCATTCGAAGCCATGTGCGTTTTACCTTTGCCAAATATTTTATTCACCCATTTATCTATGGGAGTTGTGACACCATTTTTGCGGGTAATCACATATTGTTGGATGAAAGACAGGACATTATTCCACGTCCAGTAGATCAACAAAGCGGCAGGGAAGCGTGCGATGATAAACATGAAGACCCATGGCATCCATTTGAATATCTTGGCTTGCATGGCGGCTTGTTCGCTCGCCCCCGCAGCTGGCGGTGTACTGAGCATCATCGTCATAGCCATGGATACGCCGTAAATAATCGCCAGAGGTCCAATTGCCAGCAATGTTAACCATTGGAGGGGAATGTTATCCCATGGCAAGGCTCCAAAGCCGTTTAAGATAGATAATGGGTCCGCCGCAGATAAGTCTCGGATATATCCAAAGAACGGTGCATGACGCAGGTCAATATCAATAAACACGGCTTTGTAGAGGGCGAAAAATACAAAAATATTCGGAATGAGAGGTAAGCAACCCGCCGCAGGGTTGACGCCTTCTTTTTTATAAAGCGCCATCATTTCTTGTTGGAGTTTCACGCGGTCATCTTTGTAGCGTTCTTGAAGTATTTTGGTTTTTGGGACAACCTTCTTCATCTTGGCTTGACTAGCATATTGCTTGTTAAATAGCGGAAACATGATCAGTTTAATTAGAAATGTCAGAATTAAGATCGCGATGCCATAATTGCCGATTAATTTACCAAGTTCTGCTAGCGCCCAGCTAATCGGTTTTACGAGAATTTTCAGACGACCCCAACCAATGGCATTGTACATGCTTGAGATACCGAGGTCTTCTTCATAAGTTTTTAGCGTTTCGCGCTCTTTGGCGCCTGCAAACATATAAGCCGTTGATGTAATGCTTGCGCCTGCGGTTAAGATCGTTTGGTCCGTTAAGTAGCTGGCTTCATAAACATCTTGGTCATTGATGGTGCGAAAAGCATATTCCGCACGCATTTGTTTGCCTTGCGGCCCAATCGCGGCTTGGAGCCAGTATTTATCGGTGAGACCGACCCAGCCTGATTCGCCTGTATCGCTCCAGCCACCCTTTTTGGCCGTCTTTTTATACTTATACTCGTGATACTTTCCGCCTGTGACAGAAATTGGTCCTTCTTGGATGATAAAGAAGTTCGTTAGGTCATCAGCAAGTCCGTGTTGGCGCGTAATTCCATATCTTTGCGCAACGGCTTCGCCGCCGCCCGTATTGGTCAATGTGTCTGTAATGGTCAGCAGGAATTTTTCGTCAATTGTTACAAGCCTAGAAATTTGAATGTCGTCGACATTATGTTGTAATGTGATAGGGCTTGTGGGCGTGAGTATGTCGCCAGAAACGAGTTGCCATGGAGTATTAATGCCTGTGCCGCCATTGGCAGGAATCCAGTTATCTGTGATATAGGCTGCGCGTTGTGTGCCTTCGGGGGATAAAAGATCAACAAGACCATCATCAGGGTTTAGGGTCTTGTTGTATGTTTTCAGGCTCACATCATCAAGACGGAAGCCTGTTGTTAAAAGCGAGCCTGTAATTGAGGGGGTATCAATTTTTATCCGCGTCCCAGTTGCGATGGCTTGTGAGCGCTCTTTGATGACAGGCGGATCTATCGCTCGCTGCGGGTTTTGCGTTTCAATTTTTGCGGCTTCGGCTTGAGCGTCCAGACGGGCTTTTTCAGCCGTTGGCTGGCCGACAAAAAACCAATAGCCCATCAAAACAAAGCCTGACAGAACCATGGCGAGTAAGAAATTCTTTTGTTCATTCATAATCGTTAGCTTCGTGTTTGTCAGGAATCAGGAATATTGAATCTGTATATATCAGATGTAAATGGGGTATTTAAACGGGTTTTGGAAGAGCGTATTGTGTTTTTATGGGTTATTTCGATAGGGTTTTTAGGGCTTTTTCTGTATCTTGCAATAAGCTGTCCCAATTTCGCTTTACTGTCGAATCCCGGGCAATAAAAACATAGTCATATCCCGCGAGACCAAATTTCGGTAAAAGCTGTTGGGCAATTTGGCGTAATCTACGTTTTGCTCGGTTGCGGGTGACTGCATTGCCTATCTTTTTTGTTGCCGTAAACCCAACGCGGATTGTATCAGGGTCAGTATTTTCGGAGTTAGGGGTTTTGCGCATTTGGACAACGATTCCGCCTTGGGCGCGGTAACGTCCCTCGCGAACAAACAAAAACTCGGCCCGCTTTGTCAGCGACCCGAGTTGTTTATCTTTAAATGTCACAGCGGCGCTGCGGCGTAAAAGCCCTATGCAGACAGGACTTTACGACCCTTTGCGCGGCGGCGTGATAAAACCTGACGACCAGCTTTTGTAGCCATACGTGCGCGAAATCCGTGACGGCGGGCGCGAACAAGGTTTGAAGGTTGAAAAGTACGTTTCATTATAATCTCCGTGCTGACCTTATGTCGTATAAAGTCACCTGTGTCTTTAGCCGCGCTCATTATGCTGTGACTGCTGTAAAGTCAAGCGCCCTTCATGGCTTTGTGCAAGAGGGGCGGTGAGGGGGTAATATAAAGTATTGAATCACAAATTATAGTCGGTTAACAATATCTGCGAGATTAAGGGGATCTCAAGCTAGGCGTCACGCCAAACCCACTAATTCGTGAAACTATGTGTGCTAATCTTTTAAAGCTTTTTTTTATGAAGGCTGTAAGACGACGTCAGAAATTAGGAGATATCCATGATAAAATCAAAACTCTTTATAACATCTGCGATAGTCGCAATGTCTGCCGTTGCTGCAAATGCTAGCGCGTGTCCATGCCCTGACAAA
The DNA here is from genome assembly GCA_039962885.1 of Litorimonas sp. GTDB lineage: Bacteria > Pseudomonadota > Alphaproteobacteria > Caulobacterales > Maricaulaceae > Litorimonas. The sequence continues at coordinate 8,029 of JBDVGI010000091.1, read as the reverse complement.
CCAATGCCGCAAAACGTCTTGGCTCCAGTCATTCAAACTGCTGAACTAGCCGTAACGCCTGTAACACAGAAGATTACGCAACCTGCGCCAGCGCTGGCAGCACCAGTAATTGCTAATTCTACTGCGGCCGTTCAAAACGAACCTGCTGTTGTGCAGCTCGCACAAGCCTCTGAATATGGCTCGGGCACGACAGATACTATTGCTGATACACCTGCTGCGGCATACGAGAATTTACTTGGTCGCCGCATTTCAAAAGGTGCGGGTGATTTAAATCTTTTTGATTACGCAGGCACAAAATCTAGCGGCGAAGATAAAATCGTGCGTGATTACATTGCTTATCTATCTGCGCAAAACCCTGATGCGATGAACGCGGCCGAAGCGACAGCTTATTGGGCAAACTTATACAACGCAGAAACTGTGCGTCTGATTATTGATAACTACCCAGTGAAGTCCATCCGTAAAATCGGAAATGGTTTTACAGGGCCATGGAAGAAAAATACATTGGTGGTAAATGGTAAAGATACCAGCCTTGATCACATCGAACATGGTATTTTGCGCAAACAATTCCCGTCCCCCTATGTGCATTACATGGTGAATTGCGCGTCTATTGGTTGCCCAAACCTTTCAACGAAATTATGGAAAGCTGAAACCCTAGAGGCGGATCAGTTCGCTGCGGCCGAAGCCTATATCAATTCTCCGCGCGGTGTGGCCATTCAAGGAAATAAGCTGGAAATTTCGTCTATTTACAAATGGTTTAAGGATGATTTTGGCGGCAAATCTGGCTTGTTACCACATTTTCGTAAACATGCACGTCCAGAGCTTGCATCTGTAATTGATAATGGCGCGAAAATTGATGGCTATGAATATAATTGGTCGTTGAACGAGTAGTCGATAGCAAATTAATGGATAAGAATATGACAAACGTTTCAGACGCTCAAGCCGTAGTAAAAAAAGATAAACCTGTATGGGTCAAGCTTTGGCCGATATACATCATTCTGGCTGGATTAGCCTTAGCGATTTCGCAAGGATGGCATACGCAGTTAACACCTGCGGCGCTTGGCGAAAATGCAGTTTATTTGGATAATCTCGTAAAAGAAAATTTCCTACTCGTATTATTGGCCTTTATTGGTATTTATATTGCAGCCACTGCCTTCATGGTGCCTGCTAGTGCTTTGACAATTGGCGGTGGCTTTTTGTTTGGAGTAGCTGTTGGCGCTCCAGCGACTGTTACAGGGGCTACAATCGGTGCTTGCGCCTTGTTTATGGCTGCTAAAACGTCAATCGGTGAAACTCTCAAAGGTATTGCGGGGCCTTTTATCGGTAAAATGGAAAAAGGTTTTAACGAAAACGCTTTGTCATATTTGTTCACGTTGCGTTTGATCCCAGTTGTACCGTTTGCCGTTGCTAATATTGCACCAGCGATTTTGGGTGCGAAATTTCGCGATTACTTTATCTCCACGGCTATAGGGATTATTCCAGGCACCGTAGCGTATTCTTTGATTGGTAACGGTCTGCGCGAAACATTGTTGGCCGCTGGTGCGAACCCTGATGTAGGTGCGCTTGTGACTGAAGCTGCCAAGAACTTTGCACCTGCATTTTTGGCTTTAGCGGCTATTGCGATGCTCCCTGCAATCTATAAGAAATTTTTCAAGAAATCTAAAGCTACTGCCGCATAAGCGGTCAGTTTTTTCAAAAAGAGAAGCTAATTATTATGTCTAAAACTACGTATGATGTTGATATTTGCATTATCGGTGCGGGGTCAGCTGGGCTTTCCCTTGCCTCAGGCGCGGCACAACTCGGGCGTTCTGTTGTCCTGTTTGAAGCAGGCGAAATGGGCGGCGATTGTCTAAATGCTGGCTGCGTTCCATCAAAGGCTTTTTTAAGAGCTGGGAAACTTGCACAAGCTCGCCGCGTTGGTGGTGATATGGGCATCAAACCTGTTGAACCTGAAGTGGATTTTGAAGCAGTTAAGGCTCATGTTAAAGACGTGATTGCAACAATCGCACCTGTAGATAGCCAAGAACGCTTTGAAGGTTTGGGGTGCACGGTTATTCGCGAGTTTGCGCGATTTAAAGATGCTAAGACTGTCGAGTCAGACACAACAGAGGTTAAAGCCAAGCGGGTTGTAATCTGCACAGGCTCTCGGGCGTCAGCGCCGCCAATTCCTGGCCTTAAAGATATTGACTTCCTGACAAATGAAGAAATTTTTGAAATTGATGAACTTCCGAAGCATTTACTTGTAATTGGCGCAGGTCCAATTGGCCTTGAACTTGGTCAAACATTTCGCCGTTTTGGATCAAAAGTTACGGTCGTCGACATTGCGCCACCTTTAGGTCGCAGCGAACCAGAGCATGCGCAAACTCTCGTGGATGCCTTAACGGCTGAAGGCATTGACTTTCATGCGCCTGTAAATACGAAAATGGTTCGTAAGACAAAACAGGGCGTAGAAATTGAACTTGAAAGCGGCGAAATACTAAAAGGCTCACACTTGTTAGTTGCCGCAGGACGCGGCCCAATCGTTGAAGGTCTTGGCCTTGAAAATGCGGGTATTGTGTATGATCGCCGCGGAATTGAAACGGATGACAATCTACGCACGTCCAACAAGAAAGTCTATGCGGCTGGCGACGTTGCCAAAGGCATGGGCGGCTTGACACATGCAGCCGGCCATCACGCAGGGAAATTGATTACGAACTTCTATTTTATGCCACCACTCATTGGCCCAATGCTAACCAAAGCGACAACAAACCGGATGCCGGCGGTTGTTTACACGGAACCAGAGCTTGCAAATATTGGGCTGTCTGAAAAAGCGGCCCGCGAAAAATATAATGATGTTCGTGTTGTGCATTGGGAGTTTGAAGAAAATGACCGTGCGATTGCAGAACGTCACACAGGCGGCGGCGTGAAAATTGTGGCCCGTAAAAACGGCACGATACTTGGCGGCTCAATTGTTGGGGATTATGCAGGTGAGATTATTCATATGCTGTCTGTGGCAATGACGAATAAAGTGAAAATATCGGGTCTTGCCCAAATTATTTCACCTTATCCGACCCGAAGCGAAGCAGTGAAACGAGCTGCTGGGTCTTGGTATACAGCTACAATTTTTGGCCCGAAAGCTAAAAAACTCGCTGGATTATGGACGAAGTTCCATTAATCACATTTTCGACTTTCTACTAGCCAAACTTCCGCTTGCGATGTAAGCGGAAAGGCAATGCTAGATAGTCTTATATCGCGACGCTTATCAAGTAAGCTACTGCTTCTAACTATAGGCTTTGTCATGCTGGCAGAGCTTTTATTATTTGTTCCAAGTGCGGCCTTGTTTCGGCAATCATGGCTTATGGATAGGGCCGATCAAGCAGGGCTTTTAGCCCAAGTGATTACTGGAATTCCAGACTTTGAAGCTTCAGAACCTTTAAGACAACAATTCATGGAAGATACGGATATACTTGTCATGTCGACAAAGCATGATGGTATTACGGAATTAATTCTTGGCGGTTTCGATGGATTGAACGATGAGAGTCAACAGACGTTAGAATTTCGAATGATTGATTTAAGGCAACGAAGGCGCTTGCCGAGGTTCAGTGATGCTTTTGTGGATTTTTTCGGATCTAATACTGGGTATTTACGTGTTATTACAGCCTTGCCTACGGGCGTTGATGGGTCGCTTCAATTAATAATTCCGCGCGAAAAACTCCGTTTAGCGATGCGAGATTATTTTCTACGGGTTTTTTGGCTATCCTTACTCATTGCCCTTATCACGGGCTGCATGATTTATTTTGCGATGTCAGCGTTAATTATAAACCCTGTTAAACGCTTAGCCTCAGACATGACGCGTTTTCGAGAAAATCCAAATCTGTATCGTGCTGCGTCTAAAAATCCACGGCGTAAGGACGAAATTGGTCAATTAGACCGTGAATTTATTGATATGAAACAATCGCTTCGGGCATCATTCCGTCAACGTGAGCGTTTGGCAGGTTTGGGTTTGTCAGTTGCTAAAATCAATCATGACCTGCGTAATGTGCTAACGTCCGCCCTAATGATTTCTGACCGTCTTGCTGCGGATAAGGACGAGCGTATTAAAACGATTGGGGATAAATTAACCCGAAATATTGAACGCGGCGTTGGGCTGACCGAAGATGTTCTGGCATATTCTAAGGCCGAAACCGCTGACCCTGTCATGGAAAATTTACGCATATCGTTTTTACTTGGGGAAGTTGCTGCAGATGTTGTGGGACAATTTAAAGGGACGTCATTTAAAAATAAAGTTCCAAGTGAGCTATTGGTTCACGCAGACCCAGATCATGCATATCGCATTTTCAATAATTTATTCCGAAATGCCGCGCAAGCGATGCAAAGCCAAGATAAGCGTGTTTTATCCGTAGCGGCGGATGTGCATGATGGCCGTGTGAATATTATGTTGACTGATACAGGTCCTGGCCTGCCTGACAAGGCGCGCAACAATTTGTTCCAAGCCTTTAAAGGCGGCCAAGGTAAGGGCAGTACGGGGCTGGGTCTTACTATTTCGAAAGAACTATCTATTGCAAATGGCGGGGATATAAATCTTGTTCAATCTGACGCCTCTGGGACACGTTTCCAAGTGACTTTGAACCAAGGTATTTAAGACTGCTAAAGCCTTAAGCTGTGCGTTCCCATAGGTTTAGGCTTAAATTCCTAGAAGGTTTGCAATCTGGTCCATTAATTAGCATTTACAAGCCTTGTGCAGTGCCTTCGCGGCGCGGATCAGCTCCGCCTGTTAATGTCCCATCGGAATTACGATAGATGATATGCAGACCACTAAATTCGCCTTTACTACGGCGAATTTTATGACCTTTGGCTTCAAGGGCTGTGACTATATCTTGCGCCATACCAAATTCTTCAGCTGGACTACCACGATCAACCTCTTGGGTTGTTTCGTCTTTAATGCCTTTGGCTTCCATGCGTAGTGTGCCATTTCTGGCAATCACATTCGGAAGTTCAATTGCTTCTTGTGGTGTTAGTCCCCAATCCAAAATCCCAACAATTGTTTTGGCTGTATAGGCAATGATAGAGTTCCCGCCGGGCGAGCCAGTTGAGAATAAAAACTCTCCATTTGGATTAAAAACAATCGTTGGCGACATAGAAGATCGCGGACGTTTCCCGCTTGCGGGGGCATTGGCAATAGGATTGCCATCTTTATCAACCGACCGAAAAGAGAAGTCGGTCAATTGGTTGTTTAACATAAAGCCCGCCGCCATACGCTGTGACCCGAAGGGGGCTTCGACAGTCGTGGTCATGGATACAACTAATCCGTCTTTATCCACCACCGTAAAATGTGATGTGCCGGGGTTGTCAGGCGTGGCGTCTTGGCCACGAGGTTTGTCTGACAAATCGCCTGCGATAACGTCTTTTATAGCTGTATCCAGAGATATAAGACCGGCGCGAGTTTTTAAATAATCGGCATTCAGCATTCTCTCTGTATCTACAGGGATGAAATCAGGGTCAGCCACATATTTATCTCTATCAGCATAGGCTAGGAAACTGGCCTCGGAAAAAACATGCCACCCTTCGGCGCTTTGACCTAAGGCGCTCATATCAAAATTTTCAATAGTTCTTAGGATGGATTGTACTGCCACACCTCCGCTTGCTGGAGGCTGCGCGCCGCAGACCGTATGTGCGCGGTAGCTAGAGCAAAGAGCATCCGTTTTTTGGGGTTGATAGGCTGCCATATCTGCGAGCGTCAATGTGCCTGGGTTTGGCTCCTCGCGGATAGCATCAATGATAGATTGCGCGATTGGCCCTTCAAGCAGCGCGCGCGGGTTATCCTGCAAGGCCCGTAATGTATTCGCATAGAGTTGGTTGTCGCGAATAAAACCTTCGGGAATGGTTGTTGTCCCATCTTCGAGATAAAAATACTCGCGGGCGGCCTTTTGGTCTTTTAAAACGAAGCGTCCCATACGCGCGGTGATGGATGCCATGCGCGGGCTAACGGCAAAACCATCTTCGGCTGTTTTAATAGCGCTATCCATTTGCGGGCCCCATGGCATCTTGCCGTAATCTTCATGGGCTTTGTGTAGCATGACGACCGCGCCGGGTACGCCCGTGGACACACCAGAGGCAACCCCTGCAAAACGCCGCATAGGTTCGCCTGTCTCTGGATTAATAAATAGTTTATTAGTTGCGGCACTTGGTGCAGTTTCGCGGCCATTATAAGCCCAGACTTTGGCGGTTTTAGGGTCATAGACAACCATAAATGCTCCGCCGCCCAGTCCAGAGCTTTGCGGCTCCACAAGGCCTAGCATGGCTTGTACGGCAATGGCGGCATCAACCGCTGAACCGCCAGCCTTTAATATGTCTACGCCTGCTTGCGTTGCCAGAGGATTAGCAGCCGCGACCATACCACCGGACTTAGATTTAGTTTGCACAATATGAGCGCCAAGCGGATGGTCATTATTAGGCAGTAGTCCAGCCGATTCTGGTGTAACAGATGAAACAGTTTTCGAACATGCCCCAAGGCTTAAAGCTGTGCTAAATAATAACGCAGAAAAGAGTTTCATATTGGTGCCTGTCAAAGTTAAAGTGTTATCATAAGACCCTCGCCCATAAGGACAAGTATAGATTATGAAAAAAACTATCACAAATGGCGTGACTGCTCATTTAGGCTTCCGTATAGGTCATAGCCATGATGCGGCCATCAGAACGGGCGTGAGCGTTATATTGCCAGACAGTCCTGCAACATGTTCGGTGGATGTGCGCGGTGGCGGACCAGGGACGCGGGAAATTTCCGCTTTGCAAGATGGCGGCCTAATAGAGCAAGTCCATGCGATTGTTTTGGCAGGTGGGTCAGTCTACGGCCTTGCGGCTGCGGACGGGGTGACGGCTTGGCTTGGCTCGCAAGGTATTGGCTATGATACGGGGAGGGAGGGGGTGCCCGTTTCTCCTATCGTCCCTAGTGCAATTTTATTTGATAATGCTAATGGCGGAGATAAGAATTGGGGGCAAAAGCCGCCATTTCATCACTTGGCTATACAGGCGTGCGATACTGCGGATTACGCCATGATAGAAGGAAAAACAGGCGCAGGTTACGGCGCAACAGCGGGGATTTATCAAGGGGGTTTAGGAGCGGCCTCTGAGCTTGTTAACGGCGTCACTGTGACGGCCATTATTGCCGCCAACCCTATTGGTTCACCCTATATGCCAAATACGCAATGTCCGTGGGCGTGGGCCTATGAGCAATTTGATAAAGACGGCGTAGGCGAATTTGGCGGGGTGCGTCCGCCCGAAAATTACCAACTAACAGAGGCGAAAGATAGCAAGCTATCATTTTTGAAAACCGCAGGGCAATCAACCGTAATTGGCGCGGTTTTAACCGATGCGTCCCTGAACCAGAAACAGCTCAAGCGCCTGTCTATGATGGCGCAGGACGGGATTGCTATGGCCGTACAGCCCGCTCACACACCACTGGATGGGGATACGATATTTGCCTTATCTGTGGGTGATAAACCTTGCTGCGATGCTGTCTTTTTAGCGGAGTTAGGCGGAGCTGCGGCGCGAGTTACAGCACGGGCTTTAATGCGCGGCGTTTATCATGGATGCGCGCAAATGCCTGAGTGAACGCGTTATGATTGGCCCAATTCTAAAGTCGCACCGTACAGAAATTTTACGAAACAATGCTGAATTTGTCCATTGGTTGTCCCCATTAAATGATGATAAACTTGACTACATACTAGGCCGCGCAGCTTATCAGCGTCAAATCAACGAAGCCACAGGAGTTTTGTTGGGGTATTCGCATGATGTCGATTATCCTGATCATAAAAATTTAATCTGGCTACAACGCCACGCTAATGACACGAATAGTGACGAGCGGTTTTTCTATATTGATCGCGTTATTATTGCCCGTAAGGCGCAAGGGCAGGGTTTAGGACGCCGCCTTTATGAGGATGTTATATGTTTTGCACGTCAGTGCGGCTATAAACGGCTTGTGTGCGAGGTAAATACGAAACCGAATAATCCGCGATCGCATGCCTTCCATTTGAGGATGGGGTTTACAGCTATA
>JBDVGI010000090.1:0-8651 GCA_039962885.1 Litorimonas sp. | reverse complement strand
GTTTAATCGCATGGAGCATGACATAAAAAATATTCGCAATCTCATAGTCGGGTTATCTGGCTCGAGCAAGCCTTGGGAAGTTGCAGTTGGACAAGCCATCTCAAATTTACCCAATGCATGCTACCACGAAGCAAATAATCTTGAAAACTTTTTGGGAGCTAAGATTGTCGAAGCTATGTCACTGAAAACACCATAAGTATCACTTAAACTGAATTTACCATAAATGTCCCCTATGGGGATAATTTCAACTTTATTAGTGAGGCTTGACTGAATATTTTTAGAAGAAGCGTACACGATTCGCTTCTTGTCTATTCGCAGCTTTTCCTATTAGGTAACGATATGAGATATGATCGCCTAACCAATTTCCTTGAACGTCAATTGCCTGGAAAAATCTCTTTGTCTTTTGCAGAGATTGAAAAAACTCTCGATAGTAAGTTGCCGCCCAGTGCCTTTAAACATCGAGCATGGTGGTCAAATGATGCAAGCCCGGGTCGACAATCTTGTGGTTGGATGTCAGCTGGCTGGAGAACAGTAGATGTTGATGTTGTTGGAGCAAGGGTTGGCTTCAGAAAAGAAGGCTTAGAAGAAGCTATTAAGATAGGAAGCATAACATCTGAAGGACAAAATTTTTGGTGGGTGAACCATAAACAATCCCATAAATATGAAATCAAAAATGGCTTGTTATGGTCGCCACAAAAATATGCCAATGGTAGGAAAAGCTTTTTTTATGACAATATGCGCCGAGCTAAACCCGGGGATTTTGTTTTATCAATGGCAAACGGTAAAATTGGTGCGATCGGAATTGTCGAGGATTATGCAGGTCCAGCGCCTATCCCAGTCTCATATAATAACGAAAATAATTTGTGGTCAAAGATTGGTTGGATGTTACCGGTTGCTTGGGCGCAGATATCTGATCCCATAAAAGTAAAAGACTATATCAACCAAATTAGACAACATTTACCTGAAAAATATTCCCCCATTCAAAGTAAAACAGGGAATGGCAATCAGGGGGCGTACCTAACATCCGTTTCAAAGGTGCTGTTCCTTAAAGTTTTGGAACTTTCCGGTGAAGCCCTGGAGAGTTTGTATATTCATAATGCCGCGTCGTCTTTTGATCAATTTGATGATCAATTAGAAAATCACGATACTTCGATGGAGAACCTTTCAGATACCGAGAAAATGCAAGTCTCTAAATCTAGACGGGGCCAGGGTATTTTCAAGAAAAATGTACGAAATAGACTTTCCGCGTGTCCAATCACCCAAGTCGACGATATCAGGTTCTTAATCGCAAGCCATATTAAACCCTGGAGGGTGTGTGAGACAGCCCATGACAGACTTTCAGGAAATAATGGGTTATTGCTGGCTAGGCATGTCGATCATTTATTCGACAAAGGGTACATTTCTTTTTCTGATGATGGAACGGTGTTACGCTCTAAATCTCTTGAACAAAATATAGTTCATTATTTAGGGCTTTCCTCTCAATTAACCTCAGCAAAGCTTGAAATGAATACAGATCAAAAGATTTATATGGAATATCACAGAGATTATATCTTTCGAAAAGGTGATTGAGACCTTTTTAAGGTTTTAAGTCCGCTATGGGGATGTTTGTGACTTCTCCAACGGGGGCTTAGCGGACGTTAGCCTTGAATATTTTGAGCCCTGCGGCAGTTAGCGACGTCGATATATTCCATTGCACATACCTTTCTTATCTTGCATAACTGTTTACAATTACTACGAGAACTAAAAGTGGGTGGGGATTTTGGAAACGAAGAATTTAAAGGTAGTCGACATCGACCTCCATGAAGAGAACCCTCGGCATGAGAAGCTCGTGGCTCAAGAAGAAATTATCAAATATTTACTTTCCGATGAACAAGTTTTGGATATTGCAAAAAGTATTGCAAAGCTAGGACTAAACCCTCTTGAAAGTTGCGGTGTAGTTAAACGAAAAGGAGACGCTGGGTATTACGCGGCGGAAGGCAACAGGCGCCTTTGCGCATTGAAACTGTTAATAAACCCAAGATTAGCACCGGCAGGAGCACGTACCCCTTTCGAAAAACTGTCTAAAACTTCTAAACACCCAAAAACGCTAAAGGTAGTAGTGTTTAAATCATATAAAGAAGCTCGGCCATGGCTAGAATTATTACACGGTTCTAAGAGCGGAGCAGGCCGTAGACAATTGGGGTCAGATCAGAAATCAAGGTTTTCAGGTGAAGATAGAAATGCACTTGCGTTAGCTACGCTCGATTATGCAGAACGACGGGGCTTTATAACATATGATCAACGTCAAAAGACTCTTACTACGGCGGCCAGATATTTGGGTAATCCGACTTTTAGGAAAACATTAGGAATCACTAGCTCTATTCGTGAGCAAGAAATCAAATTAAATAAGGACAAAGGTGTTTTCGATAAAGGCATCCAAAGATTTTGCCAAGACTTATGTGACAATAGCGAAAGTAGCACAGTAACCTCGCGCTCAAAAGCTGTCGATTGGGTGGCATATGCAGAAAAAATAAAAGAAGAAGAAGGCCTATCGGACACAATAACTGAAGAACATAAAATAGATTTGGGAGCGACTACGAAAAAACGAAAACCCCGCAAGAAAAAGCCCAAACCTAGTCCTGATGATAGGCCTAGCATAATACCTGACAATTGCGTGATTGAGATAACAGACCCAAAACTCCAAAGATTATACGATGAATTGCGCACTATTGAATGTGATAAATTTCCTTTCGGTTCGGCGTATCTCTTACGGACATTTTTAGAGAATGTATGTGTAGATTATCATCGCGCTAAAATTGGTCCATTTGAAAGAAGTAGGGCTAATAAGTTGCATATCTGTATGAAAAATATCTGCAAACACATAACGGACAGTAAGTTGGCACCAAGTAAGCCAGAAAAGCCAGCATTAGCGAGACTAAAAAGAGCGGCAAATAATGACCAAGATTTACTGTCTCCTAATACTCTCGGCGTATTTGTTCATGGCGCGAATATACCCGACCCAAAGCAGTTAAAGCGTGAGTGGGATAATATACAGGCGATTATTGAGTTAATGCTCAAATAGCGACTTGTTAGTAAGGCTAAAACATTGGTTACACCATCACCTTTAAGATACCCGGGCGGAAAGACAGTACTTTACCCAATGGTGTCAAACCTGATTAGGCAGAATGGCTTAGAACGAGGTCACTATGCCGAACCTTACGCAGGGGGAGCAGGGTTGGCGTTATCTCTTCTATTCAACAATGTTGTACGTGAAATCCATATAAATGACTATGATGTCGCAGTTTGGTCATTTTGGAATGCTGTCCTTAATCAAACCAATCGATTGATAAAATTGATTGAAACAACAGACGTGAATATTGAAGAATGGCATAGACAAAAGGAAATTCTAGCACAAAAAAAAACAACTTCCCTCAAAAGGGGATTTGCGTTTTTCTTTTTGAATCGGACTAATCGCTCGGGAATTATTCAAAAAGCTGGTGTTATTGGAGGTTTAAATCAGAATGGTAATTATAAAATTGATTGTCGGTTCAATAAACCAGCACTCATAAACAAGATAAAAATCATTTCAGAATATAGACATCGTATTCACTTGTATAATTTAGACGCCATCGAATTTCTTGACACCATAGAGCCTACTTTGCCAAAAAAATCTCTCACTTACATAGATCCTCCATACTATAATAAGGGAGCGTCACTTTACACGAGCTTCTATAATCATGAGGATCATTATGATGTCTCATTGAATGTTCTAAAATTGAAAAAACCTTGGATTATGACCTACGATAATACTCCCGAGATAACGGAGCTTTACAAATCATGCCGCCAAGTTGAATTCAACTTAAATTATTCTGTTCAGACAAAGAGAAAGGGGCAAGAAATTCTTGTTATGTCTGAAGCCCTCAATGCCCCTGTATCCATGCTATCAGAACATTTGTCGTTAGTCGCTTAACCTTGCAGCGAAACGCTTGAATTCGTCTGAAAACGGATTTTATCTTAAGTCCGCTAAGGGGATGTTTGTGACTTCGCCTTTGTTGAGATGATTACGTTCCGATAAAGCACGGTAAAGTGTATCTACGTTTTATAATAATGTGGTATAATTTGTGGTATTAAGTATTTTCATTATTTGAATATTCTTTATATAACAGTTACTTGTAAAATAATGCTGGAGGTGAGGATGGGATTCGAACCCACGTTAGGCTACAAACCTAAACACGCTTTCCAAGCGTGCGCCTTAAACCACTCGGCCACCTCACCATCACAAGGTATTTTCCTCGGTTTTATCCGAGGGGTTTGAGACAAGCGCACGCTTATCTTGCAGCGCCGCGATTAGCACTGATATTCATAGCTTGCAACGGTGTATAGGTCTGATAATCCACCTTTATGCAAAATGCCTTTCACATTGTTTCTGCGGTAACAGATATTCCGCTTTTTATCATCGGGGACCATGCCTCTAATCATATTCCAAGCCAATATAAAGCCTTGGGCCTTAAGGGAGAAGATTTAACCCGTCATATCGCTTGGGATATTGGGACAGAGACAATTATAAAGACCTTATGTACGCATTTTGGGTGCGCGGGACAATTGGCAGCCGTATCGCGCCTTGTCATTGACCTCAACCGAGAGCCTGAACGTGATAGTCTTATTCCGTTCGAGAGTGATGGCACGCATATACCGGGTAATCGCAATTTAACTCCTAGAGAGCGAAACGAACGGCTAGAGGCATTTTACACGCCTTACCATGATGCAATAGATGCCCAGCTTGATGTGATGAAAACTCCTCTTGTGCTGTCTATTCACAGCTTCACACCGCAAGTACGAGGACAAGCCCCGCGAATGGTCGATATTGGACTTTTGGTGCGCCATGATGAGCCAACGGCCCATAAATTTAAAACCGCTATGGAGGCGGCCTATAATTATGATGTTCGGATGAATGAGCCATATTCGGCTTATGATCTTAATTATACGGTTGATCATCATTTGGCCCCGCGCTGCTTAAGGCATCTTGCAATCGAGATACGTCAAGACCATATAGATACGCAAGATAAGGCGCGTCGTGTTGCGATGCAAATGGCGGAAATTATCGCTCCGCTAATATCATTATAAGGATAAAACATGCTGTGCTCTAACCCAATTCATTTCATCAATGGTCAAAACATGTTTGAAAACTACCCTGCTGGCTTTGAGCAAGTGCAGTTGGGTATGGGATGTTTCTGGGGGGCTGAGCGCATATTTTGGCAGCTCGATGGCGTATATGTCACGAGTGTTGGTTATGCGGGTGGCCATGAGGCAGCACCAAATTATAAAAAGGTTTGCAGTAGCAAGACAGGGCATGCTGAAATGGTGCATGTTGTCTTTGATCCTACAAAAATTAGCTTTGAACAGGTCTTGAAAGTCTTTTTTGAAAACCATGATCCGACACAAGGCAATCGCCAAGGTAATGACCGTGGTTCCCAGTACCGAAGCGCGATCTATACCTATTCCGATGAACAGGAGGCTTTAGCTAAAGAGGCAATGTTGCGTTATGAGGCGGCGTATAACAGAGCTGTCACAACAGAAATTCGTAACGCGCCAAAATATTATCCTGCGGAGGATTACCATCAACAATACTTGGCCAAAAACCCGCAAGGTTATTGTGCCCACGGACCAACAGGTATTGTGTGTCCTATTCCAGAGCGGACGGCTTCATAAAATTTTAACCGTTCTTTGAAACTCATGAACTGAAAACTTAATGCTTCGTTAAGGTCAAAACTTAGGAAAGCAGATAGGTTTACAGCTTACCCTATCTATAATTACTGGATTTAGTCATAAATGATGACTTTTCCAAAATGATAGATTTGGGATGAATCATGTTGTTAAATAAATTTGGGCAAAACGAATCAGGCGCTATGTCCGTTGGTTTTGGGGGCATATTATTTACCTTAATGCTCTCCACAGGTATGGCGATAGATGTAAGCCGCGCTTATTCTTACAGTCAGAATATGCAAAATGCACTTGATGCGTCGACATTGCATGCTGCGCAAAATATTCGCAACGAAGATTTCCAGCAAAATGCTCAGGGGTTTTTCAAAGATAACTTTAACAAAACAAATATATCAAATATACAAAGCCAATATAGCGTAGAAACAGAATTCGTTCGCGGAACAGCTAATGGGCAATTGCCGTTGTTTTTTGGGAAGTTTTTAGGGCGCGATACTCTGCCAATTTCCGTAAGCGCTGCTGTAAGTGTGAGTTCAGCGCCAGCTTGTATTGTCGCGCTGCAAACTAGAAATGGTGCGGGAATAACCTTAAATAGCGGGGCGAATGTGACATCGCCAGAATGCGGATTAGAAGTTCATTCAACGCGCAACCCTGCCTTTATTATCAATAGCGGTGTGACTTTAGAAGTCCCGCAAACCTGTATAGCTAGCGACCGTATTGTTGATAATAATGGCGCGGTTGATAATATCCAAACAAGCTGTGCTGTTAACCCAGATCCATATTTAGGAGAGTTCGAAGAACCTGATAGTTCACATTGCGATTATCGAAATACGAACTTTAATGAAGCCAATATTACGCTACACCCCGGAGTTTATTGTGGGTATTTCAATTTTAATAATAGCAATACCAAGGTGCATTTTACGGGCGGTGAAGAGCCATATATTCTTCGCGGTGGAAGTTGGAATGTGAATGGCGGCGAATGGAGTGGCGATAATGTGAGCTTCTATTTCGCAGATGCGCAGTCTCGGTTGCAATTTAATAGCGGCGTCAAAGCGACATTAACCCCGCCAACAAGCGGGCCATATGAGGGTGTGTTTATCACTGAAACCCCCGGTCTGCGCAATTCACAATTTATAATAAATGACTCGCGCGGTTTTGACTTTGAAGGCATCATATATCTGCCTAGCCGTGAAATTATTCTCAATAGCGGCGCGACAGTCAGAAGCCGTGAGCTGTCTCTTGTTGCGCGAAGTTTCATCATAAATGGAGCAAACCTCAATTTGGAAACTCCAGGCCTTGGCCCGTCACAAACAAGCACAGCCTATATTAGCCAATAATCAGATAATTATGTAATGGGCGTTCCGTCCTTGCGAAATTGCTGACGCTGAGATGTTCCATTTGCGGGCAAGTCAAGATCGGCATCTGGATAACGGCAATGATCGTTTTGTGGATTTTTTGTGCCAACAATTAAAAATGTCACGGGTTCATGTGTTGTATTAATCAGGTGGTGTCCATTGCCATCTCCTGCGGGGTGGGCGCAACTATCGCCCGGGCGTAATTGCGTCTCTCCGGCGTCATCAATTAATGTTGGCCGTCCTGATAACACGTAAATAAATTCATCTTCGGCGCTATGATGATGGCGTTGCGAGGCCCAGCTCTGAGCGTCTTTAGGCGGCGGGGGTAAGGTGACGCGATATGCCCCAAATTGTGTTATCCCGCCTGCCTGTGACAAGCGCTCCACGGCCCGTCCTTCGCAAGGTGAATTAAGCTCTGGAGGGTAGTTTGTCCCTGTTGTGACGGTAACATCGGATGAGTTAATCCTAGGCATGGCATGGCTTTCATATTACGGCTTGCATAACGCTTTGGGCTATTGATAAAGCAAGGCATGGCTTTGATGAAATCATTTTTAGGACTTTTTGCGGTTATCGGAAACTGGCCAAATTGGGAGAGTTATTTTGACCTCTCACGCAAAGGATTGAAAACTAGCTTTATTGTTTTGCTCTTTGCGCTACCGGCATATTACATTATTATTTCAGCTATTTATGTTCATGGCGCTCAGATACAGGAATTAGAGCGCGAAGCTGTCCCTGCCGCGCCCTTTATTATCATCACGTCTATCTATTTATTGAGCTTTTCGGCTTATGCATATCTTTTGACAATGATCACGGATAAGCAAGACCGATTTCGGCCTTGGGTTATTACGCGCCATTGGGCGGTAACAGGTTTGGCGTGGGTTAGCGCAATATTCTTAGGCCTGTATATGTTGGGACCCTTGCCATTCACCCTAAGTTACGGCGTGACAGTTGCGGGATATTTGGGGTTACTTGCGATTGATATTCGCCTTTTGCACAAGGTTGCCGAATTTAAATTAGGCGCCGCCATTTTATTAGGCTGTATCATTGTCGCCTTTAGCCTGACTTTGGTCATGTTGGGGCTAGAGCAACTTTAAGAACAGTTTTCATACATAACTTGCGTTAAATATAGACCATCAGGCGGGGAAACAGGCCCGCATTGTGTACGGTCTTTGGCGCTTAGCGCGGCTTGCATATCCTGAGCATCCCATTTTCCCATCCCCACTTCGGCGAGGCTTCCAACAATAGAGCGCACTTGCTTGTGCAAAAAAGACCGCGCGCGAAAATGGCAATGAATTTCTGTACCTGCACGTAGCACAGTAATTTCATCTATAGTTTTGACGGGGGATTTTGCTTGGCATTGCGTGTCACGAAATGTGGTAAAGTCATGCTTACCAACTAAAACTTGCGCGGCGCGGTGCATAGCATCCGCGTCGAGCTTCACAGGAATACGCCAGAGCCGCCCGCGATCTAAGGACAGTTTCATGCGGCGATCAATGATGCGGTACAAATATCGCCGTTCAATAGCATCAAAGCGGGCATGCCAATCATCTGGCATAATCTGCGCGTCCAAAACCGTCACAGGATCTTTGACCATATGAA
>JBDVGI010000089.1:0-3461 GCA_039962885.1 Litorimonas sp. | reverse complement strand
TCTTTTCCCCGCGTTGCGGCGTCAATATCTCGACCTTACGCTCCACCCGTTCCGATAAGGCTCTTTCAATAAGCGTTTTACTGGGCAATTCATGGCTGACAATAATCTGCTTTGGGACAGGCTTGTTGATATAGAATTGCGCGATGAAAGCATCCAAGATTTGCGCCGCCGCTTCATCCTTCCCATGGCGCGGGAAATAACTGTTCGTGCCCCAATTCTGCCCCCCTCTAAAGAAGAAAACTTGCACACATGATTGCCCGCCTTGTGGGTATATTCCGATAACATCTGCATCTGTAAACGTTGTCGGGTTGACCATATCAGAGCGCCCACTCACCTTTGCCATCGCTTGCAACCTATCTCGCAATTCAGCCGCTTTCTCGAAATTGAGCGTTTTGGATTGCACACCCATTTCAGCAGAGAGACGTTTCCTGAGCGCATCCGAGCGGCCCTTAAGAAAATCTTCGGCATCACCAATGAGAGTGTTGTAATCTGCGATGGAAATTTCGCCCGTACATGGCGCCGAGCAACGCTTGATCTGATATTGCAAACAAGGACGCGTACGGCTCTCATAAATACTATCCGTGCAATTGCGTAAACGAAAGGCGCGTTGCAACGTATCAAGCGTGCGGTTGACAGCCCCTGCACTGGCAAAGGGGCCATAATAGTCGCCCTTAATTTTCCGCGCGCCGCGGTGTTTCGTGACTTGAGCTGCGGCATGGTCTTTACGAACGAGGATGTAAGGGAAGCTTTTATCATCGCGCAGCAAGATATTATAGCGCGGTTTCAATCGTTTAATCAGAGTTGCTTCAAGTAAGAGGGCTGCGGCCTCGCTTTCGGCGATTACAAACTCCATATCAACAGCCGCGCGAATCATGCGTTGGATACGGATGGTATGTCCCTTATATTTCGTATAGGCGCTGACGCGTTTCCTTAGGTCTTTGGCCTTACCAATATAAAGCACAGCCCCGTTTTCATCAAACATCCGGTAAACCCCTGGCTTATGCGGCAGGGTTTTCACAAATCTTTGGATAAGCTCTGGCCCGTAAAGTTGAGCGTCAGCCTTTACGGCATCTTTGGCCACATCATCAGGCGCAATGTCAGGCGAGTCGGACATAGGCCGACGTTAGTCTGTCTTGATTATAACCGCAAATTTTTCCAAGGTTTCAAATGGAATACGTTCCAGTGCAATTTCATGTGTGGCTTCCATGATAATTTGCGGAGCGCAGCCCGCCTTTAAAGCTTCGCGCCATCGTTCCAAACACAGACACCACCTATCTCCTGCCTTTAGGCCCGGAAATTGATATTCAGGTAACGGCGTGGACAAATCATTGCCTTGAGCTTTGGAGTAGTTCAAAAATTTATCTGTCATAACCACGCAGACAATATGGCGGCCACGGTCTTGCAGGCCAGTTTCGCAGCACCCATCACGAAAGAAGCCCGTCATGGGATCTAGCGAGCAAGGCAGTAAGTCCCCGCCAAGTACATTTTTCGTGCCGTATTTACTCATTTTAACTTTCGTTGAGTTCAAAATTATATGCAATCTACCGCGTTTTAATGACCTCAACACCCGTCACATCCGCTTTGAGAAGAGCTTGTGGTTTGGAAATTGATACAGCACAGCGTTGCACGCGCGGATCAGCGGCCAGCGCCCAGTCCGTGATACGCTCTGCGAGCGTTTCCACGAGTTGCACATGAGCTTGCAATGCGATTTCTTCGGCCTTTTGCGCCACTACGCCATAATCAAGTGTTTCATGAAGGCGGTCTTCACTTGGAAGGGCCATATCCCCCATATCCAGCTCTATGTCGATAATAATAGGCTGCGTAGTTTCATATTCATGCGGATGCACACCAATGGAGGCTTGGATCATTAAGCCGCGAACGAAAATACGTGTCGATACATTTGTTGGTGTTTTACGCGGTTTAAAATAGCGCAACATAGCTTTACGGGCCATCATCCCCTCCAAAAGTCAAGTCTGGCGTTTGCCATGTTAGATGTTGTCCCGCATCAACCGCGAGCATTTGCCCTGTCACAGACTTAGCATTCAACAAATAAACGATAGCCTCTAAAATAGCCTCAGGGCTAGAGCCATATCCTAATAAAGTATGAGCTGCCTCACCTGCAAAATCTTCGGCGCTTTGCCCTGTATTTTGTAATGTTGGCCCAGGCCCAACACCATTAACGCGTATATTTGGCGCGAGCGATTGTGCCAATGTTTTGGTAGCCCAATAGAGCGCAGCCTTAGAGAGGCTATAGCTAAAGAAAAGTGGGTTCGGTTTTAAAACGCGTTGATCAATCATATTGATGATAACACCGCTTTGCTCTTTTGGAAGCTGCGCCGCAAAGTCTTGAGAAAGCTGCACAGGCGCGCGTAAATTCACGCCCATATGGTAATCCAGCATAGCATTAGTGACGTTATGTGCGCGGTCATCTTTAAAGGTGGAGGCGTTATTAATCAGTGCCGTTAGCGGCGATCCTGCCGCAGCCTGCGTCCGCTCAACCAGAGTGTTTAAGTCTTGCGGGACGGCCAAGTTGCCGCCGACGATGCTGGCTTTCCCGCCCAAGGATATAATATCATCCGCTAGCTGTTGTGCCCTATCGGAGCTGCGAAAATAATGAATGCAAACATGCCAGCCTTGCTGCGCAAGACCATAGGATACGTGCTTGCCTATTCGCGCGGCGGCGCCGGTGATTAAAACTGTTTTAGAGTTATTTACCACGGCCTAGATTCGCACGCGGGCGCGCTCTGCGCAAGATGGACGCCCGACTTCCACGCAGGATAAACCAAGCAAGCGCGGCTCTAGGCGATCAAATATCCATTTGGCGATTTGCTCTAATGCGGGTTGTTCTAACCCTTCAATTTCATTGAGAAGACTATGGTCGAGCGGCTTTATGACCTCATTGATAATCTGTTCGATTTTCCACAAATCCCGCACCCAACCCTTATCACTTTGGGCGTTCCCTGTCAGGGTTACCGTGCCTTTAAAGCTATGGCCATGAATTTTCTTGAACAAGTCATTTGCGTCATCATGGCCGAAATAGTGCGCGGCTTCGAATTGGAAATCTTTTTCAATCTCAAACTGCATGGAATATCACATCGTGCCGCTAATCAGAGCCAACATATACAAGATATAAGCCGCCACAAATACCACACCCATTTTACGGCCAATCGGTTGGCGTGTTAGGACAAATATTAGTAATGCGAGAATGGCAACGAGCATAACCCAAAAATCGAATACATACATTTTTGGATCTATCATGACAGGGCCAGCCAAGGCCGACGCGCCCATAACTGCAAAAATGTTAAACACATTAGAGCCCAGCACATTGCCAATCGCGACCTCTGAATGGCCGCGATAAGAGGCGACCACGACCGTTGCAATTTCTGGCAATGATGTCCCAATCGCAACAATGGTGAGCCCGATAATAGTTTCAGAAATTCCGATAGTTTCCGCTATGTTCA
>JBDVGI010000088.1:0-14212 GCA_039962885.1 Litorimonas sp. | reverse complement strand
GGCAATATTTTCAAAGGTCACTTCCGCGCCGTCAACATTAGCGCCTTTAATTTTATCCGCATTTTGATCAAGGAAAGAATATCCAAAAACACCCACTGCTGTCGGCGTATTAACCAAAGTTTGAACTAAGGCATTATCATTCTCACCGCCATCAATCCAATTTCCGTCTTCGCGCAATGTATGTGCGAGCGTTGCAAAGGCTTTTTTGTCAGATTTACGCAAATCAGCAAGACAAGATAATGTCTTCGCCCCGTTTTCCATCGCAATTTCCACAAAGGCATCGCGCGTTCCAGATGTAGGCGGCGGGCCGAAAACTTCGATTTTATTACTTGGGAGTGACGGGTTGATTTCAGACCATAGCTTGTAAGGGTTGGGCTGCATTGTGCAATCCGTATCAGATGTTGGCACGTTTTTAGCAAGAGCAAGAAAGACATCTTTTAAGCCCATATTCAGCGCAGGTGCATCGATAGCATTGGCAATAACAATACCATCAAAACCGATTTGCACTTCGACAATGTCATCCACACCATTGCTAGCGCATAATTCAAATTCAGATTTCTTTTGGCGGCGTGAAGAATTAGTGACATCGGCGGTGCTAGGCTCAATGCCGTCACAAAAAAGCTTATGTCCGCCGCCAGAACCTGTAGATTCGACAACAACATTAAAGCCCGTCTTGTTTTTGAACTCTTGCGCTACCTTGGTTGAAAACGGGTAAACTGTAGACGAGCCAACCACGCGAATATCTTGTCCGCGCCCGCTTCCCGCATTTGCACTTGGCGCACTTTGCGTTGAGCGAGTGTCTGATGCGGGATTATTAACCACTTCGGGCCCATTAGAACCGCCGCAAGCAGACAATAAAACAGCGCTAGCCGCGAAACTTAAAAAATATTTTATAGACATAATATACCTCCCTTAGGCATGTTCTTTTAAAGACCCTAATTTAAAAATCAAACTGCAAGCGCGTGATGAACCCAGAGACATTATCGTCATCAAAGCCGCGTGCGATTAGGTTACCATCCGTTGTTTGAATTGGAGCAAAAGCATCATCAATACCCAAGCTTGCACCCGTATTTAGCCCTGACAAGGTCGCATCGGAATTAAAGTAATTAAATTGCAAGCGTACATTTTTATGTAGCCACCAATTTGCGCCCGCAGCAAATGTATCTAATTCACCTCCTTGAATACCTTCATCATTCAGGTCGAGCGTATCGTAACGTACATTCA
Organism: Litorimonas sp.; assembly: GCA_039962885.1. Taxonomy (GTDB): domain Bacteria; phylum Pseudomonadota; class Alphaproteobacteria; order Caulobacterales; family Maricaulaceae; genus Litorimonas. The sequence continues at coordinate 12,988 of JBDVGI010000088.1, read as the reverse complement.
CAGACACAGCCCCCCAACCGCCGTCTGTGACAGGGTTATCAATGGTTGGACGTTTGAATTTACCAATGGAGTAATTTCTATGCCCCCCAAAGAAATAACCAGCCCCAACAGACCATGCGTTAAATTGCGGGTCATCCGTACAAACCGTGACATCATCCGCACAGCTTGCGTCAATTAAAGCATATTCAGCTTGAAACCAAGCTGGTCCAAACAGACCTGCTAGCTCGCCGCCGTAAAAAGTATCGCTATCAGCAACTCGGCCCGTGGAAATGATACGGCCTGTGTTTTCAATAAATGGGCGTTGGCGATAACGCAAATCCTCTGCATCATTCTGGTCACGATAGCGGAAAGATCCGCCAATATGAATAAGACTACCATCTGGAAGACTCGCATTATCCAGATCGAATTTATAAGCGGCACGGCCTGCAACAGCGAAGCCTTCGTTACCATTTTCTGTGACCTGCTCTTGGTTCTCACCAAAGATTCCAAGTTGCAGTAAATAATTATCTGATTTTGTCGCAATCTCAAATCCAAATCGGCGGTCAAGCTCGAAAGCATCCGTAAAAGCGGCACGTTCAATAATAGCCGTATCCAAAGATGAGGCCGCCTCTTCGAGAGAGTTTTGCGTTTTAAAATGTCCAATTTTGAAACTGAAAAGACTACCGTCTGGCTGCCATGTAACAATAGCATCTTCAAGATTGACAGCGCCGTCCTCGTCAAATGTGGTTTCAATCTTAAACTTTAAATTATCGCCAAATTGACCATGGCCTTTCAGGCGTGCTCTTCGTAAGGCCGTTCCGCTAAATTCAAAATCCGCATCATCTGCGTCCGCCGTGACATAATCAACGTGAAGTCTCCCGCCAAGCTTAATAACCAAGTCATCCTGCGCAACTGCGAATTGCGGCATTGCCATACCTAAAATGAGTGCAGCGGCACCCCATTTATGATTCAATTTCATCGTTATAACCTTTCAATACGATGCACACTTACAACACATTGCCTTTTATAAATAAGGCCTAGCGAAAACCGCTATTGCGTCAAATTCTGCATAGGTGACATGACAGAATTTCGTGACTGTTTCTTACAGCTTTTGTGATGTTTTTATGACAGTTATTAAGCCCAGATATAAATCAGGCTATCCGAGAGTTGAAAAATGCAATATCCCGCAAACATGCATATGGTGATAGCGATTTTTTGGCGCGTGAGAATCAAGCTTTCAGTGTGAAAATGGGCGTTAAGCTCAACAATCGCAAAACTCTTCGCCTAAATAATTGCGCGTTTGTTCATCCGATTGAGAGGAGAACATATATTGTGCAGCTCCGGCTTCCATAATTTGGCCATCGCATAAAAATAAAACGTGATCGGCAATGCGTTTGGTTTGCGCGATATTATGCGTCACCATAATCACAGTCGTGTCGCGCCTAAGTTCTAACACCAAATCTTCAATCGCACGCCCAGATGTTGGGTCAATCGACGCCGTTGGTTCATCCAGAAGTAAAATTTCTGGCTTTATAGCTAACGCGCGCGCAATACAAAGCCGTTGTTGCTGTCCGAGCGAGAGCGACATGGCGCTCTGATTCAAGCGGCCTTTGACTTCTTCCCAAAGAGCCGCTCTGCGCAGGCTGGTTTCAACAATCTCAGACTTTTCGGCCCCGCTTAATTTCACGCCCCGAACGCCAAAGAGGACATTTTGCGCAATAGAGCGCGGAAACACGCAAGGACGTTGAAACACCATACCGACTTTGCGGCGCAATTCCGTGATGTCCGAAAAATCGGCAATATCGCGTGACCCAATCTTAACGCTACCGCGTAAACTATATCCGTCAACATCGTCATTAATTCTGTTAAGTGCTCGTAATAATGTAGATTTTCCTGCGCCTGACGGGCCAACAAGACAGCTGACGCCGTGTTCTGGCAGGGCCATGTTTACACCTGATAAAATGCAGTTTTCTCCCATCCAAACGCTCACATTCTCAAAACTCACCGCAGGGGCTTTTTGCGGTGCATCGACAACTGTAAGGTGAGGCTTTAGAGAACTAGGCATATATGCAATTACTTTCGGCTAAAGGTCATAAGTTTAAAACGTGCATAATAGGCCATCATTGAAAACAACATTACAAGCATAATAAGGGTCAAGCTAGCCCCCCATGCATTGCGCAGCGCATCAGGGTTCGTCGCTTGTTGGGCGAGTGCCAGAATATGCGTGGGCAAGCTCGCAACAGGCTCCAATAACGAACGCGGAACACTCACGCCTGAAAATGCAGTTGCAATAAACATAATAGGTGCAGTCTCTCCGATTGCGCGGGCCAAGCCAATTAACAATCCCGTGACAATTCCATGCAGACTTTGCGGTAATATCACTGACCGAATTTGCTGCGCGCGCGTAAGGCCTAGCGCAGCCGCATTTTCACGATAATCATCGGATATGGCCTGCATGGATTGATAGGCGGTAATTGTTACAGTTGGAAGCATCATCATTGCCAAAATAATCGACCCAACAAACCACGAAATTCCTGTCCCAAATATATTCACAAATAAGATTAATCCGAACACTCCGTAAGTCACGGAAGGTATCGCATTTAAACTATAAAGTGCGAGATCTATTAGGCGCTTGCGGCGCGCAGACGAGACATATTCGCTACGGTACAAAGCTGTACCAACCGCAAAAGGCAGCACAAGAACAGCAGCAACAATGACAAGTAAAAGGCTTCCAACAATCTGATAAAATATTCCGCCAGATGCACCAAAATCTTGGGCGGGCATCAATAAAAACTCTAAGGATATAGCCTTACCACCTTGCCAAATGATAGCCCCAATTAAAAACGTCAAAATCGCAAAACATAGCCCTAAAGCTCCGCGCGTTGCTGCAGCAAAAACCTTATCGCCTATATTACGTTTATACCGTCTCACGTTAGACATGGCGGCCTGCACGGAAAAAATGTTGCGAAGCTGCTGTGAGGAGAATGGTTATTGAGACCAAAATTAAGCTCATGAGGACAAGTGCGCTAAAGTGGGTTGAGCCAAACGCAGACTCGCCAACTTCGCGGCCTAGCTTGGATGTAATGGTTTGGCCCGAAGATAACACATTATATAAAGGCTGGGGCAATCGGTCGATAGACCCAATCACGAGCATAACAGCCATTGTCTCGCCTAACGCGCGGCCAAGTGCGAGCAGCGCCGCACCTGCAATATCCGCTTTGGCAACGGGCCATATTGCATCTTTAAACACTTCATAACGGTACAAACCCAAAGCCTGCGCATTCTCACGGACATCGCGCGGAACGTTTAAAATCGCATCTGTTGTTAATGACAAGATCGTCGGAAGTATCATGATCGCTAAAATCAAACCTGCTGTTAAAATCAAACGGCCAGTCTGTAAGCTCAACCCATTTGCGACCCAAACGCTGACATAAGCAATACCAATAAGTCCGTAAACTATAGACGGGACGCCTGCTAGAATCTCCAATGCGGAGCGCGTTAATCGTCGCAATTTTTCTGACCGCGTTTCTGCAATATATATAGCGGCCAAAATACCAATCGGTACAGCAAACACCATAGCAATGAGCATGACAACCAATGTTCCGTACAACATTGGCAACATACCATATTGATTATCTGTAGGGTTCCAGCGGGTTGTGAATAATGTGCCGCCTGCCTCAGATAAGGCTGGAAAACTCTGCACCAACATAAGGCCAAAGATCAACAACACGAGTCCCGCTGACACTAAGCAACTTGCGCTCACATATGTTTTCAGAGCAGAGTTTTTTGACCGCGCTGACAGGGTTGAAAACCGCGCCTTCATAGTTATCGGATCACGCGTTTCATTAACACGCCTACTGCTCCAAGCTATGAGCAGGTTTGTTCACGGGAACATAGCCCGAGTTTTGCACAAAGTCTTGGCCATCTGGCGAGAGTAAGTAATCGACGAACCCTTGCGCTGCCGGAGAGATATCACCTCGAACAACAATGTTTAAATCGCGCGAAATCGGGTAAGTTCCATTCGCCACATTCTCCAGTGTAGGCTCTATGATAACGCCTATATCTGTCACAATAGACACGCCTCTTACATCTTCATTCAGCCACGCCAAAGAGAGCATTCCAATGGCTGCGTCGCTTTGGGTCATAGCGGTTTGTTCTTCATTATTGGACCCAATAACAAGATCTGCGCCAGCGGCTTCGGCCTTTTTATCCCCTAATACAATTTCGAAAAAAGTCTGGCGCGTGCCCGAGCTGCTTTCTTTATCTATGACGAAAATTTCTTTATCTGGCCCGCCAACAGCGTTCCAATTATCTATGCGGCCTTTATAAATGTCTGTCATTTGCGCAAAGCTTAATTGTGTCACGCCCGCCTCATAAATTTCAGATGAAACAACGGGCACTACTGCGTCGCGGCCAATGGCAATCGGGGTAAACACATGTTGCGAAAATCGCGCAATTTCACCCTCGGTTATATCACGCGACATCATACCAATATCCGTTTGACCTTCGGCCAGTTGATTAAACCCGCTCCCAGAGCCGCCTGCATTAACAATAATGTTTTGTCCATGCCTATTTTGGTAGGCTTGCGCAGCTTTGGATACTGCGGGCAAAACTGTTGTCGAGCCAGAGATAGACACAATTTCAGGACGGCTACATCCGTAAAGCGCTAAGCTGCATATAGCTAAAATGGTGAAATTTAACGTCTTGTTGTTCACAAAAGCCCTTTTTAAACCTGAAATTGAAGCTCGATAGTAAAGCCTGCGCACATTGCGCTCTTTGTACTTTCGACTTCTTATCCTGACTTATCCTTCTAAACTCAAGTGAAAAAAATGATGGAGATTTCAAAAAGGCGTGATGAGATAATATTTTCTCAAGGTCTTAAGGTTACATAGAGGCGCTAAGATTAGCATAAGTGTCATACAGCTGTAATAAAGCTGTCATAATCCCATGAAATAGGGTAAATAGTCTTTTACGGATTCACAACGCAACAGGTTTTAAAATGTCGAAGCTCGCAGAACACATCGTTAGTGGTTATGACGAAGACCTCGATACGCTCACAACGCGCCTATCAGAAATGGGTAGCTTAGCCGAAAATATGGTGAGCGATGCCATTAGATCTGTCAAAAAACGCGATGATGATTTGGCACAATCCGTGATTACCCGCGACACACAGATGAACAAATTACAAGTCATTATTGATGATAATGCTATGCGAATTTTAGCGCTGCGTCATCCTATGGCAACAGATTTACGTCGCACCATTGGCGCGATCCGTATTGCCAATGATCTAGAACGTATTGGAGATTTGGCCGAAGGGATTGCCCGCCGCGCCATTTCCTTAAATGAAATTGAACGTATAGAGCTTGCCAAAGGCGTCACCCGAATGGGTAAGCTTGTCAAAGTACAGCTAAGCCGCGCGCTTGATGCCTATATGCGCGACGATATAGATAACGCGATCAATATTTGGATGGGCGATGAAGATATTGATGAAATGTATAATTCTATCTTCCGCGAGCTTTTAACCTATATGATGGGCGACCCGCGAACAATTGGCGGCTGTGCGAGCCTTTTATTTGTAGCCAAAAACTTAGAGCGTATTGGCGACCAAACAACCAATATTTGCGAAGTGATTTATTTCACAGCCAATGGAGAGCCTCTTATAGAGGACGAACGCGTAGCCCACCTTCGAGAAACGCGCACAGGATAATTCAGATAATAATTCAGAGCAGAATTCTTAACCTGCCTTTAAAAGATAATTTTACGCGCCGCAAAATTAAACAAGCCGAATATTTACCATGAGACCTTTTGTTTTAATTGTAGAAGACGAAGATGCCCTCGCAACTCTGCTTGAGTATAATTTTCAAAAGGAAGGCTTTGACACAGCCCTTGCCATTGACGGTGAGGACGCCCTTCTTCAAGCTCAAGAACGCACGCCTGACTTTATTATACTCGATTGGATGCTACCTAAACTCTCTGGCGTTGAAGTTTGCCGCCGATTGCGAAAACGTAAAGACACCGCCACAATACCAATCATCATGTTATCCGCGCGCGGGGACGAAACAGATCGAATTACGGGCCTAGATTACGGGGCTGATGATTACATCGTCAAACCATTCTCTATGGCTGAACTTTTTGCTCGTGTAAGAGCGCTCCTGCGCCGTGCAAACCCTGCCTTATCTCAAGACATCATAAATTTGGGCGATATTGAAGTGGATACCAAAGCCTTTCGGGTCAAACGCGCAGGCCACCTTATTCACCTTGGCCCGACAGAATTTCGTTTGCTTGACCACCTTATCCGCAACCCTGGCCGCGTATTTTCCAGAGAACAACTCTTAGACGCTGTCTGGGGGCGCGATATCTATGTCGAAGCCCGCACAGTCGATGTACATGTTGGGCGCTTGCGCAAAGCCCTTAAGCTGACAGGTCTTGAAGACCCCATCCGCACAGTTCGCTCGGCAGGATATGCCTTTGAAATCGTCCAGAGCAAATAAGACGCTTCCAAGACATACCTGCCGCCTAAAAGCACCAAGCACTTGGCTCTTGTGATTATATGCCGTGCACGTTACAGGGCCGCAACGCTGGTGTCTATACTGGCCCTGTAGTGACCAAGAGCTTACCATGACAAAATCCAACCTCAAAACTTTTGCTGATCGCATCACTGTTCCGCCGCGCAAGCGCTCAGGTCCTATGACATTTACCCCGCATAGGATTAAAACCGAAGTTCTCGCAGGTTTAACGGTCGCGTTAGCGCTTGTTCCTGAAGCCGTAGCCTTTGCCATTGTCGCGGGCGTCCCTGCACTTGTCGGGTTATATGCGGCCTTTATAGTGGGGCTTATCACTGCCATATTTGGCGGGCGGCCCGGTATGATTTCAGGCGCCACAGGCGCCCTCGCCGTTGTCATGGTCGCGCTTGTTGCAAGTCATGGGATTGAATATTTATTCGCAACGGTTGTTCTGATGGGCGTGCTCCAAATCCTTGCAGGGGTGTTTAAACTTGGCAAATTCATTCGCCTAGTGCCTCATCCTGTTATGTTAGGATTTGTAAACGGCCTAGCGATTGTGATTTTCCTCGCGCAAATGACGCAGTTTCAAACTGTCCCTGCCGCCCCTGGCGAACATCACGGCCCGTTTAATATGCTTTACGGGACATGGATGAGCGGTAGCACTTTGTTTATGATGCTTGGCCTTGTGGCTCTCACTATGTTTTTGATTTGGGCAACGCCTAAAGTCACAAAATTCATTCCCGCGCCTTTAGCAGGTATTGGAATTGTCGCCGCGATTGTTATCATTTTTGGCATAGATGTGCCGCGCGTGCGCGATATGTCCCCCATAGCGGGCGGGCTTCCATCTTTCCATATCCCTACAGTCCCGATAAATCTTGAAACTATGAAAGTTATCTTTCCTTATGCCCTTATCCTTGCTGCGATTGGGTTGATTGAAAGCTTGCTCACGCTCAACCTTGTCGGCGAGATTAAAGAAGAACGCGGCGGAGCCTCTCAAGAGTGTATCGCCCAAGGCGTTGCTAATACCGTCACGGGGTTCTTTGGCGGTATGGGCGGTTGCGCCATGATTGGCCAATCGATGATTAACGTCAAATCAGGCGGGCGCACGCGCCTATCAGGCATTAGTGCCTCATTGTTCTTGCTCGCCTTTATCTTATTTGGCGCGCCAATTATTGAACAAATTCCGCTAGCTGCGCTTGTTGGGGTGATGTTCATGGTCGTTATTGGCACATTTGCATGGCAATCTTTAACTATTATGCGCCGCATACCGCTGATTGACGCCTTCGTCATTATCCTCGTTACAGTCGTCACAGTTTGGCATGACCTTGCCGTTGCCGTCGTGGTCGGCGTGATCGTCTCTGCGCTTGCTTATGCCTGGAACGCCGCGCGTAGAATTGATGCTCACACAGATATTATAGCTGAAGACGGCATTGAGACAAAAATATATAAGCTGCAAGGGCCGTTATTTTTCGGCTCCATTGAAGGCTTCACAGAGCTATTCACCATCAAAGACGATCCCGACATGGTTATCGTTGATTTCGCAGCTAGCCGAGTTGTTGACCAATCTGCGCTACAAGCCATCGAAGCTCTCGCAGGGAAATATACGCAAGCTGGAAAATCTCTACGTCTACGCCATTTAACTCGAGATTGTCACAAGCTCCTAAACCGTGCAGGGCAGCTTATTATCGATTCCGATGATGATCCTGAATATACATTGGCTGTCGATTACGGTATTAAGCTAGGAGCATTTGGCGGCGGACATTAGCGCGCCTCATCAACAACAGGTGAATTGACGGGCTAATGCGCTGTGCTTAAATCCAAGCTATACTTCATAGAGATTCAGTGAGCAAAGCCATGTCCGAAGCTAAACCGCCTTTTCCGCCATTTACCGCCGAAACAGCCGCGCAAAAAGCCCGCGGGGCTGAAAATGCTTGGAATGGCCGCGACCCTGCCAAAGTGGCCATGGCCTATACACCCGATAGTGTTTGGCGCAATCGCAATGAGTTCATCAAAGGGCGCAAGGCCATTGCGGATTTCCTCACGCGCAAATGGGCGGCCGAGCATGAATACCGCCTCATCAAAGAGGTTTGGGCCTATGGCGGCAACCGTATCGCGGCGCGCTTCGCCTATGAATATCAGGCCAATAATGGCAACTGGTTTCGCGCTTATGGCAATGAAAACTGGGAATTTGACGAAAACGGCTTAATGGCTGTGCGCCATGCTAGCATTAATGATGTGGCCATTACCGAAGATGAACGCCTTTTCCACTGGCCGCTTGGCCCGCGGCCAGATAACCATAAAGGTTTGTCTGATTTCGATCTTTAAGCGATTAAACGCAGCTTAACCTATGCCGACTGGGCATTTTAGAGTTTCTGCTTTAGCAATGATTTTTTTATCAGGCCCGCGCGAGGCATTTAATCCTGTCAGGGCAGCACTACTACCTGTGAAAATCAGCTGACTCGTGGCAGAACGCGCAGCAATATCTCCTACCGAATTGGAACCACCACCTAGCAAGCCATTAGTCGCCACGGATGCTAACACGCTCACACCTGTTGCGGTTAAAATTTGCCCAAAAACATTAGGCTTTCCTGAAGCCTGTGCAAACTCAACAGAGTTTTGATAGAATTGTACGCACACAGGGTCGCTCGCTGAACGTAACCCGTTCACATCCACCGATGTAGGTTTGGCATTTAAATCGGCTTGGCTAATTCCATTAAGGAGATTTTTCGCCGGCGGAGTCGAAGCACAGGCGGATAAGGCTAAAGCGCTCGCCGCACATGCGATTATAGACTTCGAATAAGAGTGTAAAAACAACATAGCATAATCCTTAAGAAATTCACCAGATGATGCCAATTGCGAGTTGAATAGATTGTGAATGAAGGCCTATGCTCTCATCCAATTATAAAACCCGCCATTTTATGGCGAGTTCTAAGGGTAAAAAATGAAAAAACCTATTTATGTGACTTCAAAAGTAATCATGCAATTCACGCGGTAACCAACAATTTTATTATCTTCGATCACAACAGATTGATTCTGGACGTTAGCGGATTTAATCCCCTTAACAGATTTTCCTGTACGCTTCACTGCGTTCAAAATTGCATCTTCGAATGACTTTTCGCTTTCAGACATAATCTGAACTGATTTCATGACAGCCATAATGACCTCCTAATAATGGTTAGGGATATTCCCCGTAGTTGAAGTTATATTTATGTATGTAACGAACTGAAGCTTCCATGAACAGGGTTTTTAAAATAGCGTTAGCCTTTATCAATATTTTGCTGTTTTGATTTTTCAATGAGCGTTTTACGGTCACGGCGGATTTTTGCCATCTTTTCTTCATGGGCGCGTTTTTGTTTAGTCGATCGCATGAAGAGCCAGATCATTATACTGGCCAAAACAAAAACGAGTATCATTTGTTGTTGTTGTGTCATAATTCATCCACTTCATTTTTATCAAGTTTCGCGCAGGGCTGTTTAAACCTCAAGGAAAACTTACAGTCTAGTTTCATCAAGCCTGCGTCTTATTCTGTTCGGGTAATCCAGCCTCCACCCAGTGTGCGCGCCGCCTCTATATCGGCGGCGTAAAACACACAAGCTTGGCCGGGGGAGATGCCTGTGTCGGCCTCGTCCAACTCAACAACAATATCCTCGCCTATTAACCGAAAATGCGCCGAAGCTGGCGGGCGAGTTGAACGCACCTTAACTTTCACCTTGGTTCCATCTAACGCGGGCCCATAATGACCAACGCCAATCCAATTAATATCTGTCAGCCATAAACGCGAGCGCTGTAAGGCCTCTCTTGATCCAACAATGACCTCACGGGTTTCAGCGTCAATCCTAACGACAAATAGTGGCTCGGCTCCAGAACCGTCAGGCAGCCCAAGACCGCGGCGTTGCCCAATTGTGTAATACATAACGCCACGATGTTGACCCAATATCCGTCCGTCCATATGCACCAAATTTCCTGGCTTGGCCGCATCAGGACGTATTTTCTCTATCACATCGGTATATTTTCCCGTCGGAACAAAGCATATATCTTGGCTGTCGGGTTTCGAGGCAACATTCAAGCCCATCTCTACGGCCAATTGACGGGTCGCGGATTTATCCATCGCTCCCAATGGAAAGCGAAGAAAATCAAGCTGAGCCTTCGTCGTAGCGAACAGGAAATAACTTTGGTCTTTACCCCCGTCAAACGCGCGGTGCAGTTCTGGGCCGTCTGGGCCGTCTATACGGCGAATATAATGCCCTGTTGCCATGCAATCTGCGCCAAGGTCTTTTGCGACCTCTAACAGGTCTCGAAATTTTACCGTCTGATTACACCGCACACACGGGATTGGCGTTGCGCCTTTCAGATAGGTATCTGCAAAATCTTCAATTACCTGTTCTTTGAAGTTACTTTCATAATCTAGGACATAATGCGGGAAGTCCATCATTTCCGCTACGCGCTTGGCGTCATATATATCTTGCCCCGCACAACAAGCCTTCGCCTTTTGGATCGCAGCTCCGTGGTCGTAAAGCTGCAATGTCACACCAATGACATCATAGCCTTCACGCGCCAACAAGGCTGCACAAACGGAGCTATCCACGCCGCCGCTCATTGCAACAACTACGCGTGTTTGGCCCTTGGGTTTGGAAAAACCGAGAGAATTTAGCATTTGATCAGACATAAATTACAAATCCAGAAATAATTTTCAGCTCTATATAAGCCCCTATTTGTGCCAAGTCGACACATACGCGCAAAAACTCCATCAAAAACTCTCAATAGAATCAAGGTTTTGCAGTGGTTGTAAACCTTCATTAACAATAACTCCGATTCTGTTAACCTTCGTAAACAACTGTTTTTATTGCATTTTTATTGCAAACTTAAACTCTTTTTAACCAGATCACTGTATTACTTTTATCATACAAAAATAGAACCTCATACGAACCATCGGGGCGGGGTCAGTACTACAGGGAATAAATTGGTGACAGACAGAAAAATAAAAAGAGAACATGTGGTGATTGGGCCAGAAGGTACACCTCTAACATTAGCAGATTTACCTAAGCCTGATACGGTGCGTTGGGTTATTCGCCGCAAAGCCGAAGTTGTTGCTGCTGTACGCGGGGGGCTTTTAACCCTCGAAGGCGCTTTAGATCGCTATGGTCTATCTTCAGAAGAATTTATGGCGTGGCAACGCAGTATTGAAAGCTACGGAATTTCAGGATTGCGGACAACACGCACTCAGCAATACCGCTAAACACTTTCATATTTTAGCTACAATCAACCGTCCATCTTGGGCGGTTTTTTTGTGTTTGTGTCGCAATCAAAAAAACCTTCTTGCCAATCATTATAACAACACATTTTAAAACGCTGTAAGCAACCATAACTTACGTAAGCCTTAATACCCCCCGCAGTTAGTTAACCCCTATTTACCACGCTCCTTTGCAAAACCTTTAGAGGATTGCGCTATACCATCACCAAGAGAGGTCTCGTGCTGATTTTAATTCGTCATGAAAGACCCAAATTTATAAGGTTTATGGAGGGTGCGTGGCTCACTTGAAAAGTAAAATTGCGGCGGAGCAATACCATCCTGCTGGGAGATTGGTCAGTGTATTATGTGCCAGCGGTAATTATGATGAGCTTGTACATGCCGCTTTAAATTTGGGCCGCAAAGCCGCTAGCTATGGCGAAACCGTTTTAATGCTCGATTGTTGCGGCGGAAAAATGATGGATAGCGCAGGCGTGGTTTACAATAAGACGCTCAAAGACGTGGTGCTGCATGGTGCTGATGTCCGCGACGCACTTTATATCACATCAAATGAGCACTTCACTGCAACGGCCATTGGGGATTTATCCCTAGAGCAGTCCTTAGGCAGCCTAGCCGCCTTATCTATGTCCTACGATTGGGTATTTGTTGTACCGCCAGAAGGTTGTACCAACGCTCATATGCGTCTGGCGACAACATCTGACATGACTTTGTTAGGTTACGGCACAATGCGGGATGATTTCATGCGCGCCTTTTGGTTAATCGACGCTGTGCGCCGCCCTATGCCACAATTTGACCCCCTTGTCCTATCTTCAGGGCCGAAAATTGATGCTGTTGATACGGCTTTGATGCTAGCGGATACTGTACGTGATCATATTGGCGCTCCTCCATCATATGCCGGTCATGTCGAGGATGTGAATATTGAAGGACGCCTTATTACGCAAATGCGCGATCAAATGGCCCTTAAGGATGCCCAGCACGCCAATCGTTAGAGATTAAACGCGCTATGCACATATGACTGTTAGCACAGCCTATCTATGCAAAAAACAGTCTGTATTTATGCGCAATCTAGGCTAACATACCCTATGTTTAGCTTTCAAGACTTCCAATCCAAGATGCATGTCGAGGAAATTGACACGTTATTATTTCGCGGCGACGCCTTGCAAATGGGTCTTAGACGTGTCTTTGGCGGGCAAGTCCTTGGCCAAGCGCTCAACGCTGCGGTTCGCACCGTAGATAACGAGCGCACCCCGCATTCCTT
>JBDVGI010000087.1:0-1607 GCA_039962885.1 Litorimonas sp. | reverse complement strand
CAAGCTCTCGATCGTGGAGATGTGAAAGAGGCAGAAGGGTGGTGCAAAAAAGTTCTTCAGACGAATCCTAATGTTCCTCAGGCTCATTTTCTGATTGGCTTGATTGCAGTTTCGATGGACGAAAAACGTATCGCGGCGAATGTATTTCTTAAAGTTACAAAACTCGATAGCAAACACGCAGGCGCTTGGGCGCATCTTGCGAAAATATTTTCTGAACTTGGCTTTACGGTTCGTGCGGATGAAGCCATTGCAAAGGCAGCGGCTTTGAAACCTAATCACGCATTAGTGCAAAATGTTATTGGTTCGGTTTACACGCAAATTGGGGAGCATGAAAAAGCGAGCACTTGGTATTCGCAGGCGTATCAATCTGAACCTAATAATCCTGCCTATGCGACTAATTTGGCCAACGCATATAATTTTACTGGGAAACGCCGTGAAGCGAAAGAGACGATAGAGGCATTATTAAAAATCAGCCCTAACAACCCGCAAGCCCACTGGATAGGCGCAGGACTTCATAGACAAACATCTGATGAGACGGCTAACACTATGCTAAAAATAGCTAATGAATTTTCAGGTAATGATAGCGCCCAAGCATTTCTTTATTACGGCGCGGGTAAGGTGTTTGAAGATGTAGAAAATTGGGACGCGGCTTTTGAGGTGTTCCACAAGGGCGCTAAAGCGAAACGTCAGACACTTGACTTTGATGAAATTGCAGAGGAACGACTTTTCGAAACGCTGCACGACACATTTGATGATCAGTGGCTCGCAAATGTCTCTGCCGCTAGTGACGTTCAAGGTGGTCCCATATTTATTGTTGGGCAGCCACGAACAGGAACGACCCTCATTGAGCGCATTATAACCGCGCATTCTAAAGTGACATCAGCGGGTGAGTTGCAGCAATTTTATTTATCTATGCGGAGGCTCAGTCAGGTGCAAACGCCGTCTCGTGTAAATGATGAGTTGATTAAAGGGGCGGCTAAAATTGATCCCAGTGTCTTAGGTAAAGCCTATCTTCATGGGACGCGGTCTTTTGGCGAGAAGGGCGTTTACTTTGTTGACAAAATGCCCGTTAATTATCTCTATGTGCCGTTGATAGCACGGGCCTTGCCGAATGCGAAAATCATTCATGTGACACGAGATCCTGCAGATAGTTGTTTCTCCAGTTTCAAGCAATTATTCGCGCAAGCCTATCCTCATTCCTATAATTTGGAAGAAATGGCGCGGCATCATGTTCGCTATAGAAAACTCATGCAGCAATGGCGGGATGTTGTCGGAGGTCGAATGTTAGAAGTCTCCTATGAGGAAACAGTTGTCGATCTTGAGAGCAATGCGCGCAGGCTAATTGAGTTCTTAGGGCTAGAGTGGGAGCAGGCCTGTCTTGATTTCCATAAGCAAAGCGGAGCCGTTTCAACCGCCAGCGCATCCCAAGTCAGAGAGCCTGCTCATACGCGCTCCGTGGGCCGCTGGAAACGCTATGAAGACCAGCTAAAACCCGTAATTGAAATATTAAAAAATGCAGGTTTGTGACGTCCTAAGATGGGCCACTTAACCCGCAAATAGATGTATATTTTGGGGCTTATTTTGAAATCATGTCAATTGACGTCTTG
>JBDVGI010000086.1:0-18246 GCA_039962885.1 Litorimonas sp. | reverse complement strand
GCGCAGCCTGGTAGCGCACCTGTTTTGGGTACAGGGGGTCGCAAGTTCGAATCTTGCCGCCCCGACCACGTATTATGACCCCTGTATATCCCAACACAAACCGCAACCCCTAGAGGGGTGAGGGCGTCTACATCATTGTTTCATATATGTTTGGTAAGAGTTTGCTAACTTTAATCTTGTAAGCGAAAATCGAGATATATGGGATAGTTTTATGCAAACAACAAATCTACAGGCCGCAGCTAAAACCACATCGGTGTCTGTAACGCCGACTTATAATAAGATTGAAATTGGCCGCGTTATGACTGTAGGATCTAGCACGGTCACTATATCCATCAACAAAGCTGTGATTGTTAAAGGACAGCTCAACTTCGCACAAATCGGTACGATTTTGAAAATCCAAACCGGTACTTCAACTGTTGTAACTATGGTGTCTTCATTGAGCATCGGGGCTGCTGACGAAGAGGGCATGAATGATGGATGCCTGGCAAAGCTAAATATCCTTGGGGAAATCACAAGGAATGCGTCAACGGGACAATCTAAATTCTTTAGAGGTGTACGGTCTTTCCCCGTTTTAAACGAAGCCGTTTACAATATGGCGCCTGATGATCTTCAAATGATTTTTAACAAGGAAAATGAACCTTGCATAGAAGTTGGCCATTTGCAGCAAGATAGCTCTATCGTAGCTAAAGTTCGGACGGATGACCTATTGTCTAAACATTTTGCTATTATTGGGTCTACGGGGTCAGGTAAATCATGTACCGTTGCCCTTGTTCTACAGGCGATTTTACACCAAAGCCCGCAAGGTCATATCGTTTTATTTGATCCTCATAATGAATATTCCAAAAGCTTTGGTGATAAGGCCGAAGTGGTGACGAATGACACGCTTGATTTGCCATTATGGATGTTTGATTTTGTTGAAACGGTTGAGCTGCTCACAACGGATATTGAAGACCAAGCCCGCGAAGAACAAGATGTCTTACACGATGTAATTTTAACAGCTAAGCGTCTTTATGACCGCGCTATGAAAAATAATGATATTTCATCGCAGGTTAAAATCGATGATATTGAAGGGGAATTACAGCGTGCAACGCATATTTCGCTAGACTCTCCTGTGCCGTACCGCATTCGAGATGTTGTAAAGCTTCTTGATCATGAAATGGGCAAACTTGAAAATTCCTCTAATTTGGGACCTTATAAACGCTTGAAGCGCAAAATTGCGACTTTAACTAATGACCCGCGGTATAAATTTATCTTCCGCAATCAGGCGTCTCCGCGTCCAATCGAAGACATTGTTGGGCGTATCTTCCGCCTACCAGTTGAGGGGAAACCGATTTCCATTTTGGACTTCTCTGCGATCCCGTCAGAAGCTCTAAATATTGTTGTGTCAGTTGTAAGCCGGTTAGCGTTTGAGCTGGCGACATGGAGTGAACGCAAGGTTCCGATTCTACTTGTGTGTGAAGAGGCTCATAGATATATCCCGCGCGATAAATCACTTGGATTTCATTCAACCCGCCGTATTATTGGCCGTATTGCCAAAGAAGGCCGTAAATATGGGGTATCGCTCGGTATTATCTCGCAAAGACCGTCTGAGCTAGAACCGTCAACTTTATCACAATGTTCGACGATTTTCTCTATGCGTCTATCTAATGAACTTGACCAAAATTTCGTAAAAGCCGCTGTGCCAGATGGTGCAGCAGAGCTTTTATCCTTTTTACCATCATTGGGAACAGCAGAGACAATGGTGTTCGGGGAAAGTGTGAACTTACCGATGCGTATTATCTTAAATACGCTTGAGGAAGAGTATCGTCCGCATAGTTCTAGCGCGAAATTTACGGACCTTTGGAACAGAGAAATGGCAACGCCAGAGCTTATGGAGCTGGTTTATGACCGTTGGCGTGCAAGATCTTTAACCGTAACGGACCGTGTCGATACAAGTGGCTCGCGGCCTATGACGACAGTTCAGTCAATTAAAACAACGCGCGCAGCTATTGCGGCCCGTGCAGCTGAGCAACCAGCCGAACAACCTCCTATGCGGCCAGCTGTAAGACAAGCACAACCTCCATTGAGACGCGTGCAGCAAGCCATGCGGCCTGCTGCGCCTCTTCAAGCCCCTAAGACACCGATTGCATCACATCAAATGCAACAAAATCAAGGCAGTAGCGGGGTTTCTGAACAGATGCGGCAACGTATTTTGGCAAATGCGTCAAAGTCATCAAAACCTCAAAGCCTGTCTGATGTAAAAACTATGTTAAACTCGGCATTTAATCGCGATATGTGATTGACCCTGAGGGGTAAGCAGGGGTAATTGGCAATTCAAAGCAATATTCGTTATGATATATTGCGGCCTATTACGCACTGAGCTTATACTTCACTGGAGAAACGCTATGTTTGCTAAGATATACCAACCTGCTCCATCTGCAATGACATCGGGGCGTGCTCATTCAGGTCAATGGATTCTTGAATTTGTATCTCGTGCAGTTAAGCATATTGACCCTTTAACAGGTAATACGAGTTCCTCTGCTATGCGTGATCAACTCGAATTGACATTTTCTAGCGCCGAAGAGGCTGTGACTTACGCGAAGGCCAATGATATTCCGCACCGCGTTATTCGCAGCTCTAAAATGAAGCGTATACCACGTTCATATGGTGATAATTTTAATTATGAGCGTAAATTACCTTGGACTCATTAGAATAGATGAGTAAGACGCAAGCATAATCGTAGCACCCATAGCTCAACTGGATAGAGCACCTGCCTTCTAAGCAGGGGGTTGCAGGTTCGAGTCCTGCTGGGTGTGCCATTTTTTTCTGAAGATACTTATTTTGATTGACGGTGTGGACGCCAATTAATGACCCGCCGCGTTATAAGTCTCCACATTGGGTCTAAGATGAGAGCTGCAATGATAAGTAAAACGCCCCATATCCAATGATGGTCTTTTACATATATCCAGATCATTAAGCCAATGAGCACAGGGTAGAATGCCAACGCCCAAAAAAGCCGCCATATAGCTATAGAAATGGCTTTGATTTTCATCTGTGTCTCCAGACTGATACTGTATCGTTTACGCCAGAAGCTCACGCGGCAGTATATAATCTATCATACGCCAACTTTTCGGGGACAACCAGTCGCCATCCCCTTTACCTGTGCGTTTGAGTACAGAGCATGCTGCAGTCGGGAAATCCGTTTGCTGACCTGTGAAATAGCTATGCAGCTCTGCCCAACCTGGATTGTGGCCTAGCAGCATGAGCCGTCCGTCTGGTTCAATCTGGCGGCCACATAAGGATAGAGCTTGCGACGCGCTTGCATGATAAAAGTCTGAGGAATATTCAACGCTTTGTGCGCCAGGAATGGCGCGTATAAGACGCATAGCCGTTTGGCGCGTGCGTAGAGCATCTGAGCTCCAAATAATGTCAGGGGCATATCCGCGGGCGTAAAGGGTAGCACCCATAGCTTCGGCAGATTGTTGTCCGTGCTCATTGAGCGGGCGTTCATGGTCAGACATATTTCCATCTGACCATGATGATTTTGCGTGGCGCATGATGAGCAAGTGAGACAACATACGCTAAGTATGGCGCTATTTTAGCGTATAAACAACGCCAATACGTGAAATTGTGTCAGTGCCAACGGCGCCAGTCGGTGGATTACTATGGTAGTCAACACGGTAAGAGGCTCTAGCAGCCAAATTTCCGATCAATTGCGCCGTTAGGCCTACCTCATTCCAAATATATGTATCGCTTGATGACCAGATGATTTCTGTATCGTTATAAACCGAGACATTTTCATTCAATTTGTAATCAAAATCTGATTTACCGCGTATACCAATTTCATTCGTGGTGTCGCCAGATATAGTCGACAGATCAGCCGCGAGCGTGTCTTGCTCTTGTTGTGATCTAAAACCTGCACCAGCCTCTAGAGCCCAACCGAGTGGATCGGGGGTAAAGACTTTATAGCCTAAGCCGCCGCCAACAAAGTACCCGTCTTGGAACGCGCCAAATTCATCTTTAAAGTAGTCGCCATTTCCGAAAACATAAAGACGATCATTAATATCTCTATCGATTTGATAGCCGAAATCATAACGCTCACGTGTGGTGTCGCCATCCACTTCGCCAAAATCTGCGTTGCCTTTGAATTTATGCGTCCACGGGCCTGCTTCTTTTTGGAGCTTAAGCCCAAGGCCGAAGTCTAGTGTATCTGTGTTACCTGTTGTACGCGATCCATTTGCGGATGCTTCGCCTGACCAACCATCTAGCAAACTAGATTGCGCGTTTGCTGTAGTGCTGAGGGCGCATAGACTAATTGCGGTTGTGAAAAGTATAATTTTTTTCATGTGACTTCCTTTAAAAGACAAGAGTAATCTGAGTTATTACGCAACCGTCGATTAAGACTTCATGATTAATCAAAGGTGAATGACCCTTAGCCTTACCTAAATGTCACACTAACTGTTACATATATGCCACGGCTGTGGTTAAGGTGCGTAAGGTCTTAATTACGCGGTTAATTGTTTTGAATTTAATAGAGTTATGAGGGCGCTTTACGCGGCGCGGGCAGAGGGCTATAGCGGTGCAAATCATGTAACGATCTGTAGCTAAAATGAAATGACTTTCCATGTTCGATATTAAAGCCATACGCGAAAATCCTGACGAATTTGATGCCCTGTGGGCTAAGCGCGGGCTGGAGCCGCTATCAAAGAAAATCCTCGATCAAGACGCGCTTATTCGTAAGGCGTTGCAGGTCGTGCAAGAGGCCGAGGCTGCGCGTAATAAATCCTCTAAACTTATCGGCCAAGCCATGGGGAAGGGCGATAAGGAGGAGGCAGAGCGCCTGAAAACCGAGGTGGCTGGCGCGAAAAACGTCATTGCCGCTATGGGCGCGCAAGTTGACGGCGAAAAAGCGCAACTTCATGCACTACTATCTTCTACGCCGAATATCCCTTTTGCAGATGTTCCAGAGGGCGAAGACGAAGACGGGAATGTCGAGCTACATAAATTCATGGAGCCGACAAAACTGGATTTTAAACCTAAAGATCATGCTGATCTGGGCGAAGCCCTAAAAGGGCCAAATGGTCCAATGATGGATTTCGAAAGCGCTGCCAAGATTAGTGGTAGCCGTTTTGTTGTGTTGAGCGGTCTGCTCAGCCGCCTTGACCGCGCGCTCGCGGCCTTCATGCTCGATTTACAGACTGAGGAGCACGGATATGTGGAACATAGTCCGCCTTTCCTTATCTGGGACAAAGCGCTTTACGGCACTGGTCAACTCCCGAAGTTTGAGGAAGATTTATATAAAACAACCAATGAGCACTACCTCATCCCAACTGCCGAGGTTTCCCTCACAAATATTGTGCGCGAGTCTATCGTTGCTGCGGAAACACTCCCGCGCCGCATGACGGCCCATACGCCGTGTTTCCGTAGCGAGGCGGGCAGCGCTGGGCGTGATACCAAGGGCATGATACGTCAGCATCAATTTAATAAGGTCGAGCTTGTCAGCATTACGCGCCCCGAGGAGTCTGAGGCCGAACATAAACGTATGTTAGGCTGCGCCGAAGAGGTTCTCAAACGCCTTAAGCTGCCATATCGCGTAGTTGAGCTTTGCACGGGTGACCTTGGTTTTGGTGCGCGGCGTACATTTGACATTGAAGTCTGGCTGCCAAGCCAAGAAACTTATCGCGAAATAAGCTCGATTTCTAATTGTGGCGATTTCCAAGCCCGCCGTATGAATGCGCGTTATAAGCACGCTGAAAAAGACAACCGTTTCGTCCATACACTTAACGGCTCAGGTTTGGCGGTTGGCAGAACTCTGGTTGCTGTGCTAGAAAATTACCAAAATGCAGACGGCTCCATCACAGTGCCTGATGTGCTTGTCCCGTATATGGGCGGCGTGAAAGTCATTGCAACATGAGAATCCTGCTCACGAATGATGATGGTGTTCGCGCCTATGGCATGACTATTATGCGCCGTATTGCCGAAGCCATTAGCGATGATGTTTGGGTTTGCGCGCCAGAAACAGAGCAAAGCGCCGCCTCGCGCGGTGTGTCCTTGCATAATCCTGTTCGCATGAAAAAACTCGAAGACCGCGTTTATTGCGTTTCGGGTACGCCCACGGATAGTGTGATTGTTGCCATGCGCGACTTACTGCTTGATCATCCGCCCGATTTGATTTTATCTGGAGTGAACCGCGGCCAAAACCTCGCCGAAGATGTCACATTTTCCGGTACAGTCGCAGGTGCGTTGCAAGGTATGCAAATGGGTGTTCCGTCCATCGCTCTCTCACTTGCGCGCGGATTTCAAGGCGCCAACAGCTTACCATGGGAAACCGCCGAAGCGCATGGCCCAAAAATTATCAAAGACCTCGTTGCCAAAGGTTGGCCTGAAGATGTTGTCTTGTCTGTGAACTTCCCAGACACACCACCAGATGGCGTCAAGGGTGTACAGATCACACGCCAAGGGCGTCGTGATTTCCAAATGAGCGATACGGATAAACGCAACCATCCACGCGGAGGACATTATTACTGGCTCACATATGGCGCAGGGAAGTCTAATCCACCCGAGGGTACGGATTTGCGCGCGATTTATGATAACTGTATCTCTGTGACGCCTTTGCACACAGATTTAACGCATGAAGACACTTTACGCGCTCTCCAAGACCTTTAATCTAAACGGATCATGATTGATCCAGGGCTGATAGATATGGTGATGCGTCTTCGAGGGCGTGGAATTTCGGATAACGCTGTGTTGCGTGCAATAGAGCTGGTCCCGCGTAAGTATTTTATATCAGCCCCGCAAAGCGAACACGCTTATATTGAATGCCCGTTGCCGATTGCTTGTGGGCAAACGATGAATGCCCCGATGACAGTTGCCTTGATGAGCCAAGTTTTGGGCCTGAATAGAGATCATAAATTACTAATGGTGGGATTGGGTAGCGGTTATCACGCTGCGATTTTGTCTAGAATAGTCACACGTGTTTATGCAGTGGAGCGTTATAAAAAGCTAATCGCACAGGCCGAAACTATTTTTTCTGCGCATGATATTATGAACATTGTCATCCGTCACGGAGATGGTCGGTATGGATGGGCAGGGCAAGCGCCATTCGACCGAATTATATTGACCTGCGCATTGCGAGCGGCGCCTGAGGGTTTGTTAGGACAGCTTGCGCCCAATGGAATGCTTTTAGCGGTGATTGACGAACAACTTATTTTATTTAGCAAAGCGCGGTCTAAAATAACCGAGACCGTAATTATGCCATTATCCCTAGATATGATAGAAGCAGGAAAGTCGCGCACATTATAAGGGTAGGGTTATGTCAGATAGGCATCATAGTTTTAATTACATTGAACTCCCAACAACCAACATGAGCGCAATGAAAGCGTTTTACAGCTCCGTTTTTGGATGGAGCTATGTTGATTACGGGCCGAGCTATGCAGCGATTTCTGGCGCAGGAATGGATGGCGGGTTTGATGCGAATAGCGACCGCGATCCTTCACGAAGCGGGGTATTGGTTGTCATTTATTCGGATGATGTTGAGGCAAGCCTTAAAGCTGTTATAAGCGCAGGCGGTGAAGTGAGCGTGCCAATTTTTATCTTTCCGGGCGGAAAACGGTTTCATTTTATAGACCCAAGCGGCAATGAGCTTGCTATTTGGACAACATTACCAGAATCGTGAGCATCATCGGTTTTGGCGGAGGCTGTCATTGGTGCACTGAGGCCGTGTTTCAAAATTTACACGGAGTTGATGTTGTGGTGCAGGGGTTCATAGCGTCCAAAGCACCTCATGATCAGTTTTCAGAAGCTGTGCGCGACACATTCAACGCGGCACAGATAGATTTGATGACTCTAATGGATATCCACCTACGCACCCATGCAAGCGGGTCAAATCATTCTATGCGCGGGAAATACCGTAGTGCTATTTATGTCCATGGCTCTGAACAAAGTGCGTTCGCGCAGAAAGTTTTAGATGAGCTACAAAAAGACTTCGAAACCTTAAGGGTGACGCAGGTTTTAGAATTGACGGCGTTTAAACCTTCTGAGCCAAGGTTTCAAAATTACTACGAAACTGGGCCTGACCGCCCCTTTTGTAGGACCTACATAGATCCCAAATTGGCGAAAATACGTCAGATATATGGAACTCAAGTCTTTAGTCGTAAATAGGTTTAACCGGCGTTTTCGCTTTCTAAGCCAATTACAAAATCCATAACTTTACTTGCGGGCATTTCGCAGGGCTTGAGATGAACTTTATCATATTTGAGGAAATACAAATTGAAACTGATATGATTATTGCCGCCAAGCTCTTTAGCATAGAGCCATGCTGACCTGTCGTTATGACCATATTTTGTTGTTATGCTATATTTGCGGTTTTGGAAGTATCCATCACTACCGCCGCGCGGGAGCGCTTTAAACCGTGCAACGAAGACGTCAAATCTATTCATGAAGCTGTGTTGAGACGCCACGGCGGAAAGCGGCGATTTTCACCAGCTTGATAGAGACGGATAAGATTGCCACTTGGATCAATGATGTCAGCTTCGCGCCAAAGGTAACTTTGTGTTGTTGGTTCAGTGAGCGTGCGTAGTTTATTGGTCTTTATGAAGGCATCAACATCATCAAGCTCGAAGTAAATTAACGGAGAGTTGAGCGTCGGGGCCCATGTATCTTCAACACTATGTAGCGAGAGTGTTGCAGGCGGGTGTCCGTCCGCATGAGGCGGGAATTCAAACCTGACATAACGCGGTGCGGAGTCCACAATTTTGATTAAACCGAGAGCCTCATAAAACAAAACGCTCGCAGCCATATCTTTGGCCGCGAACGTGACTTGATTTAAACGTAAACCTGACAAGGTTTATGTCATTTTGCGCTCGAAGTTTTCTGCAATAGCTTCAAGGTAACCTGTTGTTGTGAGCCAACCTTGCTGATCTCCAACAAGTAAGGCGAGGTCTTTGGTCATCTGGCCGCCTTCAACGGTTTCAACGACAGTTTTCTCCAGTGTTGTTGCAAATTTGATAAGCGCTTCATTGTCATCAAGTTTGCCGCGATGCGCCAATCCGCGCGTCCATGCAAAGATAGACGCTGTTGAGTTTGTCGAAGTCGCTTCACCTTTTTGGTGGTTACGGTAATGACGCGTTACTGTACCGTGAGCCGCTTCGGCTTCCATTGTTTTCCCGTCTGGCGTGAGCAAGAAAGATGTCATTAGACCCAGTGAGCCAAAGCCTTGCGCGACAGTATCAGATTGTACATCGCCGTCGTAATTTTTACAGGCCCAAATATAACCACCAGACCATTTCATAGCTGAGGCAACCATATCATCAATGAGGCGATGTTGATATTCACCGCTAAATTCTGCGAATTTATCGGCAAATTCAGTATCATAAATTTCTTGGAAGATGTCCTTGAAGCGGCCATCATATTTTTTCAAAATTGTGTTCTTTGTTGACAAGTAAACAGGCCACTTGCGAGAGACGCCATAATTGAAACATGCGCGCGCAAAATCGCGAATTGAAGCATCTAAATTATACATACCCATTGCAACGCCGGCTTCTGGGAAGTCAAATACTTCGCGTTCAATCGTTTCGCCATTTGTGCCTTCCCATTTCATAGTAAGTTTGCCTTCGCTAGGTACAAGGAAGTCTGTGGCTTTATATTGATCCCCAAATGCGTGACGACCAATAACGATTGGTTGCGTCCAGCCTGGCACGAGGCGAGGGACGTTAGAACAGATAATCGGCTCACGGAAAACAACACCGCCAAGAATATTGCGAATCGTTCCGTTCGGAGACCGCCACATTTGTTTAAGATTGAATTCTTCAACCCGTTGCTCGTCAGGTGTGATTGTTGCGCATTTAATACCGACGTTGCATTTTTTAATAGCATTGGCCGCATCAATCGTGATTTGATCATCCGTAGCATCACGGCTTTGGATGGAGAGGTCGTAATCCAGCATTTCAACATCCACATAGGGATTAATAAGACGATCGATGATCATATCCCAAATGATACGAGTCATCTCATCACCATTCATGTTAACGACGGGATTATTTACCTTGATTTTAGCCATAATGTCCTCTGTAAGCAGTCTGCGTTTAAAACTTTCCCGCCGTGTAACACCCAACGGCCAAAAACTAAAGAGACAAGATGAATAAAACCGTTAAAGATCAACTCGGACGTATAGTTTCTACATCTGATAATGGAACGCCCCTGCCAGTTGTGATTCTTGTGAATCCGCAACTTGGACAAAATATAGGCGCAGCCTGTCGTTGTATGCTCAATTTTGGCTTAACAGAGCTGCGGCTAGTTGCTCCGCGTGATGGGTGGCCTAACCCAGCCGCGGATAGTATGGCGGCGGGCGCGATCAATGTTTTGCAAGACGCCAAAGTTTACGAGACAACGAAGGAAGCGGTCGCTGATTTATCATATTGCCTCGCGGCTACGGCGCGCAGGCGTGAATTAGAGGTGCCCGTTATCGGAACAAACCTTGTAGGCGAAAAACTTCGAACGATTAGCGGGCAGGGACTACGCACAGGTGTTTTATTCGGGCCAGAAAAAGCTGGATTGAAAAACGCTGATGTTGTTTTGTGTGATGCAATTTTGACCTACCCTGTTAATCCAGCGTTTCAATCTCTGAATTTGGCGCAAGCGGTCAATGTTTTTGCGTTCCTTTGGGCATCCTCTGAAGGAGCTGATATACCAGAATTATTTGACGACGCTTTGTCAGATGTAGCGCCGCGCGAAGACCTAACGCGCTTATTTGATCACTTGGACACAGAGCTTGAGGCGGCTGGTTTCTACCACCCAACTACCAAACGTCCGCTCATGCAACAAAACATCCGTGCGCCTTTGACGCGGGCAAAGATGAGCACGCAAGAGGTACGCACCTTTAGAGGCATGATAAAGGCTATGACCGAAGGGCGAGGCAAAGCGCGTATTGAACGCAATATAAAAGGTAAAAAGTAATGCAACGATTTGGAAAATATATCGGATACGCACTCATTATATTTGCGGGGTGGATGGGGTTTGTAAGTTTTAACCCAAGATACCTTATATTTCTCGCGCTTATATCTGCGTTAATTTTTGCGAGTAGTCGTCGTAAGGATTTGAAAAGCACGCCTATGGCACCAGATCAAAATATGATTGTAGATGGTCTGTTTCTATTCGCCTTGCAAGGTATGTTGATGTTTACGGCTTACTTGCTTGGGTATTTTGCGAGTTCAGCAGGCGGAGATTTATTCGGAGAGTTTTTACGTGGCGGGCGTTAATCAGACTGTTTGCGCTTTGCGGCTTTTTTGTATGGCATCCCAGCAAAATATAAAAACGCCTGTCCATATAAATGTAAAACACAGAATATGTGCAAGGGTCAAAGTTTCTCCGTAAATATAGGCGCAGACAAATTGTAAGCTAGGGCCAATGAATTGCAAGACTCCAAGTGTAGACAACTTAATACGCCGCGCGGCAAAGGAAAAGGCAAGCAAGGGCAGAACTGTAAATGGCCCTGACAATAATATCAACACGTCCATTTCAAGTCCTTGCTGTGTGAATTGCATGGACGCATTATTGAACAAGTAGGTCATATATATAATGGTCGGGACAAATAAAATTGTAGTTTCAATAAATAACCCCGTCATAGCCCGCACCGAGGCAATACGCTTTATAATGCCGTAAATGGTAAAACTGATCGCAAGAATAAGGGAGATAGCGGGAAACTCTCCACCGTAAATAGTGAGAATTAAAACCCCGATACAGGCTAATGTGATGGCTATTGTTTGATGTAGGGACAAAGTTTCTTTGAAAAAGACGACACCTACAATGACATATATTAATGGGTTAATGTAGTACCCAAGACTCGCTTGGAAAATTTGCTCGTGCTGGACTGCCCAAATGTAAACTCCCCAGTTTAAAGCAATCGCAACGGCGGCAAGTGTCAGGAGTGCCATAATTTTTACGTTTTTGATAATTTTGATTATGTCAGGCAGTTGTTTGCGAGCGGCTATGATGAGAAAGCAAAAAGGGACAGACCATAATATGCGGTACCCTAGAAGCTCTAAGGCGGGAATGGACTTTGTAAGTATGAAATAAATGGGAAATAAACCCCAAAATGTATAAGCAGCAAGGCCTGCAAATAGACCGTTACGCCCATCATTCGGGCTATCATTTTGAATGTGAGCGCTCATGCCTCGCGCTTGTCATGTATAAGGGCATTTGCCAAGGGAAAAGCCCGCGAAGCAAATATAAAATGTGAGATTTTACAAAGAGTAGGACTGGCTTGACATGGTCAATAAATTCGCTAAAAGCCGCCACTTAATACGGGTTGGTGCGTTGCCGCCGTTGTAATCGCTATCTGAGGGTTCAGATTAGCCGGCGCGCGCTAAAATGAAAGAAGTTACGCATGTCTAAGCGTCATTCCGCAAAATATAAAATTGATCGCCGTATGGGCGAAAATATCTGGGGACGTCCGAAGTCACCAGTTAACAAGCGCTCTTACCCACCTGGACAACATGGCCAAAACCGTCGTGGTAAATTGTCTGATTTTGGTACGCAGCTTCGGGCTAAGCAAAAGCTTAAAGGCTATTACGGCAATATTACGGAAAAACAATTCCGCCGTACATATGACGAAGCGACTCGTATGAAGGGTGATGCCTCTGAAAATCTTATCGGTCTTTTAGAACGCCGTTTGGATGCGGTAGTCTATCGCGCAAAATTTGTACCAACAGTTTTCGCAGCTCGTCAATTTGTCAATCACGGCCATGTTCTTGTTAACGGCAAGCGCGTGAATATTCCATCTTACCGTGTTCGTGTAGGGGATGTTGTTGAAGTTCGTGAGAAATCTCGCACTATGGCGGTTGTTCTTGAAGCTCTTGAATCCGCAGAACGCGAAATTCCAGACTATATCAGCCTTGATCCAAAAGCGATGCAGGCAACATTTGCTCGCGTCCCAAGTTTTGATGAAGTGCCATATCCAGTGGTTATGGAACCAAATCTAACGGTGGAATTCTATTCTCGTTAAGAAATATATTTCAAACTATTTATCAAAACGCTGCAATTTATTGCGGCGTTTTTTTGTGTTCACTCGAGGCTTAATCATGGAATTTAAAGCCTATAGCCGTGACCAAACCACGGCATAGTCGCGTGAGGCGCCTTCTGAGTAAATGACATTGTGATGGAAATGGTAAAAGCCATTATCTTCAAATTGAAAGGCTCTATATCCTAAGGTTTCGTTTGTAACGGTGATGTCTTTGCGTGAAATCACATCACACCGGAAAACTTCCATAACTAAAACAGGTTTGCATTGTAGAATTTTGAGTTCCAGTTGAACGCCTTCTGGTAGGATAAACTGAGCTTCAATTTTTTGACCCTTACGCAAATATGTGCGTTGCATGGAAAATGCATCAATATAAGGCCCGAAAATTCGCCGAATAGGCCCTTTATTTTTTAATCGTTCTGGCGATGTATCAACTGAGGTTGAATTCAGAATTTTTTGGGGACTGACAAAGGCTGGGATATAATGCAGGGTCACATAACCGAGCATACATATAAGGCTTACAATTATACCGGATGCGAGGGTTCTCACGAGACCAATAGATTCTTTGGAATCACTTCGTTTGAAAAACGAATTCGTATGATCGACATCCACATGGTAACTACCGTACGAAGCACGGCGTCTTTTTATTCTCATTCCAAATATTGCCATAACGCAATCTCCTGTACCCAGCCCCCCGAATACAGTCATGAATATAGCAGAAATTGGTATTTTGTTTGTTAACGCTACTTTGACGAATTATTATTGTTCTATGTGCTTGTTTTAATACCCTTATCGGTAAGCATTGTGCGTAATTCGCCTGTTTCAAACATCTCACGAATAATGTCACACCCACCGACAAATTCACCTTTTACAAAAAGCTGAGGTATTGTTGGCCAATTATTATAGTCCTTAATACCTTGGCGAATTTCTGGGTCTTCTAAGACATTCACGCTCTCATAATCTAAATCAAGGTAGTCGAGAACTTGCACAACTGTTGATGAAAACCCGCATTGCGGAAATACAGGTGTGCCCTTCATATAAAGGACAACGTCATTTTTTTCTGTTGTATCTTTGATGCGTGCGGCTGCGGACATAATCGTTTCCTATGATTTCATGCGTCTAAGTTTAACATGGGATGCGCGTATAAGGGTTTCAAGGGGCTTTGGTATCTAAAGCTAATGCGTGTAATTCTCCATTAGAGCCATCCATTTTCCCTTTCAAAGCAGCATAAACGAGTTGATGCTGCTTGACACGGTTCATACCTTCAAAAGCGGAACTGATAATGACGGCTTTCCAGTGATTATTGTCACCAGCCAGATCAATCATTTCGATTTGTGCGTCTGGCAGGGCATCCTTTATCATTTTCGCGATTAGCTCGCCTTTCATAGCCATTATATATTCACCATTTCTCTGTATATATTATTCTGCGGCGTCTTTTACGGTGCTGTTCATTAGCTCAGGCAGCCAACTCTCATGCTTGTCTCTAAGTCCATTTAAACTTACATCAAAAGCCCCTTCAGCGCTGATGCGTTCGCCCCCGACTTTACCGATGACTTGCGCGGCAATCCCTTTGCCCTTAGCTGTGGAAACTATGGGGTTAACGCTATGTTCTTCAACGGCGAGTAAATAACGCGCCTGATCTTCACCAAACAACCAACCATGTGTCGGAATATTTTTGGCAGCATCAAGATGTACTCCGATATTGCTTGAGAATGCCATTTCACAGGCTGTGATAGCGAGTCCGCCATCAGAGCAGTCATGGACAGCATGAACGCGGCGATTACGTATTAAAGAGCGTACATAGTTTCCATTGAGCTTTTCGACCTCGAGATCTACTGGGGGCGGTGCGCCGTCCTCGCTTGATTGAATCTCAGATAGATAAATGGACGCACCGAGCCAGCCTGATGTCTCTCCAATTAATATGAGCGTATCGCCTTCTTTGGCACCGCTTAATGTCGCCATATGGTCGATTTTTTGGATTAGGCCAACGCCGCCAACTGCAGGGGTAGGCGGTATAGCTTGGCCATTGGTTTCATTGTAAAGCGAAACATTGCCAGAAACAACAGGGTAGTCAAAGGCGTGACAAGCTTCATTCATACCTTCAATCGCTCCAACAAATTGACCCATAATTTCTGGACGTTCTGGATTGCCAAAGTTCAAGCAATCGGTAATCGCAATCGGGTCAGCCCCTACGCAAGTTAGGTTGCGC
This sequence comes from Litorimonas sp., assembly GCA_039962885.1. GTDB lineage: Bacteria > Pseudomonadota > Alphaproteobacteria > Caulobacterales > Maricaulaceae > Litorimonas. Next base: position 3,043 of record JBDVGI010000086.1, on the reverse strand, counting down.
CATGTTTCTGCAACAACTTGTTTTCCGCCTTCATAGGGATCAGCTTCAACATAACGCGGCGTGCAGTCTGTGGTAATCGCGACGGCTTTGTTAGACCCGTGAATGCGAACAATCGCGGCATCACCGCCTGATTGACTGCTATCGACTGTGTCGGTCATAACATGGCGGTCATATTGTTCCCATATCCAACGCTTTGATGCGATATTTGGAGACGTGATTATTTTAACCAGTGCGTCATTATAGTCTTGTGTTTCAAAGACATCTTTGGACTTTATAATGTCCCGTGCGGGGGCTTTGCTATGAGGACGATCATAATTAGGCGCGTCATCGGCAAGAGGAGCAATCGGGATGTCACAAACCTTTTTACCGTGATGTTTTAGAACAAGACGGCCTGTATCCGTTGTTTTCCCAATTTGCGCGACATCTAGTTCCCATTTTTGAAAGACGTCAAATGCGAGCTGTTCTTTGCCAGGTTGAATAACCATGAGCATGCGTTCCTGAGATTCAGAAAGCATCATTTCATAGGCCGTCATATTATCTTCGCGTTGTGGGACTTTGTCTAAGTTAAGTGCAATTCCAACGCCGCCTTTATCTGCCATTTCAATCGATGATGATGTTAAACCTGCCGCGCCCATGTCTTGAATAGCGATAATCGCGTCAGTGGCCATAAGCTCAAGGCAAGCTTCAATCAGGAGTTTTTCTGTGAACGGGTCACCAACCTGAACGGTTGGCCGCTTTTCTTCGCTATCATCATCAAATTCTGCAGATGCCATAGTCGCGCCGTGAATGCCATCACGGCCAGTTTTTGAGCCAACATAAAAAATTGGATTACCAACACCTTTGGCTGCGGAATAAAACACATTATCTGTGCGGGCTAAGCCCACACACATCGCATTGACGAGGATATTCCCATTATACCCTTTATGGAAATTTGTTTCGCCGCCCACGGTTGGCACTCCGACACAATTTCCGTAACCCGCAATGCCTGCGACAACACCGTTCACTAGCTGCTTAGTTTTCCAATGTGTAGGCTCGCCAAAGCGCAGGGCATTCATCAACGCTATCGGCCGCGCGCCCATTGTGAACACATCGCGCATGATACCGCCAACACCTGTGGCCGCGCCTTGATAGGGTTCGATATAAGAAGGATGGTTATGGGATTCCATTTTAAAGATAATCGCATCACCATCGTCGATATCAATCACTCCTGCATTTTCGCCGGGGCCTTGGATAACACGTGTGCCTTTGGTCAAGAATTTTGCCAAATGTCGCCGTGAAGATTTATATGAGCAATGCTCTGACCACATTACAGAGAAGATGCCCAACTCATTTATGTTGGGTTTACGGCCAAGACGATCAAGAATGATTTGATACTCTTGCGTCGATAAGCCATGTTCGGCAACGACTTCGGGCGTGATTTCGCTTTTATTTTTTGCCATTATATCGACTCGATAATTGATTTGAAGAAGTCTAGGCCATCTGTCCCGCCGTGAACGGGATCAACGGCGCGTTCTGGATGGGGCATCATACCAAACACATTACCCGTTTCGTTCATAATGCCTGCTATGTCGCGAATAGAGCCATTGGGGTTATCTGCATATCTGAATAAAACTTGATTGTTTTTTTCAAGACGGTTCAAGGTTGCGTCATCAGCAAAATAATTGCCGTCATGATGAGCAACAGGATAAATAACTTCGGATTTAGCTGTATATTTCGATGTGAAACGGGATTTTGTGTTTTGTACGATAAGGCGTTCAGGACGGCAGACAAATTTCAAGTTTCTATTGCGTATCAATGCGCCAGGTAACAAGCCTGCTTCAGTTAAAATTTGAAATCCGTTGCAAAAGCCTGCAACGGTCAAGCCTTTTCCGGCGCGGCGGACAATGTCTTTAACAATAGGGGAACGAGCTGCGATTGCACCCGCGCGCAAGTAATCTCCATAGGAAAACCCGCCTGGAATTACGACAAAATCAATATCATCAGGCAGGGACGTTTCACGGTGCCATACTATTTCAGTTGGCCGGCCCGTGATTTTTTCCAATGCTACAGCCGCGTCGCGGTCACAATTGGAGGCTGGAAATCGAATGACAGCAGTTTTCATAGCTAGTCTTTCAACTCAATCCGATAATTTTCAATAACGGTGTTAGCCAAGAGTTTTTCGCACATTTGCTCGACGCGGGCTTGAATGGCCTCTTTGCTTTCCTGACTGTCTTTTATAGTTAGCTCAATCACTTTGCCTTGAAATGCACCTGTAACCTCGGAAAAACCAAGATCATTTAAGGAACGAGAAATAGTTCGACCTTGAGGGTCTAAAACGCCAGGTTTAAGTCCTACATAAACAAGTGCTTTCATGAGCTTACGTCCTAATCTTCATTTGATACAACCGATAAATTCGGCGTAATTACATTATTGGATTCTTTTAAAATGCCGAGGCGTGTTGCGACTTCTGTATAGGCTTCAGTTACATCGCCCAAGTCTCTGCGAAAACGATCTTTGTCTAACTTTTTATTCGTTTCGCGGTCCCAGAGGCGGCAGCTATCAGGGCTAATCTCATCGGCAAGTATGATTTGATAACCACCCGCGCCAGTCCCTTCAGTGATGGGTAACCGCCCAAATTCAATTTTGAAATCAATGAGCTTAATGCCTATGCCTGCGAATAAGCCTTGCAAATAATCATTAATGCGTAAGGTCATGGTCACCATTTCATCAAGTTCGCTCTCGCTTGCCCAGCCAAAGGCATAGACATGCTCTTCGGCGATCAATGGGTCACCTAAATCATCACGTTTGAGGCAAAATTCAACTATAGAACGCGGGAGTTTTTCACCTTCTTCAATGCCAAGGCGTTTGGACATTGTACCTGCGGCGACATTACGGCAGATCACTTCAATCGGGACGATTTCAACAGTTTTTATAAGCTGTTCTCGCATATTTAGACGCTTAATAAAATGCGTTGGGATGCCAATTTCTGCCAAGCGTAACATGATATATTCAGAGATACGATTGTTCAGAACGCCTTTACCATCCAAGGTGGCTTTCTTTTGAG
>JBDVGI010000085.1:0-5724 GCA_039962885.1 Litorimonas sp. | reverse complement strand
GAGCAAAAAGCGCGCGAAATTACAGAATACCGCCACCGGAAACGTAAGGGTAAGGTTGACGCAGCGCCGTCGGCTATGGCCTCTATGGAACAGATGATGGCCAAACTGCAAAATAAAACGCTGGCCGAAATGCCATTACTGGTCAAAGCGGACGTGCAAGGTTCTGCCGAAGCGATTAAGTCCTCGCTTGAAGGACTGGGCAATGACGAAGTTAAAGCACGGGTTGTTTATAGCGCAGCAGGCGGTATTTCTGAATCTGATGTGATGCTTGCAAAGTCTTCGCAAGCCCCAATTTTGGCTTTCAATGTACGGGCTAACCGCCAAGCCAAAGATCTGGCTGAGCGCGAAGGTGTGGAAATTCGCTATTATTCAATTATTTATGAATTACTCGATGAAATTAAAGGTGCGTTGGAAGGTATGCTTGCGCCCGAACGCCGTGAAACCTTTATTGGTTACGCTGAAATCCTCGAGGTCTTTAATATTACCAAACTTGGTAAAGTTGCGGGTTGTAAAGTCACCGAAGGACGTGTGGAGCGCGGCTCTGGCGTGCGTTTGTTGCGTGATGATGTGGTTATTCACGAAGGTGAGCTGTCGACGCTTAAACGCTTCAAAGACGAAGTTACGAAAGTCCAAGCTGGCATGGAATGCGGTATGGGCTTTGAGGGATATCATGACCTTCGCAAAGGCGATCAAATAGAGTGCTTTACGGTTGAATTGCTTGACCGCACACTGGACTAGCGCGGCCTATGTCGAAAAACCGTCCTCCGTCTCAAAGACAACTCAAAGCTGGCGAGCTTATTCGCCGCGCTTTAGCGGATATTTTGGCACGGGAAAATATCCGAGACCCTGATTTGCAGGGCGTCTCGGTTACGATTTCCGAAGTGCGGGCCTCGCCAGATTTGAAACATGCGATTGTCTATGCTGCCCCTCTGAGCGGGCCTGATGAAATTATCGATATGGATAAAACAATCCGAGCGTTGCAACGCTGCGGGTCGTTTCTGCGCGGACGCCTTGGTAAAGAAATGGAAATGAAATCTACACCGCGCCTAAAATTCGTCGCTGACCGTAGTTTTGACACGGCAGAAGATATGGCGAAACTCCTTGAAAACCCGCATATTCAGCAGGATTTGGGGTAAGTTCTACTTGATATAAGGGGAAATATTTTTAAGGTGCGACTAATACTGTCTACTTTCTTAGACGGTGTATTTATTAGGGGAAAAAGGGAATAAAATGAAATTTAGACATACACTCATATTGTCCGCGCTTTTACCGCTGACTGCTTGCGCGTCTGCAGCAGCAGCTAAAAAGACGGGCGTATCTATTAAATCAGTTGAGAAGTGCAGAACATTAATTTGTCTTCAAACACAAAAGTCTGCGGAAAAAGTTGATGAAAAACAGTTAGAAAGTGGTTTGACTCAATACGTATTCCGTATGCAAAAAAAACAAGGGTCGTACTTACGTTCTATTGGTTATGGCGTAGCTGCGGTCGGAACTTTAGGCTTATCAGAAGTCATCGCCACACCAGCTGAAGGCGCACTTCAAAATAAGAAGCAATTCGCGGCTGTTGCTGATTGTGACGATAATGGAACTTGCTCACGTCTGGTTTTAGTAGAGCAAGAGAAAGAGCCCTATATCGTTATGGGACATACACAGGAAGAGCTTACTGCAATTGAAGCTGCCAAGGCGGCAGCGGCTGATGAGAGTGCAAAATAATTCAACGCCTTAAGTTTTTTATTTACTGTAATTGACGTATACTTAAGTATAATGAAACGCGCCTATTAAGGGTGCGTTTTTTATTGGAAAACTATGGCACGTCGTCGCAAAGGTAACCCCGTTCATGGTTGGGTGGTTTTAGATAAGCCTTACGGGGCGGGATCTACGGCTATGGTTGGGAAGGTGCGTTGGTTATTTCAAGCGCAAAAGGCGGGTCATGCGGGTACGCTTGATCCATTGGCGAGCGGGATATTGCCTATCGCGCTTGGCGAGGCGACAAAAACTGTGCCCTTTATGATGAACGCAGCCAAATCCTATGAGTTTACTATCACATGGGGCCAAAACACCACCACCCAAGACGCAGAGGGCGATGTGACGGCCCGTAGTGATGTTCGCCCCAGCGAGGCAGAAATTCTGGCTGCATTACCAGAGTTTCGCGGTCAAATTGAACAAGTTCCGCCTAAGTTTTCTGCGATAAAGGTGGACGGCAAACGCGCCTATGATTTGGCACGCGCAGGGGAGACTGTAGAGCTGTCCTCGCGCGCTGTGCAAATAGACCGTTATGATTTGGTGTCTACAACACCGGATACGGCGAGTTTTGAAGTTGATTGCGGCAAGGGGACATATATTCGTTCGCTCGCGCGCGATTTAGCGGTCTCTCTGGGGGCGTGCGCTCACGTGACAGTTTTGCGCCGCACGCGGGTTGGCCTGTTTAATTTAGAGCGTGCATTAACACTAGACGCGCTGCAAAATATCTGCGATAGGGGCGCCGCTACAGAGGGACTTTGTCCTGTTGTGACTGCGCTGGACGACATCCCGGCGCTAGCCGTGACAAGCTTTGATAAAGATCTTCTAAAGCAAGGCCGAGCGATTATCTGCCCGCCTGATTTTGATTATGGCCAGTCTGACTGGGTTTTGACAAAATTGGGCGAGATACCGATAGCGCTTTGTCACCCGCGCGGCGGACAACTTGTTCCAAAGCGTGTTTTTAATATGTAACATAAATATGGAGATCACGATGTCGATTACACCTGAACGCAAAGCTGCGTTAATTAATGAGCATGCCGTCAAAGATGGCGACACTGGCTCCCCCGAAGTGCAAGTTGCGATTTTAACAGAACGCATTAAAAATTTAACAGAGCATTTCCAAACGAATAAAAAAGACAATCATTCGCGCCGTGGACTTTTGGCGATGGTGGCAAAGCGCCGCTCGCTGTTGGCGTATTTGAAAAACAAGAATGAAGCCCGCTATACGGCACTGATTCAAAAATTAGGTCTACGTCACTAAGGCGTATAATATTGTGAAAAACTCAAGGCTGCCATATGGCGGCCTTCGCCATTTATGGCGAGCATTCAAAACTCAGAAAGAATGGATGCAAACCCCAATGCGGGGCGTGTCATAGGGACACAAAGGGCCTAATGTAAGGCCAGATGACAGGGCAAACCTGCCCTATATGTATGATGAAGAAAGAAAATCTACGATATGTTTAACAAACACACTGTTGAAATTGATTGGGCCGGACGCTCATTGAAACTCGAAACTGGCGGAATGGCCCGCCAAGCTGATGGGGCAGTTCTTGCCACATATGGCGAAACTGTATTGCTCGCGACTGTCTGTGCTGCAAAATCAGAAAAGCCTGGACAAAGCTTTTTCCCGCTCACTGTCAATTATATGGAAAAATTCTACGCTGCGGGTAAAATCCCTGGTGGATATTTTAAACGCGAAGGCCGTCCAACGGAGCGCGAAACATTAATCGCGCGCCTGACTGACCGCCCGCTTCGCCCGCTTTTCCCAAAAGGGTTTAAAAACGAAGTTCAGGTCGTCATTACTGTCTTGCAACATGACCTTGAAAATGAACCTGATGTATTGGGTATGATCGCAGCTTCTGCGGCGCTGTCCATATCTGGCGTACCGTTCCAAGGCCCTATCGCTGCTGCGCGCGTTGGTCTTATTGATGGCGATTATGTCCTGAACCCAACTCTTGATGAGCTACAAGAATCAGAGCTTGACCTGGTTGTTGCAGGTACAGATGACGCGGTCATGATGGTCGAATCTGAAGCAAAAGAACTGACCGAAGAACAAATGCTTGGCGCGGTTATGTATGCTCACGAAAGCGGCCAAGAGGTTATTGCGGCGATTCGCGAACTTACAAAGCTTGCTGGTAAAACGCCTTGGGAATTCAAAGCGCCTGATTTGGCGACTGAGAAAAAAGCGATGAAAAAAGCGGCTGAAAAAGGTATTAAAGCGGCTTACAAATTAACAGATAAAATGGAGCGCCAAGATGCGCTTCGTGAAACACGCACGGCCGCTTGGGCTGACCTTGGACGCTCTGATGAAAATCCAGACGGGATGGCAGACAATGTTTTCTCTGATGTGTTTAAATCTATCGAGTCAACAACTGTGCGCTCAACTGTTATCAAAACCAAAAAACGTATTGATGGCCGTAAGCTTGACCAAGTGCGCCCAATCGTTTCCGAAGCGGGTATTTTGCCGCGTACACATGGGTCGGCTTTGTTCACACGCGGCGAAACGCAAGCGCTTTGCGTTGCGACACTCGGTACATCTGATGATGAGCAATTTGTCGATCAACTAACAGGCACGATTAAAAATAAGTTCTTGTTGCATTATAACTTCCCACCATATTCTGTTGGCGAAGCAGGCCGTATGGGCGGCACCTCTCGCCGTGAACAAGGTCATGGTAAGCTCGCATGGCGCGCGCTCCAAGCCGTTCTTCCGACACCCGAAGACTTCCCATACACAATTCGTCTTGTTTCAGAAATTATGGAATCAAACGGGTCATCATCTATGGCAACTGTTTGTGGTTGTTCACTCGCGATGATGGATGCAGGTGTTCCGCTTAAACGTCCAGTGTCTGGTATTGCTATGGGCCTTATCAAAGATGGCGATGACATGGCTGTTCTGTCTGACATTCTGGGCGACGAAGATCACTTGGGTGATATGGACTTTAAAGTTGCAGGTACATCTGAAGGCATCACGTCTTTGCAAATGGACATTAAAATCGCAGGTATTTCCGAAGAGATTATGACAACGGCGCTAGAGCAAGCAAATGCTGGCCGTCTACATATTTTGGGTGAAATGAACAAAGCACTTTCTGCTGGCCGCGAAGAAGTTGGTGAATTTGCACCGCGTATCGAAACGATGAAAATTCCAGTAGATAAAATCCGCGACGTTATTGGTACTGGCGGCAAAGTTATTCGCGAAATCGTAGACACAACAGGCGCTCGCGTTTCTGTCGAAGATGATGGAACGATCAAAATTGCTTCAACGGATAAAGCGTCTATCGAAGCCGCTATGGAGTGGATTCACAGTCTGACTGCGGAACCTGAAGTGAACAAAATCTACAAAGGTAAAGTCGTGAAAGTCGTAGACTTCGGGGCATTTGTGAACTTCTTTGGGAAAAAAGATGGTCTTGTCCATGTTTCGCAAATCAAGCCAGAGCGCGTTAATCACCCATCTGATTTCCTTGCTGAAAACCAAGAGGTCTATGTCAAGCTTATGGGCTTTGATGACCGCGGTAAGGTGCGTTTGTCTATGAAATTTGTTGATCAAGAAACAGGCCTCGAAATTCCGCGCGAACCTCGCGAAGATAAAGGTGATGACAAAAAATCAGATAATAAAAAATCTGATAAGCCAAAGCGCACACGTAAGCCGCGCAAGAAGCCTGAACCTAAAAATGAAGAAGAATAAACTGTCTAAAACCACCCCGTGCGGTGATTTTGAGTTTGTTTAAAAACGCCAACGCTGCGGCTACGGTGTTTTCAATATATAAAAAACCCGCCCCTGATAAGGAGGCGGGTTTTTTATTAGGGAGGAGAGACGTCGACGTTTTTGTATAAAATAAGTCTCTTCGATATAAATGCTCGTAGCCGATACAAACGTAGCAGGAATTTCTATGGTTTGAATGGCTTGTGCTTAAATGGTTTGTCATATGATTTGCCGCGCGCCGGCTTGTCTTGCGCCGGACGTTGAACGAAACCTTCGATCATATC
>JBDVGI010000084.1:0-13925 GCA_039962885.1 Litorimonas sp. | reverse complement strand
AGTCTCTTCACGATTTATTTCGGGCAAGGCGTTTTAATTATGATTGTCAGCGCGCCTATTTGGGTGGCTATGGCGACAGCATGGTTGTTTCCAGATGCAATCATTGCATTTGATCAAGCTGCCAGTGATGGACAGGTAAGTGCTGAACGGCTTCAACAAATTCAGAGGGATTTGCGTGAATTCTTACCAATCGGACTCCTCTCAATTCTAGGCGCCCTCCTCTGGCTTACTGGATTTTTATTTGAAGCCATTGGCGATGCACAGCTTTCCAAATTCATGAAAAACATGAAAGGCTATGACGGCGCCTATGAAGACAAGCCCGTTCTTGATACGGGTCTGTGGAAATATACACGTCACCCTAATTATTTCGGCAATGCCTGTATGTGGTGGGGTATATGGCTGATTGCTTGCCAAGCCCCTTGGGGATGGGTCACGGTTTTCGCACCGCTCATTATGACCCTATTTTTGGTCAAAGTTTCTGGCAAAGACCTGCTGGAACGCAGCATGAAAAAGCGCCCTGCCTATCAAGCCTATATGAACCGCACGAGCGGGTTTATCCCAAAATTACCCAAGGGCTAAATCAAAAAAAGCCCCGCAAATGCGAGGCTTTTTAAATTCAAATATTTTAAAGATACATCTAATTAAACACAGATGCGTCGTGTCCTAATGGATCTGGACCGAAACGGTTTGGACCGTCCGTGCCTTTTGTACAATAAAAGACGATTAGAGCAATCCAACCAATAATTGGAACAAGTATAAGCAAAATCCACCAACCGCTTTTATCCGTGTCATGTAGACGGCGTATAACTACCGCGATCGCAGGAATAATAATCGCCAACGTAAATATGAGCGAAAGAATACTGCCAAAAGTTTGGCTCAACATGTATGTAATCGGCAATATTATAAGATAATTAACAATCACCATCGCAAGTTGCGGCCACCAATATTCTGACCGCGAAGCCCGTCCGCCAAAATTCGTATAATTATTAAAAAATGCCTTTACGGCGTCTGCAAAGCCCATTTAACGCTCCCCTTTATGATTTTTTTAATTTTAAGAGGAAATCAAATGTCTACGCAAGCGTTAAATGTAATTTATCAATATTTTTTGCCGAAACCTTATCCGTGCTTAAACACCCTACGCCGTTCGACGCTGCTGTGAATCCCCATAGATTCTCTATATTTAGCCACTGTACGGCGAGCAATGTCTATGCCTTGGTCGCGCAATAATTTGACTATGTTATCATCAGACATAATCGCGTCAGCCGTTTCCTCAGCGATGAGAATTTTAATCTTACTGCGAACAGTCTCCGCGCTATGGCCTTCCCCGCCGTCAAGACTTGGAATCGCTGCGGTGAAGAAATATTTCAACTCAAACAAACCGCGCGGCGTGTGCATATATTTGCCAGAGGTCACGCGCGAAACCGTTGATTCATGCATTTCAATGGCGTCCGCCACGTCCTTGAGCTTAAGCGGGCGCATATGATCAATACCATATGCGAAAAACCCGTCTTGTTGTTTGACGATTTCACTAGAGACTTTCAAAATCGTCCGCGCACGTTGATCAAGCGAGCGTACAAGCCAATTTGCATTTTGATGACACTCAGAGATAAATTCCCGCGCAGTTTCATCTTCGCCGCCAGCTTTTTTGATTTCATTATAATAGCGGTGGTTAAGCAAGACCCGCGGCAAAGTCTCCGCGTTCAGCTCGACCGCCCAGCCCCCATGCGGCGTATCGCGAATATACACATCCGGTTCAATCGCTTGAGCCATTGTCCCGCCATAAGCTATACCTGGCTTCGGCGACAGATCACGCAAACGTCCAATCATTTCCTTAAGCGGTTCAATTTTCACGCCGCATAACTTCGCCAATTTCGATAAGTCATATTTGGCGAGCAATTCAAGGTTTTCCGTTAAAGCCTTCATTGGCGCGTCAAGCATATCTCTTTCGGCCAATTGCAAGGTTAAACATTCAGATAAATCACGCGCGAAAACACCTGTAGGCTCTAGCGTTTGCATTTGTAACAAAACCGAGTTAACGCGCATATCTGGCACACCCAGATTTTCAGAAATCTCAAAAACCTCGCCGCGCAAATATCCTGCCTCATCTAATTGGCCGATTAGATATTCAGCAATGAGACGGTCTTTGGGATCAAAGCGCAACATACTGAGTTGCGAAGTCAAATGCTCTGACAGTGTTATATCTGCGGCACTATTGGCCGCAGGGTCATAATCACTAGTTCCATTAAATGACCCGCCCGTAGTGCTACGTGACCAATCAATTGACCCGCCAACATCTGCACCCATGTCAGACGGCGATGCGTCGGGATTTGCGGCATGTTCTGGCATGTCCATATCCGCACTCGCCTGCCCCGCAGTTACATTATCAGTAGCAGTTTGCGGAGTTATATTACTCTCAGCATCTAAATTTTCTAAACGGCGGTTTTCATCGCCCGTTCCGCGCTCAAGCAAAGGATTGCTTTCAAGCTGTTCCTCGACAAAGGCGGATAACTCTATGTTAGAGAGTTGTAATAGCTTAATCGCTTGCCGCAACTGCGGCGTAATCGCTAGCTTTTGACCCTGCCGAGCCTGTAAACGAGGCGCAATCGCCATAATATTCACCCATTTTTCACCAGACCTGAATATTTTCAGTGTCTCTTTGAACACGGGTATAAGATAAAACCTTTAAAATATCGTTTGCGGCATGATTTTTGCTTAAAGCGGGTTAAATGCGGCCTGTCAGATACTTTTTACAGGGCTTTTACAGGGCTTTGCGCGGCTCTAGAACATAAACGGCTTGTTTAAATATCCCGCCTATGCGGTAAATCGCTTTATGTTGTATAGATAAGCCCAAGCGCTCAAAGGTTTCCTGCCACTCTTTATCTGTGCGGTTACTATGCGGGTGACCTAAGAACTCAAGATTCATAAGGCTATCCAAAGCTTTTGTGAGCCATTCCATGATGCGGCCCTCATAAACATCCTCGATGATAATGACGCGCTTTGACACGCGCGCAGCTTCGGTAATAATATATTCAGGATCAGCTGTATGATGCAGAACTGTCGGCAACAAGGCTGTGTCATAGGCATGTTTGCAAAAAGGCATATCCTTGCCATTATATAAAACAGGCCGCAAATCTTCGCGGTAACTGCTGTCCCGAACATCCAAGCCATCTACATCGTAATTTTGGGCACGCATCACATCCAAGACACTGCCAGGGCCGCTGCCAATCTCGACGTGCGAGCCCATAAATGGCAACCAATTATTCATCCAACGCAATTTACGCGCTGCATCCACCTTCCAGAAGGCAAAAACAAGCGGCCCTAATATCGGGGTCTTCCAAAGATTAATCCTGAATGTCGTATGTTGTGTCATCACTGTCATAAGACAGCTCATAATTTAAATACTGAAAACTTGCCAGTCACATCGCCTCATATGCTTGTGAGAGGATTGTGATAAGCTATTGACCGTGCTAACCGCGCCTTATGACAACACGCGCCAAAATATGCGGCCTAACCCGCCCTCAAGATGTTGCCTACGCGATAGAGTATGGCGCGTCATTTTTAGGCTTTATTGTTGAAGCGAAATCCCCGCGCAAACTCAGCGTGGCTCAAGCTGCGGCCATCGCAGCGCCAGCCATTAATGTAATCCCGCGCGTTGCTGTTACTGTGAATGCCGATGATGTCTTGCTCTCACGCATCATGGCCGACATGGCCCCTGATTACATTCAATTACACGGCGATGAGACCCCGCAGCGCGCCGCACAAATCGCCCGTAAATTCACTGTAAAAACAATCAAAGCCTCCCCCATAGCCACAGACCAAGACGTGAAAACAGCTAGCGAGTATAGCGGCGCAGTAGACCTAATTTTATTCGATGCCAAGCCACCCGCTGGCTCTGATGTTCGCGGCGGGCACGGCATAACCATAGATTGGGACATTATCGCCAGCGCGCCGACGCCCAAAACCTTCATACTCGCAGGCGGTTTAACCCCGCAAACTGTCGGCGCGGCCATAGCTGCGACCCGCGCGCCCATTGTTGATGTTAGCTCTGGCGTTGAGGCCAGCGCTGGCGTAAAGGACGCATCTAAAATCAAAGCCTTTATGGACGCCGTAAAACAGGGGTGAATACGAAATGGGTAAGCAGGACAACCAAACCTTACCAGATGCCAATGGCCGCTTTGGCGGGTTTGGCGGGCGCTATGTTGCCGAAACCCTCATGCCGCCTATTTTGGAACTTGAGAAAGCCTATGAAGAAGCCAAGGCCGATCCTAGCTTTCAAGAAGAGCTGGATTATTACCTTAATTATTATGTGGGCCGTCCTTCCCCGCTCTATTATGCCGAGCGCCTAACCGAGGCGACTGGCGGGGCCAAAATTTATTTCAAGCGCGACGAGCTTAATCACACAGGCGCGCATAAGATCAATAATTGCATGGGTCAGCTTTTGCTAGCCAAGAGTATGGGCAAAAAGCGCATCATTGCCGAGACTGGCGCAGGCCAGCATGGGGTTGCCACCGCCACAGTTGCTGCGCGCCTTGGCATGGACTGCATTGTCTATATGGGCGCAACGGATATTGTCCGCCAAAAACCTAATGTTTTCCGCATGCGTCTTTTAGGCGCTGAAGTGCGCGCCGTGCATAGCGGCACAGCCACGCTTAAAGACGCTATGAATGATGCTCTGCGCGATTGGGTGACCAATGTAGGCGATACATTTTATTGCATCGGCACAGTGGCAGGCCCGCATCCTTACCCCGCTATGGTGCGTGATTTCCAAGCCATTATTGGCCGCGAAGCCAAAGCTCAAATCCTCAAAGCCGAAAACCGCCTCCCCGATGCGGTGGTCGCCTGTATTGGCGGCGGCTCAAATGCGATGGGCTTGTTCCATGAATTTGTGCCAGACACATCTGTGCGCCTTATCGGCGTCGAGGCAGCAGGGCGCGGCGTTGATACGGGCTTGCACGCCGCGAGCCTGACAGGCGGCACGCCGGGCGTGCTCCACGGGAACCGTACTTATTTGCTCCAAGATGAGCATGGCCAGATTAAAGACGCCCATTCTATCTCGGCGGGGCTAGACTATCCCGGTATTGGGCCAGAGCATTCATACCTGCACGATATTGGCCGCGCGGAATATGTGAGCGCGACAGATGACGAAGCGCTACATTGGTTCCAAGAATGCGCGCGCCTAGAAGGCATTCTCCCCGCGCTAGAACCCTCCCACGCACTCCCGCGCACAGTTGACCTCGCCAAAGAACTTGGCAAAGACGGCTTGATCATTATGAATATGTGCGGGCGCGGCGATAAAGACGTGTTTACGATAGCTGACGCGCTGGGCGAGCATATTAGCGAGGGCACAGAGGGGTGAAAATGGGGAGGCCAACGGCTAGAATCAGAAGTTTTGGGAGACCTCCGCTGTACAAACAGCCAACAAGGTTTTTAGTTGCAAACTGATTACGTTTTTGGAATATTGAGCTTCCACGTCAGCCCGAACTTATCCTTCACAATGCCATACCACCCTGTAAATGTCGACTCGGAGAAAGGAATCACAACCTGCCCTTGCTTGGCAAGCAAGCCGAAAGTTACTTGTCCTTGTTCAACACTTGAAGGGTTAAGGAGAATTGCGAACCCTTCAAATTGCGGGCCATCGGCTTCGTCATAGCCGACATCACTTGCCTTAAATTCGGTCCCATAGATACTAAAGGTCGCGTGAAAAATCAGATCTTCATTATCTGGTTTGACAAATGACTTATCCGGACATTCTCTGAATCGCATCAAGTATAAAATCTCACACCCGAGCACTTCTTGATAGAAATCGAGAGCGGCCTCTGTTTGTCCTAAAAAACTCAGAGTTAGTACTGCTGACATGAGAATAATCCTCCACGTTCACGAATAGCCTATTACTCATACAACTTCAAAATCAAAATTTTCATACTGTACATTTTTCGATGGAATTGCATTGTAAAAGGCAGTAACCGAACCTCCATGACCCAACGTATCGACCAAACTTTCGCTAATCGCCGCACCAAAGGCCAAGCTGCTTTTACGTTCTAAATCATAGGTTGGCGTAAAACAGGACAGCGCTTAAGCGCTCCACGCATTTTCCGCAAAGGCATCGTCCACAGGCGTCTTGGCGATAAAGGCGTGTTCACAATCGCCGATGCGCTGGGTGAGCATATTAGCGTGGGGACACGCAGAGAACACGAAGATTTATTAAAACAACGAATTTGCGGTCTCGGTTATAATGCTCTACATTTTCAATATGTTTGGAGAATGTTTATGCGGTTCATAAAAATAATCACTATAATTGTTGGGCTGATAGCATGTATACAATGTGCGCCGAAAAACACTTCAGGCACTATAGATGAAACCCTCGACTATTCCCAAGCTTCGACAGAAGAATTGCTAAAACGACATGAATCAGGGGATGTTCACGCGACGTTTTCTTTAGGGTTTTATCATTTTTTCAATGAAGATACGTCCGTAAAAGAAGATGTGAAAGATGTTGACGTTGGATTGAAATATTTACAAGACGCCCACGACAAAGGGCACATGACGGCTCATAGTAATCTAAGCCTCATTTATGAAATGGGGCTTTTTGATGTTGAGGTAGATGAAGAAAGGGCCAATAATTATACCCTTCAAGGCGCTCAACGTGGCAGTGATATTGGTAAGCTTAATTATGGGCTTCATAATTTAGACAATGCAGATGCAAAAATAGCTCAGCAATCCCATGATTATTTGTTTGAAATTGCAGACAAAGATCAGGTGGGTGGAGTTGCTAATCAGTATTTAGCTAATCTATATTATTTTGGCAATCAACACTTTGATGTGGATTATGAATCCGCGCGATTGTTCGCGGAAAACTGCGTTTTGTTCAAGACCTCCGAAGGTCGTTGTGAATTTATTTTAGCCCGTGACTATTCACAAGGTTGGGGCGGTCCAGAAAACCAAGAGCGAAGTGCTGTTTTGTTTTTACAGGGTGCTGAACGCGGGAGCGCGGCGGCGATGTGGTATGCTGGCATGAATGCCCTTAACGGTGATTATGTCGAGAAGAACGAGGTAGATGCCTTTAAGTGGGTCAAGAAAAGCGCCGCGTTAGATTATCAAAACGCCTTGATAAGTTTAGGCGTCATGCATGCCCTTGGTCAAGGCACCGATATAGATTATAAACAAGCCTATTCCTCATATAATCGCGCAGCAATACTAGAAAGTCCTCACGCTATACGCAGTATAGCCGGAATGTATTGTAACGGTGAGGGCCGTGATGTGGATACTGATAAGTGCGCTGCGGGTCTTTTTCTCGCATGGGAACATGGCGATGACCAAGCTTCCTTATTATTAAATGATTATTTTTCGTTTACCCAAAACGACTTAGTCTCTTTGAAGACACAACAACTCCCAAAGAAAACGTACTGGACAGAAAAATACCCTTGGCTCTTAAAGTTATCCAATAAGAATCCATGACCCCAGAGTTCAACCGCGCTAGGAAACCATGTATCTGTCTTTAACGTAACGCGCAGAAATAGCAGGCAAATTAAGACTAGTCAGCCGCGCTCAAACCGCTTATTTGAGCGCTTATGACCCAACGTATCAACCAAACTTTCGCTAATCGCCGCACCAAAGGCCAAGCTGCTTTTGTGGCTTATATTATGGGCGGAGACCCTGACCGCGCGGCCTCGCAAAAGGTCCTTAACGCGCTGCCTGAAAACGGCGTGGATATTATCGAGCTAGGCATGCCCTTTACCGACCCTGCTGCCGATGGCCCCACCATTGAAGAGGCGGGGCTTCGCAGCCTTGCGGCGGGCACGACCCTGACCACGATTTTGGAAATGGCCAGCGAGTTTCGCAAGACCAATGATACCACGCCCATCATCATTATGGGCTATTGCAATCCTGTCCATCACATGGGCTATGCAGCTTTCGCAAAGCGTGCCAAAGCCGCGGGTGTGGACGGCGCGATTATTGTTGATCTGCCGCCCGAAGAAGATAGCGAGCTGCGCGAAGCTTTTGAGGTTCATGACCTCGCCCTTATCCGCCTTGCAACTCCGACTACGGATGATGCCCGCCTGCCCCGCGTTGTCGCTGGCACTAAAGGTTTTGTTTATTACGTGTCCATGACAGGGATTACAGGGGCGAGCTTTGCTCAAGCGGGCTCTATTACCACGCAAGTCGCCAAAGTGCGCAAAGCGTCGGGCTTGCCCGTTGTGGTTGGTTTTGGCGTCAAAACACCAGAGCGCGCGCGCGAAGTTGCCAAGGATGCTGACGGCGTTGTTGTCGGTTCCGCTATTGTCAAAACACTGCATGAAGACGGCCCAGATGCAGCCCTAACCCTTGTCAAATCCCTCGCAGATGCCGTGCACGCAAAAGGCTAATCATCTGCTTACATAATCTTCAGACCTTACAGGTATAAAACGCCCATAAGGCAGGGACATTCATGCAGATTCAAGATTACGCAGCCCTTAAATCATCAGGTGCATCTGTTGAAACTATCTATGCAGCCATAACTACAGACGCGCAAAAGCTAGGCGGTGGGTTAGATGACATGACACAGCGCGCCGTTGTTTATCATCATTTATATGTCTCTTCTGGCAGTAATTTTATCTTTCCCCTAATCGCAGCTCACGGGGCGTTATGGGCGCGTTGGTACTTATTTCTAGCCAAACATGTCGCCGTATTTCTAGCCATTATAGACATAAATCCGCGCCGTTCATTTGCTAGAAAAATGTCACTCTACGCAGATTATGTGAGCCGTTTCAAAGCGATTAACCGCACTGTTATGCAAGAAACCTATAAGGTATTGAACATAGCAAAGCTTTATGGCGCGCACCCGGTAATAGCCGCTGATATGCCAAAACGCCTCTGTGACAATCTAAATATATGCCACCAATATGCGGTGCACGGCACGTTGATGCCTTTGGAACAGCAAAGAGACTTTTACGAAGACTTTTTCAGATGGGAACAAAACAATGTCGTTGCCCCTGCCGTTGAAGAGGCCATAAATGCTTTTGACTGGCCTTTAATGAAATGGTTTTGTATGCGGCCTTGGGTTTGGTTTTCTTATTTCCGTATTGGCCGTAGCCTTGTTTTCAAAAACTTTAGTGATGCAGAAGAACGCACGCAAAAGGGCTTGTCTGCCTTTGATTGGGCTAAGCATCAAGGTTGGGAGACAATAGAATCAAATTTGACGCGCAATCCGTTTTTCCCCAAACATTTTTCATTTGATGCCAATAGCTATTTTAAAGACTTCAAAAGCAGTGACATCCCCCCGCCTTAGGTTAGCGCAAAAGTCAACTCTATACAAAAACCCGCAGTTACAGACTTCACAGCGCTACCAATAAGCGTTAGAAGCCCATTATGAACTGGCTCACAAAACTCACGCCTCCGGGTGTCAAAAACATCTTCACAAAGAAAGATAGCCCCGATAACCTTTGGGTAAAATGTCCTAAGTCGGGCGAAATGGTCTTTAGTGCCGATTTACCTAGCTTACTGCATGTGACGCCTGCGGGACACCATATGCGCATAGGGCCTGACATGCGCATGGATTACACCTTTGACGATGCCTCCTACATCGACATCCCTATTCCAGAGGTCGCTAAAGACCCGCTCAAATTTAAGGACGACCAAAAATATACAGATCGGTTAAAAAAAGCTCGCGCCAAAACGGGTGATCAAGATGCTATGAACATTGGCGTTGGGAAAATTTACGGAATTGATGCTGTTGTCCTTGTCCAAAACTTTGCCTTTATGGGCGGCTCGCTTGGCATGGCCGCAGGCGAAGGCTTCATTAGCGCAGCTGAATATGCAGTCGCGCATAAAATGCCGCTCGTGGTTTTCACAGCCGCTGGCGGAGCGCGTATGCAAGAGGGGGCATTGTCGCTCATGCAGATGCCGCGCACAACAATCGCTGTACAAGAACTCCGCGAAGCAGGCCTACCTTATATCGTTGTTTTATGCGATCCAACAACGGGCGGCGTCACGGCGAGTTACGCCATGCTTGGCGATATTCATCTGGCAGAGCCAGGCGCGCTTATTTGTTTTGCTGGCCCTCGTGTGATTGAGGAGACTATTCGTGAGAAACTCCCCGAAGGATTTCAACGCGCCGAATTTTTAGAAGAAAAAGGTATGATTGACCGTGTCGTAGCACGCGGGGACATGCGCGCCGTCTTGGCTGACCTTCTCAGTGTTTTAATGAAAACAGACACAGAGCGCCGCACTGAAATTGCCTAGTTATGAATGCTCACACCTCGAAAGATGTTTCAGAGCAGCTCGCAAATGCACTCGCGACTTTAACCGCGCTACATCCCAAAAAAATTGACCTTGGTTTAGGACGTATTTTACGCGTCTTGGAAAAGCTTGATAATCCACAGCATAAACTTCCGCCAACCATTCACGTCGCAGGCACAAATGGCAAAGGCTCCACCGTAGCCTTTATCAAAGCGATGTGCGAGGCAGACGGCCTCAAGGTGCATGCTTATAACTCCCCTCACCTCGTTCGATTTAATGAACGTATAACAATCGCTTCAAAGCAAATAGAAGATGCGGTCCTATTGGATGTTATAGACCGTGTTCGCGCGGCCAATGATGGTCAAGATTTGTCTTTTTTCGAAGCCACGACGGCAGCTGCGTTTTTAGCATTTTCTGAACATCCTGCAGATATAGCCATTATTGAGGTCGGACTTGGCGGGCGTTTTGACGCAACAAATATATTCGACCCTGCTGTTTGCGCAATTACGCCGATTGATTATGATCACGCAGAATTTCTAGGTCGTGACCTTGCAGGTATCGCCCGCGAAAAAGCAGGTATCATTAAACCCTACACCCCTGTCTTTATCGGCAAGCAAAGAGAGCTAAGCCGCGCAGTTCTAGACGGGCAAGCGGGCAAACACCGCGCGTCGATTCAGTTTCTAGGCGAAGACTTCCAAGCCTATGCACAACATGGCCGCATGGTATTTGAAAGTGATGATACCTTGCTAGACCTCCCTGCGCCTGCCCTATTGGGCGCGCATCAATTTGAAAATGCAGGCTTGGCTATCGCCGTAGCGCGCCACATGAAAATTTCGGACAAAGCTATTTCAAAAGGCCTGAGCCATGCCGTATGGCCCGCACGTATGCAATCGCTGTCAACGGGTCCGCTAGCAGGCATGGCCGTAGAGGTTGGCGCTGAACTCTTGCTAGACGGCGGACATAACCCTCATGCGGCTCGTGCGATCGCAACAACGGTTGCAGAGCTCGAAGCGAAAACAGCTCGGCCCCTAATTCTAATCACAGGCATATTGGCCAATAAAGATATAGGTGGATTTCTAGATGCTTTTAGCGGACTCGCTAGCGCCGTCATTGGGGTATCTATCGGAGGACATACATCGCTAGCCCCTGAAACCTTATCCGAACTTGCGCAATCGCGCGGTATGATTGGCCAAGTCGCAGATAACCTGACGGACGCCATGCAACGCGCTATAAATACAGGATTGGCTTTATCGCGTGAAACCTTAGACACCCCGACCGTTCCGCCGCGCATTTTAATTTGCGGCTCTCTTTATCTGGCCGGCGAGGTTTTAAAAGATAACAGCTAGGTATGGTTTTGAAACAATATGTAATTTAAGTTATATATGATTTCACATATTATTTGCTAACGTCCCTTTAAGACAAGGCAAGTGTTTTATGCAGAAATTGATTTTACCCCTCATCATTAGTTTTAGCACCGCAGGGTGCGTAACACGCGGTACGCATGAGGTAGTAAAAATTAATTCAAATCCCGTGGCAGCCAGAGCCATATCAGATGTTCCAACCACAAAAAAAGATAACATCAATGGATTTTATGGCTGCGAACCCACGCCATGTAGTATAAATTTTTCGCGCCGATCGAACCCTGTTATATCTGTTGAAAAAGAAGGCTATAAATCGATAAAGTTTAAAGTCGTTTCTTCCATTGCAACGAGTTCAAGCTCTGTCCCGCCTGGCTCAATCGTGGCTGGAACCCCAGCTGGGAGTTATGTCATCGCAGGTGAGCCTCATTTCCTCAAAAAAATTCCAGTAGGAGGACTAAATTTAGTCACTGGCATCCTATCATTAGGCACATCAGTCGTTGCAGATGTTGCGACGGGATCTGGATTATCTTTATCCCCAAAATCCTGTGACTGCGGTATTAGCTCTCGATGATATCCCGTCAGACATTACGGAAAGCTCACCATGACACTAAGAACATTAATTCTTTTAGTCATGGCCTGCCTTATAACAGGTTGTGCCACAGTGAACCGCGGATCAAGTGATCATTTTCGTATTGATTCAGTTCCCCAAGGCGCAACAGCCATAACATCCATTGAAACATCAAAAAGCAAACGTGCGAGAGCGAAAGATAAAAACCAAGCCCCCGTTTATAAAAGCTGCACACCCACGCCTTGCGCGATTAAAATTCAACGACTATCAGAATTCACTGTTCGTCTAGAGCATGAAAATTACGAAACCGTAGAAATGTTTGTAACTAACAGCACCCGTAGAAGTTCATTAGCAACTAATACAGCCGCAGCTCTAACGGTTGCTGGAACAACAGGTACAGCTGCAGGAACTGCCGCTGTCGCCGCAGGCATTACTGCAGCAACGGCTGGAACGCTTGCAGCCGCGGGAACTGGCTTCGCCGCAGGTGCAGGAGCAGGTTTAACCTTCGGTCTTGTGTCCGTGGAAACAGCCGTAACCGCAGGGGCACAAGCTGGTTTTAATGCTGGGGTAGCCACTGCACCTTCAACCTCCAGCGCTATCGGCGCGGCAATACCGCCCGCATTAGCATTATCGGCTGGTATGTTACTTATAGATGCTGGGAACGGAGCTAACCGTAACCTTTACCCTAATCCTGTTGTCTTGGTTCTTGCGCCAAAAGGCACACCCGTACGGACTGACCCGCTTGTTGCGCTTTTTAAAGACAAGCAAACGGCCCAAACCCATGCTGATGAAGCGTGCAGTATAATACAGAAAAAACACACCCTCAAATATAGGCAAGCCTGTAGCCAAGCCAAAGTCAATTTAAAGGAAAAAAAGGCGGTCTTAAAAACGGCACGAAAATCTCAAATACGCCAAGCAACAATTCCTTAAAATATTCCGCTCCGTCAACGCATTTACATTAAACCTAATTACTTTTTTGACCGCGCCTATCTAGCAGTTTTAATTGCTGCGGAAATCCATCTTTTTCTAAAGCACGCACCGCAATGTTTTTTCCTGCTTCATATCCAATATGACCTTCATCAAAATATAGAATTTCATTTCCGTGATAGGCATTGCAAATATTATCTGGGCATATCCATATATTCGGATCAATAATAAAGACGGCTGGATTATTCTCAGCAAGTTTTCTAAGTTTCGCATTAATAGGGTATACGGTTGGCTTGCCAATGCTAAATCGTTTTTCGCAATTAATGATAGGATTTATCACCGCTCGCGCGCCGCAAGCTCTATTTAGTCCTTTCATGCGTTGCATTTGTGTCAGCACCATAACCTGTTTACCCTCAGCTGTGAGTTGGGTAATTGTTTTTTCTAATTTCTCAATGGCCGTACCACTACGGTTTTGATAATTTTGCCAAGACCCGCCCATAATGACAATATCATAACCGCTCAACTGGCTTTGGATTGTTAAACGATTATGGAGACAATTTTTTTGAACTCTATCACCAACAAACTCGTCGATATTTCCTAAAATCGGAGGGCACCCAGAACTACTAACATTTCGAAAGCTAAAGTTTCCTGCCTGAGCAAATACTTTAAACATGCTAACATATTGAGCCGCGTTCGAATCGCCCCAAAGTAAAGTTTTTGGATTTTTCACACCTTTTTTATTGATAAAGTTTTTACCCGATTTAAGGTCACTCCGTTTTAAGCGAGTTTTCTGTAAAACATCAGGATATTTAAACGCCGCTTTAATTTTATCAATTTTTTCAATCTCAACCACT
>JBDVGI010000083.1:0-6286 GCA_039962885.1 Litorimonas sp. | reverse complement strand
CCGGATTTTGTTCATGAAGATAAATCAAAGCTTATACAGTTTATCTTTTTGGCTGATCATATTAAGATTTTTAACGACTTGTCATAAGATTACCTTAGCCTTCCCACTGATAAGCATTTAAGCCCTTCTCATGCTGATTTTAAAACAATCCGACAAACCTCGCACAATACAAAACTCCCATGTACGGGCTTTAAAACACCCCATCACTCATATTGAAAAAAGTCACATCCATAACCATATCTAGATAGTGTTGGTAATGGAGGATTTATAAATTTGAGAACGCCATTTAGAACGTCAAACATAGATTATGTTTTCGAAATCATGAAAGGAAACGAAATCGTTTTCTATCTACAAGATGCTTCAACCGATGAAATTGGATTTGAGCTTAGTTCAACACGTACTCTTAATCATGTGAAAAACCCTGTAGCCGTTTTCAGAAAAATCAGAGAACTGCTTTTGGCATATATTCTCGATAACAAAGTCAATTATTTTTGTTTTAGCGGGGGAACGGACCGTTTAAAAATTTATAAAAGCTTTGCTAACAGTCTTCGAAAATACGGTTATGAGCATACGGTTCATGAAGGGTTGTTTTCGTTTTACAGGATTTGTTGAAGATAGCATAGGTACTGATATAATATTGCGCCCAAACCTCAATATTTGAAAATCACATAAAATATGATACACTGTACACATTATGTGGTTCAGAATAATTTTTATAGCCACCTTACTATTTTATACATCTGCGCAGGCATTCTCTATAGTTTCAGTAGGTCTTCATCCAGAATTTATTTTTGTATGCGCCCCCTTACGACAACTGTCAGAAACCAGTTTCTTTAAATTTGTTATTGAGAACACTTGCCTCTTAACAGGTCATAATGAATCACAAATTTAACAGACAGAAAACATAAGAAAACGGATTCGGTTTCTTAAACAGTTTTAAAACTATCTTATAACCTATTTTAAAACTATCTTATAACCTATTCCATTGTAAGAGAATGTTTATGCGGCTGTTTGAAGTCGTGATTTTGAAATCAACATTTCAAGGCGAGTCTCTAAGGCTTCGTTGAAAATGGGTTCTACAATCGGTTTCTTACTTTCAGGATACAGAATAGAGTCATGAATACTCAATATTGGAATGTCCTGTTCACGACAGTTTTTATGAAACTCTGTCATAATCTCACTATCGATGAATTGAGATTCAACACCAAAGTCAGAGAAAAAGAACTTTGCAATGGCTGAATGGTGTTTGAGAATACGGTGAATGACTTGTTCTGCATATTTTGAAACTTCGTATTTTGTATGGCTAGAGAAAACTTCTGGAAGTAGTTTCTGTAACTCTTTCCCTGATGCTTTTGATGCTCCCCCAACAGAAGTTGTATTCATCATTATTTGAGTTGCTTTTTTAACAATTTTGCGTGTTTTTTCAGGTGTTAGCAAAAACTGTGTCTTCCCAATTGATATTCCAGAAATGTCAACGTTGTAGCCACCGACTTCTTTACTATAGCTACCTTTTGGTAAAAGTCTCTGTCCAACACAGGCATATGCGATTTGAAGGCTAACACATGAGTAGTCTAATTCTTTTCCAACAGGTTCACCATTTATTGTAATGCGGCTTCTATCTGCTTCACTCATGTTTTGCCAGAACGCCCCATAATATCTTCCACCTACAGCTTCATATTTTGAAAATGGTTCTGGCTTGTTAAACCTCCTCGATAAGAATCTTCGATTTAGGTCTATGGTTTGCTCTTCATTTTTATGGTTGATAATGGTCACAATCGAATTTACGCGCCTCAATACATTTCCAGTAATGTCAATTTCAACCGCAGCAACAATCGCATTATGTTGGACAAGTTCTTTTTCTGCATCGATAAAAAAATTACTTTCTGGAACTTTCAGATACTTTTCAGGTTTGCGTTGCTTAAAAGTGACGATTCTTGACTCTTTATCTCTTACGTACAAACCACCATCCACAACATGCAGAAACTTCTCAATCAACAATGGGGTAGCGTAGATAAATGAGGATATTTCGTTATTTGTACCTTTAGGAACAATGAAGTTTAACGCCAAGCCCTGTTCAACAAGGAACTCAAGCGCCCCTACAACCGTAGAACGTCCCATAACACCCGTATAGTGAGTTGAGTAAGAGTTTCCGTTCCTGCTGTAATAAACACTCTGACCGCCCTGTGCAGCCCTTAGAAGGTCAATAACCAAGCTATTAAGAACCCGATGGGAATTAGCCTGACCTTTAAATCCAAGATACTTTGCAAAGTCTTCATCAGACTTCCAAAATAGCGTCAAAGGAAAATCATTAAAACCCATAACGGCACGCTGTTGCACCTGCTCATAAGTGAGCCTGTATTCCTGTCTTTTTTTAAAGTCAAAATCCGAATTTTGATTTCTGTAATAATTTACCCAAGCTTCAAGATTTCTTTGATTACGTTCAAGACTACTCATTAATGAGTATTTCAGAATTATGAGAGGCACTGAAATCAATATCCCGTTTATGACGATTTTGGTTTGTATACATCCAGTCGCGGACATCGAAAATGTTGTACCGAACTTGGTTTCCTACTTTAGTAAACGGGATTCCATTTGAACGTTTTCTGTGTCTTTTGATTGTGCTTTCTGACAAGCCGAGTAGCCTTGCCGTTTGTTTGGTTGAGAGATATTGTTGGTGCATTGGTTTCCTTGGTTTCGAGCAGGTTTATTTGATGGCTTAAGAAGCCATTCAGGACATATTTATAACGGTGGTTTGAAAAGTGATGCCTTTGCTTGGTAGCAGGGAGGCTCATTTCACTTGCTTTTGGCCTGTTTTTAATGGCTTTTAAAAGGGGTTAGCCTTCATGAGGCTTAAACCTAATTACCAGCTAAACGGTAATCAGCAGTACTATTAAACTTACGCCGAGAAGCCCAATTTTGTAAATCCACAATGTTATATCTTACAGTGCGGTTGAATTTGAGAAATTCGGGGCCGCCACCAATCATTCTATACTTCTTGAGTGTGTTGGGAGAAATTCCAAGGATTTCTGCTGCTTTTTTTGTGTCCACCAAAGTAAAATTTGTCATTTCATTCCTTATTCAGATTATAGTTTCAATTCACATGACAAAATGAGTCACCGAAGAATATCGGTGGCTCTCATTATATTTATAAGCGCCTGACGGTTTTTTGAGGAAAAATTACATATTTTTTTTAATTAATAAGAATTTCTGCCAAATTACTAGCTTTACGCATACTAGTTTGGGAAACCCCTAGATATCGTTCGGTTGTTTTAGTGCTTTTATGACCAAGCATATTAGAGATCACTGTTAAGTGCACCTCTTGCTCTAAAAGCGCGGAAGCATATGTCCTTCTAAGGTCATGTAAAGTTACATGTTCAATACCTGATAGCTTTATCAACTCAAGCCAAGGTTTTCGTACATTTACCATCGGTCGTCCAACAGAATGACCGCAAAAAACATACTCATTATCAAACTGTCTTGGTAGTGAACCTAAAATATCAATAGCAACATCGCCTAAAGGAAGAACCTTTTTACCAGTTTTAGAATCAGGCAGTTCTAACTGTTTATGCTGAAAATTTATGTACTCCCACTTCAGCGTTCTAATTTCATCGCGTCGAGCACCAGTCAGTAAGATAATTTTAATCAAGGCGACAAAATATACGTTCACGGCTTTATATTTGTTTAAACCCACGTTTAATCGTTTCGTTTCATCTAGTGAAAGTCGTCTAACCCGTTTTTCTTCTTTATATTTTTTGACAAGCTTGGTTGGGTTTGAGTTCACATCCCTGTATTGTTCTGTTTCAGCCCAATTTAATAGCTTTGAAAACGTAGCTAAAATTCGATTTGCCTTAACTGGATGGTCAGAGAGCTCATTATGTATCTTGCGAAGGTGCCTTAGTTCAATATCAGCAACCATGATTTTACCAAATCGGGGTAAAATTTCTTTTTTTATATGTCGACGGTATTCTTCAGCAGTCCGTGGTTTGACCTTCTTCTCAACGTATGTACATAGAAATTCATTGGCGACCACGTTCAAAGATTTTTTACGACCTTCTTCGATGCGTTCCTTATAAGGGTCCTCACCATTCTCCATCATCACGATGTACCTACGAGCAGTTTTCCTAGCTTCTGATAACGTTATTTTACCTAAGTCACCAACTTTGCGGTCTAACCTTCTTTGGCTACCAGCAAGCCTTGCACACGCGTAAAATGAAATTTTATTCTTAGGCGTTACTCTCACTTGAAAGCCTGGCAGTTTTATGTCAGTAAATTTTTCAAGTTGACTTCTTTGTTCATTAAGCAATCCATTACAAAATTCTTGAGTTATATTAGCTTTCGCCATTTTTCATCCTTTTCAGTTTATAAGTATATTTATAAGCGACGGACCGCTAACCAACGTATAGCCAACAAAAAATGTCTCCTTCCATATCCCTTGATATTACAAGGTTTAAGAAAAAGTCCGTCAAAGCATTGAATTTATTGGATTTTGGGCGTTCTATCTTCCGTGATGACTAACCGTATTTATAGAATATTCGGTTTTGTAATCAGGGGGTCCGCGGTTCAAGTCCGTGTGGGGGCACCATTTTCTCAAAATTGAAACTCTATAAGTCATTGATAAGGCTTATATTTTCCTGAGAAAACCTGCGTCTTCCTCAAAGATACCTTCATTTTGGGCCACACAATGGGACACAAAATGGGCTACATTATGAGCGAGATGAAGACACTCGACCAATATCTGAAACAACGTAAAGGCCGCTGGTATTACGTGCGGCGCGTACCGCACCGCTATGCGAAAGTCGATAAACGGCGGCTGATTAAGAGTGCGCTCAAAACATCGTCGCGGGAAGTCGCTAGAGCAAGGCGGGACTCGCTCGCCGAAGCGGATGATCTTTACTGGTCGTCGCTGGCGGTGTCTCAAGCAAAAGGCGCGAACGCTTCTGCTGTCTCTCGATATCGCGCGGCCAAGGCTCGCGCTTTTGCTCGCGGTTACATTTACACGCCTGTAGAGGAGCTATCCGCTCAAAACGATATGGCGGAGGTAATTGATCGTCTTCGTGCATTAGAAGGTAGTCTGGGCACACGCCAAGCTATTTCCGAGACTGATGCGCTGCTCGGCACGGCTCCGAAAGCCTCAATCCCAATAAGCGAGGCCTTTGAACTCTATTGTGAGAAAATCAGCATAGGCGACCAAAAGGGCAAGTCACCGGACCAACGCCGCAACTGGCGCAAAGTAAAGGCTCGCGCCGTGCAAAACTTCATTCGTCTTCGCGGCGATAAACCTATGGCAGAGATTGACCGCCACGACGGACAAGCGTTCTACGAATGGTGGGGAGCAAGGGTTGACCCCAAAGACGGTTCTAAGGCTCTTAGCGGAAACAGCGGAAACAAAGACCTGACAAACCTCCGCATCTTGTTTCGGTCCTACTGGTCCTATGAAGGCGAACTAAAGCGAGACAATCCATTTGATGGGCTCCGTTTTAAGAATGTTGTTTACAAAGACATTCCGCCCTTTTCCGTGGATTGGCTGGAAAATAGAATACTCGCTCAAGGCGCTCTCGACTCTCTCAATGAAGACGCCAGACTTATCGTCTACGCGCTCATCGAAACGGGATGCCGCCCAAGCGAGATCGCCAACCTTCAAAAAGAACACATCATCTTAGACGTTGATGTGCCGCATCTGAAAATCCGCCCGACGGCAAACCGAAAGCTCAAGTCTAAATCTGCCAGTCGAGATATACCGCTACTCGGCGTCTCGCTCGAAGCGATTAAGCAAAGGCCCAAAGGCTTCCCGCGCTACAGAGACAAAGGCTCTATCCTCTCTCAAACCCTGATGAAGCGGTTCAAGGCTAATGATTTGTTCGAGTCTCCGGACCACCGCATCTACTCTATCCGACACGCGTTCGAAAAACGGATGCTGGAAGCTGACATTGATTACGGCCTGCGCTGCATCCTGATGGGTCATCACAATACGCGACCCAGCTATGGCGATGGTGGTTCTCTGGAATATAGGCGTAAGCAGATGGCAAAATTTACGTTAAGTAAGACAACCTTTTGAAAGGCAAAACATCCCTTTTGCGGACATTAGCGAGCGTCCTTAATTGGACGATTTTAAGACACTCAGTTAAATGCGTTTAGGGTGTGCTTAGTTCCATTATCATTCAAAACCTTCTCTATGCTTGCCCAATCTTGGAATGCCGTGCTTCCAAAATGAATGACTTCGCCATCGAAATTATCCTGTCCTCGGCCTGTAATGTGATCATCGATCAATATATCGCCTTTTAATAAG
>JBDVGI010000082.1:0-24868 GCA_039962885.1 Litorimonas sp. | reverse complement strand
CGGGCGAAACGCGTCAGGCGGTAAATTCTGTATGCCGTCTACACGAGATTTAATTTCATCTACGACTTTAGTGTAATCAGCTCCCAGCTTTGTTCGCACAGTAATCGTAGCAACGCCCTCACTTGCCGTCGATTCGATGTAATCAATCCCATCAAGTCCATCGACAGATTCTTCAGCGCGGCTCACAAGCTGTTCAGCGATATCGCGCGGGCTAGCTCCTGGCCATGTCATAGAAATCGTAACGCCATTAAATGTCGTTTGCGGGATAAATTCGCGCTCCAAGCCCTTATAACCAAGAATACCCCCGCAGAGCATTATCGCCATTATGACATTAGCGGCTATAGGGTTTTTTACAAACCAAGCAATCAAAGCTTTCATCGCTAATCTCCTTCAGACGCATTATCAGCGTCAGGCTTATTCACCTTGCTAGCGCGCTCGTCTTGAACATCATCTTGCCCTTCACGATCATCCGATTTTTTCAAAGGTTTTTCAGACTTATTATCACCGTCTTTTTGAGATTTTTTACCAAAGATGCGGCTTTTCTTTTTAGCCTTATCCTCTGCATCTGTTGGCTTTTCAGGCTTTGGCGGGGAAACCAATACCTTATCGGGATCATTAATATCACGAACTTCGAGTGCGAGATTAATGCGGTTCGCCGACAAAGGTGACAGAACAACTAATTCTCCTGCATTCACGCCTGAGAGAAGTACCGCTCGGTCTATATTCGTATCTAAAACTTCCGCTCGGCGAATATCAACTTTACCTGCATCATCCACAACATAGACTTCATCATCTGGACGTAAAGCATCACGGGGCAAGACAATGGCATTTTCAAACTTTTTACCGGAAAGAACCGCGTCAACAAACAAGCCCGGCGCAAGAGGGATTTTGCCATCAGAGACGCCCTTCCCATAAGGGTCATAAACTTCAGCGACAGCAAATAACGTACGGGTTTGCGTATCATAAAAAGGATCTGTCCGCATGATGCGACCTTCCCATAACTGCTTTTCCCCGCCAATAACTGCGCTGAGGTCCACCTTTGGAGCGCTTTGCCTTGACGCAGCAGCATACCCTATAGGCAAGTCTATTTTTGACAAATCATTATCCGTTAGCGGTAGGCGCACCTCAACAATATCCGTTGAAAATATACGCCCCAAGCCAAAACCTGGTGCTACGAATTGACCAAGGTCGGAGTTTTTTGTGCGCACGCGCCCTGAAAATGGCGCACGAATTTCAGTGCGCGTGAGTTGCAGATTCATCCCCTCAAGCTCGGCCATAGCAGCTTGAAGGCCTGCCTCTGCTTGCTTGCGTTGTGGTTCGCGTAAGGCCAAAGACGAGGCATTCCCACTTCCGAGTTCAGCATAATCTTGGCGCGCGATCTCGCCTTCGGCAATTTCTCGCACGAGTGTTTGTTGTGCTTGGGCGACATTGGCTTTTGCTCGAGCTACAGCAACTCTAAAATCTGCATCTTCAAGACGTATCAAGATTTCGCCTTTTTTAAATGCACCGCCTTCGATGAAATTTGGGGACACATAGACAACCTTGCCGCCAACTTCTGGAACAAAGTCAATCTCCGTTTGCGGGCTCGCCTCACCTTGCGTGTTCACATAAAGCTGTACAGTATCTTGCAAAGCATAATCTGCCATCACAGAGAGTGTGTTAACATTATTGCGACGCTCTTTAGGTTTTTGGTTCGCCTTAATTATAACAAATGTTACAAGGATAAAGCTTGCAATAATCAAAAGAGGAATCGAAATCATTGCCGCCTTGTGGAATGCAGTATTTTTATTCGAAGCTTGTGTTTGGGGCGTGACAGTATTTTGCATAAAATTTATCTATCTTCGACGTCGTGCGAGAATGAATTAGAGGGCATGGGTTTAGAGGATGCGGAAAAGGTTGAAGGAACTACGCCTTTATGAGGCGCCGATGCTTGACGCGGAAAAGGTTCTAACTCACCGAATTTTCCGCCGCCCAGCGCCATATGTAAGCGCACACGGTTAGACAAACGCTCTTTGCGCGCAGCAATTAATTGTCCTTCCGCTGTGAGGCTGCGAGATTGAGCATCAAGCAATTGTAAGATCGTAGCTAGACCTTCAGAATAGCGTAGCTCTAAGCGTTCTTCCGCCTTCCGAGAATCCTCAAGAGCTAGGCGCAAAGACGTTGCTTGCTCTAACAATCGTTTTTCGGCATCCAATGCATTTTCCACCTCTAAAAAAGCGGTTAGGGCCGTATTGGCATAATCTTCGATTTGCTGATTCAAAATAGCCTCTTGCTGTTTAACACCCGCCTTAAGTCTTCCGCCCTGATACAGGGGCCGTGTTAAGCTCGCAGCAATGGTTGCAGCAAATGCATTTGGATCAAAGGTATTGGCCAAACTTGTACCCAAAAGCCCCGGGTTCGCGGTAAATGTTAGATTTGGCCGTAATGCGCGGCGCGCTTCATCAATCTGCAAACCTTGCACAAGCAAACGAGCTTCTGCCGCCAACAGGTCTGGGCGTTTCGTTAAAATATATTGCGGATTAGCCGCCCCGCTAAGCGGTGGTAAATTTGGTAAATCCGTTGCTGCCTGTAATTCCTGCGCAGGATATCGCGAGAGAAGCACCTCCAACCCGCGCGAGACAGCCGCCAAGGTTTGCGCCCGTTGTGAGCGCGTAGCTTTAGCGTTCGCTAAGCTCGAACTTGCCAAACGTACATCGGATGATTCCACCACACCGCCCTCATAACGGCGCTGCGTAAGGCTCAAAGAACGCTCCCGCGTTACAACTTCTCGGTCTGATAATTCACTCAAAAGCCGCGCCTCTGTCAGGTCGAACCAGTTTTGCGAGACTTGTCCTGCCACAGACAGGTTCATCCCTGCCAAGTCAGCTTTATTGGCTTCAATATTGAGTTGCGAGCCTGCAATGCGGTCACGGACTCGGCCCCATAAATCCCATTCCCATGAAATATTTGTATTCAAGTTGATATTATTCGAGCTTGGAAAAATATCATTACCTCGTTGATTTCGAGACACTTGAGCGCTTCCATTAACAGTGGGTTTTCGGTCAGCTTTAGACACTTTCAATTGCGCGCCTGCCGCCTCAATCCGGGCATAGGCGGCTTTAATATTGTGGTTCTCAAGAAGGGCCTCATTGACGAGTGCATTGAGGGTCTCATCTTCAAAACTGGCCACCCAATCCGTATCGGGTAAATCTTCGGGGGCAAACCCTGACCATTCAGGGCGCGTTTGTAGATTTTCTTCCGCATCAACAAGTGTCGGCTTAGGTGCGAGCGGAGAGGCTCCAATGATCGGCATACCCGCACAACCCCCAAAACTCACACTTAGGCACAAGACTGTCGTTAGCCGAATCGCAGGGCGAACTTTACGGTGAATTGATATTTTAGGTATGCACAACACTCGCACAGGTCTCTCTCTATCATTATAGAAGCTTATTCAAACTTTTCATAGTGAAAGTCAATGAATTTTTATTGAAAAACAATAATAAATTATGTTTATGACGCTTTATAAGCCTAAAAACTTCAGAAAAATAGTTGCAATTTCGCAAGTTTTAACATTCTAAGCTTGATTTTCAGACACTCTTTCCGCTTTAAAGCCAAAGAGCCTCACATAATCGGTCAAAGGTACAACATGCCCCCCAACAGGCACAATATAGATACGCAAAAACGGCGACCCTTTTCTAGCCCACATTCTCAATCCCGTTCCGCGGCAACACTCGAACACAACAATTCAAACGCTGGTATTGGGGATTACTTCGTTTTGACATCCTTAGGCCTCATCGCCATCCTCGGCCTTGCACTCATAACACAAACCGATGTCATCTATAGCGGCCCTGTTTTATTAACGTATTTGAGCGCGCTTCTTATTCATCGCCTCATAAAAAAAACGCACATAGCGCGCGCAAGCAAAGATGATCACCATGTCATGCAAGAACGCCGCGAGCTTTACGTTTCTGCCGCACAGATGGTTGACTTAATGCCAATGGCTGCGGCTTTGCTTGATAAGCGCAATCGTGTGAGCCATGCCAATATTCACGCACAAAAAATTATCGGTATTCAAAACACCAATCGCCCGCTCACACATTATATTCGTGATTTGAAACTCGCCGAGCATTTATCAATGGCATTATCTGGTCATCAACCCGAGGCCTTTATGACAAAAATCGACAGTCCGTCGGAACGTTATATACGCCTGTTATTCTCTACAGCCCAACCCTTAGACGATGGCACCTCGCAATCTCTAACCCTTGTTATTTTTGATGATGTGACAGATGTTCAGCTTAATCAAAAACTGCGGGCGGATTTTCTTGCCAATGCAAGCCATGAGTTAAAAACGCCTATCGCGTCCCTGATGGGGTATATTGAAACCCTTCAAACCCATGCCAAAGATGACCCAAAAGCCCGTAAAAAGTTCCTAGCTATTATGTATGAACAGGCCGAACGCATGGAGAGGCTTATCAATGATTTGCTGTCATTGCGGCAAATTGAGCAAGCCGCGCATATTATACCCACGGGCACGGCGGACCTGAACCTTGCCGTCTTATCGGCAATAGATTCAGTTGCGCCAATGAGCGACAAGCGCAGTGTAACAATTCAGTATGACACCACAGTGGTCGATACGCAGTTTCGCGGCAATCAAGACGAAGCCGTGCAGATGTGTTTAAATATTCTGAGTAATGCTCTGAAAATATCCGCACCAGACAGCCAAGTTAATATCACTTTGACCGCATTAAATAACTGGCATGACGGCCAAGCCTTTACCCACTCCAAGCTAAATGAGACTGCCCATCAACGCCGAATTGTTAAGCTTGAAGACACATCCCATCCTTGTTTACAGCTTACAATTTCCGACACGGGACCAGGTTTTGCTCGTCAGCACATCCCGCGCATTGGCGAGAGGTTTTACCGTGTGGTAGGAGATTTATCCTCGCACGAAAAAGGCACGGGTTTAGGGCTAGCCATCGTCAAACACATCGTCAAACGTCACCGCGGAGGATTTTATATACGTAGCCAGAAAGGCCAAGGCACTGAATTTTCTATTGTGATAATGAACGCTGAAAGCTCAGATAAACCATAACGGATCCCCCTCCCGCGAAGTAATAAGACTCCACAAAAAAAAGAGGCCTAACAGCCTCTATTCATTAAGTGAGCATGTAAAGTAAAAGCGCGCTTATTTCGGTGCTAGAACCATTGTCATCATGCGGCCTTCAGTTTTCGGTTCAAACTCAACTTTCGCAATTTCTGCAAAATCAGCTTTCACACGTTGCAGCAAAGTCATACCTCGGTCCATATGTGCCATTTCTCGGCCACGAAACCGTACAGTGACTTTTACCTTATCGCCGCGATCAAAGAACTTGGTCATGGCTTTAGCTTTGACACCATAATCATGCGTATCAATATTTGGCCGCATTTTAATTTCTTTTAAGGACTGCGTGCGTTGATTTTTACGATTGGCCGCTTTCTTCTTCTGCGTTTCAAAGCGCATCTTGCCATAGTCTAAGACTTTACAAACAGGTGTTTCCCCTGGCGCAACCTCAACAAGATCAAGACCAGCGCGGCTAGCCGCTGCTAAGCCTTCAGCAAGAGGCACAACGCCCATTTTCTCGCCAGTTTCAAGGATAAGAAGGATATTGGAATTCGTGATGTCGCGGTTAATTCGCGGGCCCTTAGGTTTTTTGACGGGTTGGGCGGACAATGGTCGTCTAGCGATATTCAAATCTCCAAAATTTACGTCTCATACTGAGCCTTTCGATAATTACAGGCAAATATGCGCTCAATCGCCTATAGTTTCAAGACATATCGACATGATTTTAGAATTTATCCGAGTTTTGCGCGCTCATATACCTCTAATGTTGCCTTTTGCAGGCGAGTTTTAGAAAATTTTTGTAAAATTCGTAAGCGTGACGCCTCTCCAGCATCAGTTAGGCCAATCACCCCGCGCTCAATCGCCGCCGCCAACTCAGGCACATTGGCGGGTTCAACTAGCCAACCCGTACCGCCATGCACAACAGTTTCAAGCGCGCCGCCATGCGCGCTCGCAATAACGGGCTTGCCCATAGCCTGCGCTTCTGCAGCCGTACGGCCAAAGGCTTCAGGGTCTGTTGACGGACATATAACCATATCGCAGGCCGCATAAGCCGCGGGCATATTAGAGCTATGACCAGCAAGGCTCACCCGATCGCTCAAGTCATGAAACGCAATTTGCGCCTTAAGCTCTGACACATATTCTGTACGTCCTTGCGCGTCACCTAAACAGACAAGATGATAATTATCCGGTAAAGTTGCCATAGCTGCAATCGCCACACGTTGCCCTTTCCAGCCCGTCAGCCGCCCAGGTAATAAAAGCAGTGTTTTACCTGCCCTAACCCGCCAGCTCTGCCGAAGACGAACAATATCCGCGCTAGGCACGAGAGCTGGATCAAAACGGGCCATGTCAACTCCGCGCGGAATGACGGTAATTTTCCCCGCAGCGATTTTATGTTCCTTGAGAATATGCGCCTTTGTAAACTCTGAATTCGCAATGACGTAATCGCCCTTGGTCATAATAGAATTATAAAACCGCTTAGCCGCAGACTTAGCATTATAAATGCCGTGATAGGTTGTCACAAACGGCACATTTTCTGCGCGCGCAGCAAAAAGCGCAGGCCAAGCAGGTGCGCGTGAACGCGCGTGAACAACATCAATATTATGCACGACTATTAATCGTCTTATTCCCGCGATGCGCCACGGCACTGATAAAATATTTTTTGACCCTATATTCGCAATATGGTTCACACCCCCAAGCGCCTCTATGTCAGCTGCCAGGCGGCCCCCATGTGATAAAACATGCGAGCCATGTCCCGCAACGCATAGCGCCTCCGTCATTTCAACAGCTGTGCGCTCAACCCCGCCAGTTTCTAGCTCAGGCAATATCTGTAATATATTCAGACTCATAGGCGCTTGCTTAACATGAGCGCCCCGCATAACAAGAGCGAATGGAAAGCTTAGAATATTTGGACAGGCCCAATGGCCATAAAATCGCCTATAAAAAATCAGACGGAACAAGCCCGCTAATTATTTGGTGCGGCGGTTTGAAGTCCGATATGGAGGGCAGCAAAGCCGTGCATTTACACGCATGGGCCCGCGCTCGCGGTCACGCCTTTATCCGCTTTGATTATTTTGGCCACGGCAAAAGTAGCGGCACTTTCACCGACGGAACCATCAGTCAGTGGAGCGAGGATATTAGCTCCATTATGAACACATTTAGCCAAAGACCCGTAGTTTTAATAGGGTCATCTATGGGGGGCTGGGCGGCTTTACTTGCCGCTTTAGATACACCAGCCCGCATAGCTGGCTTAGTTTTAATTAACCCCGCACCCGATTTCACAGAAAAGCTTACTGTTGCAAATTGGACAGACGCGCAAATCAAAGCTTTAGAAGATGACGGCATTGTCTATGAGCCGTCATCTTATGATGAACCTTATGCCTATTCCAAAGCCTTAATAGAGGATGGGCGCGCGCGGCAAATCTTGGATGCCCCAATATCTCTACCTTGCCCCGTCCATATATTGTCAGGCGCGCTAGACCCAGTTGTTCCAACCGCCTACGCTGCCAAGCTATTAGACGTTCTTGATCTCAATAAAAGCCATGTGCATTTCACAAAGGTTGCAGGCGCAGACCATAGCCTTTCACGCCCTAACGATTTACGCCTGATTGAGGCCGCAATTTCAGATATAATAGATGCGCAAGTTTAATGAAGCCCCCTGTTGAGAAACACGCACACCCTGTAGGTTTACCCAACACCCTTTCAGGATTAACACCTCGCGAGGCGAAACGGGTATTAGTTCAGCAATTTAACGCGGCCAACTTACCCTTTGCCGAAGACGACGCGCAAGAACTGCTCATGGCAGCAACAGGGCTAGACCCGCTCGCCATCATGTTAAATAACGTAGATTGTTTATTGCCGCATGCGAGTGAGATATTATCAGGATACGCGCAGCGGCGATTATCAGGCGAACCCGTCGATCACATTTTAGGGTGGCGAGAATTTTATGGCCGCAGATTTAAAATCAACAAAGATGTCTTATCTCCGCGTGCAGATACAGAAACCCTCATCCCGCATGCCTTGTCAGCCCTAAAAAACATTGACGCCCCTCACATTCTTGACCTTGGCACAGGCTCAGGAGCCTTATTGATTACGCTTTTGGCCGAAAACAATGACGCGGTAGGCATCGGGATTGATATAAGTCAATCTGCCTTATCTACAGCGCAATGCAATGCACATGCATTGGGTGTCGAAAGTCGCGCCCAATGGGTATGCGGGGATTGGTTTACACCCTTAAAACCAGAGATGCGCTTTGATGCCATTATCTCTAACCCGCCCTATATTAACGAGATTGCCATGCAAGCCCTCGCGCCAGAGGTAAAAGATTATGACCCCCATATCGCCTTGCACGGGGGCGAAGACGGGTTGGTTGCTTACCGCCACATTCTGCGCGCAGCGGCGCACTGGCTTAAGCCGGGCGGGTGGATTGGACTTGAAATTGGGTTCGATCAAAAAACTGCCGTCACAGCTCTCCTCGGAGCAGCAAATTTTACATCCATAGATAGCTATAAAGACTTGAGCGGAAATAACCGAGCGCTTTGCGCTATCACAAAATCGTAAGTAAGAGATTTTTCTTAAAAAAAAGCTTGCGAATATATCTGTGTTTGCTACCACCAAGTAGCAGAAGAAAGCGCTGTTTTAATAGCCTCCTGCTAAAGCCAAACATAGTTAAATCAGCAGCTCTCGCTGGGATATATACGGTTGGTTAAATCAAAGGAAAAACAGATGAAACGTCAACGCGGACGAAATCGCAACCATAAAAATAATAACAACCATAATAATAACAATCGATCCTTAGATAGTAATGGCCCTGATGTAAAAATTCGAGGGAATGCTTCGACGATTTATGAAAAATATACAACGCTCGCGCGCGATGCCAAAACATCCGGCAGTCGGGTTAAGGCTGAGAACTATCTGCAACATGCAGAGCATTATTTACGGATTGCGAATATTCAAGAAGCTGCCAAAGCAGCGGCACAAGCTGCTCGCGAAGAAGCCGAAGCCGCGCGTCAGGCCGCCCGCGCAGAGGCAGGCGAAGATGACACGACAGAGACCCGCAAAGACAATAAATCTCGCCGCAATAATGAACGCACGCGCCATCGCCGCGACCCAGAGGCGCAAAGTACGACTGCGGCCAAATCAGATGCAGAGTCAAAAGACCAAAACCAAAAAACGCCTAAACCTTCCACGCAGCCAGAAAGCGCAGACAGCATAGATCAATCCGCTTCTGAGACCTCCATGTCCGAGGATGCCACCTCTGAAGACACTCACTCCAAAGACACCCCGCCCAAACGTCGCCGCAAAGCGCCCGCGCGTAAAAAACTAGCCGATAAAAGTGATGATGATACCGAGACTGTGGAAGCGGCCGAGTAATCTCTTAAACTTTAAAACAAAAAAAAGCCCTGACCATAGCCAAGGCTTTCTAATTTGTAGTTATAATTATTTAACTGTTATGCCCTTAAGTTTTCGGGCCAGGTTTCGCGCGCAACGTTCCATCTTTTTTCAACAAGCGTCCCTGTGCATCACGCTGCACTTTCACACCCGCTTTTGGCCCGCGCTTTTTAGCAGTTCCTGTAGGACTTGATGGGCGTTTCTTCACTGTCGTCTTTGAAGTTGTCGTCTTTGTGGAGCTTGCCGGTTTTGTTGATGATTTTTTTGCAGCTGGGTTTTTCGGAGCCGTTTTGCGCGACGGCGTAGCTTTCACACTCGCAGTGGTCTTACTTTTAAGATCATTCGCCGCAGATTTTGACGATGCGGATGACTGCGTTTTCCGGGTATTCATAGAATCACGCGCAGAACGCGTGGCCGCTTGAGTTTTTTCTCCCGCCGTTTTTGTCACTTCGCGTGCACGTTCCGCAGCAGCTTCGGCAACTTTGCGGGCTTCAGCCATAGGGTCGATATTGGCAGTTTCGGATTTGCCGCCATCAGGAGATAGGTTGTCATTAATGCGGAATATGGCAACAGCAAGTTCGCACATTAAACGTACAAAAACTATCGCCAAAAGGATCGCCACAAAAAATTCAAAGAAGTTCACGATTGCCGCAAGCGGGCCAAGTGATATGGCATCTAAAGCTGTTTCAGAGAAAAACAGGCCTAACGAAATCACCGCTAACCAGAAAAACGGTAAAACGAGTTTCTCTTTCATTAATTTATCAAATGAGAAAAAAAAGTTAATTAAATTTTTCATAACCACCACCATTACGTATTATTTTCGTTAAGCTAACAAGAGTTTTTAAGTCATGCTAGTTTTTTTGGCAGCTTACATTAGATTAGTCTTTAAATTATTAATTTGAAATTATTAATTTGTAGAGCTTGGTGAACTTTCAATTACACCTTGTTGATTATCAACATTTTCGACGTAAATAATTTTTTCTGAAGCCTGTCGTAATGTATTAATTTGATCACGGCGTTTATTAAAAGCAGCCAAATCACCCTTGGCAATCGGCTTGCCAGAGAGCTGCGACAAACGGCGGGGGTTAATTTTTTTTCCGTTATGATGGACTTCATAATGCAAATGCGGACCAGTTGAACGTCCCGTTGTGCCAACATAGCCAATGACTTGGTCCTGTTTAACATAGCTGCCTGACTTAACCCCGCGCGCGAATTTACTCATATGAGCATAGGCTGTTTTGTAGCCGTCTGTATGGCGAATACGCACATAATTTCCATAACTGCCATAACGGTTCGCGCGTTCTACTGTGCCCGAGCCTGCCGCTAAAATAGGCGTGCCGCTCGGAGCCGCAAAATCGACACCCGCATGTAATTTGCGATACCCAAGAACGGGATGTTTACGCCGCCCAAAAGACGACGATAGCCGCGCACCATTAATAGGCGTCGCCCGTAGTTTTCTTTTGGCTGTTTTACCTTTTGCATCATAAAAGTTCTCACGGCCTTGACTATCCTCAAAGAGCCAATACTCAGATTGCTTTTTACGA
Organism: Litorimonas sp.; assembly: GCA_039962885.1. GTDB lineage: Bacteria > Pseudomonadota > Alphaproteobacteria > Caulobacterales > Maricaulaceae > Litorimonas. The sequence goes on along the minus strand of JBDVGI010000082.1, from coordinate 13,855 downwards.
GGACTAAAACTTGTATAGAGCAAATCCCCTGCTTTAATGATTTCGCCATTACGTCCGCGTGCAACCTCAAAGAAAATTTCAAACGCATCGCCGGGCTGAATGTCGCGTTGGAAGTCTACGGAATATTCATATATATTTGCAAATTGCGCGACAACTTTATCTGGCGCGCCAAGCCGTGTCGCATCAACGTAAAGCGAGTTTTCAATCGTCGCCGCAACAGATAACGTTTCATACCGAAATTCCGCGGCGATTTGGCGCGCTTTATAATCATCACCATTACGGTCAATGAATATAGTGGTTTCCACATTAGGCTTAAATGTTAAGTGCTGTAGCGTCCCGCCAATAAAATGTAGTTCAAACTTATGTCCGACCCGCATATTGCGCGGTTTAAAAACTGTCGCGAAGGCTTGCGTTACACGGTAAGCTTCTGTGCCTGACAAGCCCGATTTTTGCAAAAGCGGACCAAGATTATCCCCTGACTTAAGCGTAATCGTTTTCACATCTATATTTGCATTTATAAACTCAGGGGCCAAAGCCATATCAAAACGCGTGACGTCAAGGTCTGGTGTCACGTCAACCACATCCTTTGGGATTGCGGCATCTGTTACTGTTGGGGTCTTTAAAAATAGAACGGCCCCAAGCGCAGCCACGCCGCCTGCCACTAAAAAACCGTAGCGGTTGCGTGTTGGAATCACAGTGTGTGTGTAGGACTTAAATGCGCCGAATCTAACCCATAGGGCTTTTTTCATTTCGGATATCAAATCAGTCATGAAGCCTCTGTCGTCTAATCTTATGAAATTACGCCCAAGCGTTACGCTTACTAACCCTTGCTTACCTTATGGTTAACGAGTTTTACTAAAAGGTAAAGTTACGAAAATTTATGGTGCATTCATTCATTTAAGCGTAGAGCAAAGGTAACAGATAAAATAAGGCCCTCCAACCGTAAATGTCAGAGACTAACGACATAGCCACGAACAGCCCTCCATCGCGCGTTGTTAAGAGCAATAAGCGTCAGCGCAGGAAGCCGAGAAAGCCCTGGTGGGTTTGGGGGCTTTGGGCCTTTTTCGGCTTATGTTGTATCGTCATCATCGGAGCAGCTTTAGCTTGGTCTAATAGATATGCATTGCTTGAAGACCTTGCCGTGGACGCCCTCGCGAGTGATGGTATAGATGCAGAACTAGACATTAACAGCCTCAGCAAAACCCACGCCGTCATAGATAATGTCCGCCTAAGCCATAATGGAGACCTGTTCTTTTCTGCTGAGCGTGTCACAGCAAATTACCTTTGGCGCGACGCCCTTGAAGGGCGCATGAAGTCTGTCACCATCGCACAAGCTCGCGCCCATATAACGATCGATGAAAACGGCACAATTATCGACGGCTGGCGACCGCCAAGTTCCCCTCAAGACAAAAGCTCCAGTGATGATCTCATACCTGCAAATGGGGTCGCCATTCAAAATGGCGTATTTTTTATCAAAAGCCCTTATGGTGCTGCGCAGGTTAGCGGGGATATAGACTTCAAGACTAAACAAAACTTCACAGCCACACTGACAATGGCGCCTACAGATTTTATCTATGATGAACTTAACCTATCTGGGGGCGGCAAATTTGATGTAAGAATGCACGATGAAACGATGGATGTGAATTCTCAAATAACGCTATCGCGATTATCTCACCCCGCAGTGGATGCTAAAAACCTAAGCCTCACATTGAACGGGCGGCCAAACATAGAAGAAAAAAGCTTTCAAGGGCGCGCAGAACTAACGCTTGAAAACCTAGAAACCGCACAAGCCTTTATGGATAAGGGTCACATTATATGGGACGGCGATATTGCACAAACCTCTAACTTTTACGATTTCTCTGGAAGCTTGCAAACTGACCTAACATCTGTCCAATTACCCGACCCCGCACGGCGCGAAGATCTAGCCACAACTTTATCATTTTACGCCCCATTAAGTAAAAGCCCTGTGGCACAACATTTTGTCCCTGAAGTTAGAGCTGCGCTCAACGGCTTGTTGACACGCAGTAATATCGTAGCCCGCACAGAGCTTACCCGAAATGATGCAGAATTTACATTAAAGTTAAATACGCCTGCCCTGATAACATCAAATCAAACGCAGCTTACAATTAAACCTAAGCCTGATATGCCCCTATATCATTTCGATAAAACGGCCCAGACGATCACCGCACATCTCGGCGCTAACTTCAGCAACCCAGTAGGTTTGAGCCTCTCCAATATAAACTTCAATGCTAGCTCCAGTAATGGGATCGAGCTTGCCGGCGTCAATAATTTCAAGGCGAATATTACCACAAATCGTCCGTGGGCAGGTAACGGCCTTGATGGTCGTCCTGTCAGGCTCGCGCCTATATCTATTAACATGAATTATAACGGTGCAAATGCAAACATGCGCACAGTCACCCTCACAGGCGGATTAGATTATGACGGAGCCTTGCCAGGCGCATATGCACAAGGCTTAACCACGTCTGGTGTTATGGATTTAAGCCTAACAGGGTCAGGCAAAACGCGAATTGGTTACCGTCCAGATCAAACAAATCCGCTATCTATCCAAAAGATAGAAACATTATCTGATTGGACAGTTTATGACTTACAGGCTGACATCGAATCTTCGGCAAATTTATTTGAACTCAACGGCAAGACAAATAAGAGTGTAGCAGATATATCCTTGTCTAATATACGCGCAAGACTTGAACGCGAGATTGATGTTGCGAGTTTAAATCTCACCTCAAGTAGTCTAAGCGCGAACGGCACGCTGGAGCGATCAAGCACAGCCGCTGATGTCCTAACCCAAAACTGGAACATCGACTTCGGTCAAGCCCTCATCACAAGTGATGATCTCCCCGGGCCTGATACCAAAATTACTATTCCAAACGGTCAATTAAAAGCAAATCTCACCACAGGGCAAGCGCCGTATTTCGACATGACAACGCCATCTGCTGATGTTCAAACACAGCTTGTTAAGGTCGATAATATGGCGCTGCGTTTATATGGCCGCTCCGATAACTACGACATAGAGCATAATGGCGGACAGGTAAAACTCTCCAACAATACTTTGCCTCCCCTACCAATCGAAGGACAGTTAAATGTCAAGGACGGACGCTTCATTGGCACATCTAACGCGCGTCTGCCGCAAGCCGACAATACACCCATCACAATGACTTACGACATTTATGACGGCACAGGCTTTGCAGATGTTGAAATAGAAGCGCTAGAATTTTCTCCAAATGGGTTACAACCGCAAAATCTTATTTCTGCCTTGCGAGGAAAAATTGCGCAGGTCGAAGGTATAGCTTCTGCTAAAATTCATCTGAAGTTTGCACGCGGCCAACCTTTGCAGAGCTCTGGAACTGCAAAAATTACAAATATGAATCTCGGCACAGCCCCCGGCCCGTTAACGGGCATGAATATGGAGCTTACAATGGATTCTGTTCTGCCGTTGATTTCCCGCGGCAAACAACGCATCACAGTTGAATTATTTGACCCAGGCATACCTTTACAAGACGGAATTATAGATTTTGAACTCATCGACGGAGGCGTGAATATTTTTTCCGCTAAATGGCCAATTGAAGACGGGTTTTTCTCGCTAGACCCGTTCACATGGGAATATGGAGCCCGCGAAAATCGCTTAACCATGAGATTATCTGACGTAGAGCTCAGTAATTTTATGGAAAACATAGGTAATGAAAGCATTGAAGCCACAGGGCAGTTACAAGGCGAGTTCCCTATTGTGATTTCAGGTGTGAATTTGCACGTCGATAAGGGTAAGCTTACCATCAAAGACGGCGGAACTATTCGCTATAACCCCAAAACGGCTGATAACTCACCACCAATATCTTACACCCAAGAAGAAGCCATTAAAATTCTGCGTACAAAAGACCAAGCTCGCTATAGTTCACTCGCGCGCGATGCCTTGCGGGAATTTAAATATAAAGCCTTATCCGTTACAGTCGACGGAACGCTTGACGGCGAAGTTGAACTCCACACTATCTTTAGCGGTTCAAACGCCAAAGTTCTGAATGGGCAACCTTTTGAATTCGATGTCAATATTGTAGGGGAGTTATTTAATATCCTACGCAGCTTCGATAGTAACGCGCAAATCAAATCCCAGCTTGAAAAGCAAGGCATTTCAACTGAAGGCTTATCTATTACGCCGCAGTGATAAATACCCTTAAGCGACACCCGAACTATTTGGCCCTGACGTTTCAATAATATGATCAGCCACAAAAGCATTATCCTTGCGCTCTTGTCCAAAGGTACTCATCGCCCCGTGACCTGGAACAAAGCGCATATCATCGCCGAGTGGCCATAATTTTTGTGTAATAGAATCTAGCAAATCTTGATGTTTACTTTTCGGGAAATCTGTGCGCCCGATGGAGCCTCGAAATATAACATCCCCGACAAAGGCAATTTTCATATCTTGATTATATATTACCACATGCCCTGGTGTGTGACCTGGTGTATGGGCCACAGTAAATTTCACACCCGCAAGTTCTAGCACATCGCCATCTTCAAGATAGCGGTCGGGAACGACATTCCTACCCATGCCTGCATGCCCGTAATTGGCCCAATGTGTTTCAATGTCGTCCATCCAGAATTGATCATCCTTGTGAGGGCCAATCACATCTACGCCCAAGGCCTCGCGCATATCTTGCGCCCCGCCAGCATGGTCTAAATGCCCATGTGTAAGCCAAATTTCTGTGAGCGTAACGCCAAGCTCTTCCAACGCTGCCTGCAAACGCTCTGCTTCTCCGCCTGGGTCAATCAAAACAGCCTCGCGGCTCTCTTTGTCAAACAACAAGCTGCAATTTTGCGAAAAAGGGGTGACGGGAATAATTTTTAAATCAAGCTGGGCCATGTCTATTCATCTGATGCGAAGGCCGCGTAAGGTCAAGACAAACTATCATCAAAATCAGTATTTGAATGAATAATAGAGATTTTTAAAATGGTGCGCGATACTGGGATTGAACCAGTGACCCCTACAATGTCAATGTAGTGCTCTACCGCTGAGCTAATCGCGCATTATTTGAACATCGTTCAATAAGACGCCGCGATATACGCGGCAAAACAGGGCTAATCAAGCCCTATCTGTGTTTATTCAGGAATATTTGCTAGGCCGCAATCATACGGTCCACTTCATTGACAAGTTGGCGCAGATGTACGGGTTTAGACAGGACAGTTGTTTCAGATGCACTCGCATCGCTCATGGCTACAGCCGCAAAGCCCGTGATAAACATAATTTTGATACCTGGAGATAAAATTTCTGCCTGCTTGGCCAGCTCGATACCATCCATACCCGGCATCATAATATCCGTTAAAAGCATATCAAAAGCGCCATCCGCAAATTTCAAAGCTCGCAAGGCCCGCTCACCATCGGCACATGCAATAACGTGATGCCCTGCCTTTTCGAGCGCTTTCTCGAAAAATTTGCGCATTGCATCATCATCTTCTGCGTATAAAATCGTAGCCATAGCCTGTCCTTCTATTGGAACTTTATTATTTTACGGTCTTGATTATGCATATTTCACGCCGTTCTGGTCATCAATAGGCCCTGTATCTTAAAAATCTCTAAGTATTTCTAAAAAAAACCTATATAGAGTGTCTATGACAACCCCTTCAACATGGAACCTCGCGCGGCTACGTCACGCACATAGAATGCGCAAAGGGTCAAATTCAACAGAGCTTGCGAGTGATGTAAGCGGCTTGACGCCGGGTCACATATTAAACCGCCCAAGCATTTGGCGTGCAGGCATTATCTTTGCCTCTCCCCATTCAGGGAATGTCTATCCCGAGAGCTTCGTTCAAAACTCACAATTAGATATTAGCCAATTACGGCGCAACGAAGATATGTTTATTGATAAACTCTTCGCGCCAGCATTCATTGCGGGCGCCCCTCTATTAAGCGCACAATTCCCGCGCTGTTTTGTGGATGTAAACCGCGCTTCGGATGAATTACCGCAAGAATGGTCAGACACACCCACCGAGCCATCCGCGCGCACCCAAGCGGGTATCGGGGTTATCCCAACGCATATTAATGACGCTTTGCCAATCTACACTCAAGACCTGACAAAAGCCGAAGCTCAAGCGCGTTTAACCCATCTCTATCATCCTTATCATAAAGCCCTGCGCGGGATTATCGACGAGGCTTTGGACGCTTTTGGCCAAGCCTTATTGATTGATTGCCATTCCATGCCAGGCTTTGGACCTATGGGGGCCCGGCGACCTGACATCATCTTAGGTGATAAATTCGGCCAATCTTGCCATCCTGCCACCTTAACTATGATCAAATCACTATTTCAAAAGTCAGGCTATAGCGTTGTCATTAACCACCCTTATGCAGGCGGGTTCGTAACATCTCATTATGGCCGCCCTAGCACGGGTATCGAAGCCATCCAGATTGAAATTAATCGCGACTTATATCTTAACTCAGTGACCTTTACCCCTAAGCGTGGTTATGAAAAACTTGCAAACGATATTAAACATATCATAACGCAAATCATTCAAACCGCTTCCTCGCAGAGCATTGCAGCCCAATAAGGTGTCTCATAATGAGACGTAACAAGGTTAAGCAAACTGAATATCTGTGCTGAATTTCAGACGTTTTCTGTCTTACAGGGAAAAATATCCAAAAAACACTCCCTTATCAGGTGAACAACCCATAGGAGAATTATTTTTCGCCTACATCCCCGCTTGGCATGCGCCTTGCTGTGTAACCCACATAGCAGTTTACCAAGTTCGCTCACGAGCAGCTGATAACGAATTAAATATATAATATGGCGTATTGAGGATATAAAATGACAAATGATATTGATCTACATGTTGGCAAACGATTGCGCCGTCGCAGACGTCTTTTGGGCCTCACTCAACAAGCCTTGGCCGAGCAAGTTGGAATACGGTTCCAACAAATTCAAAAATATGAATGCGGTGCGAACCGCGTCAGCGCAGCGCGCTTATTTGAACTTTCCGAAGCTTTAACCGTGCCAATTCAATATTTTTATGAAGGCCTATCAGCTCATGATCCATTTCTAGAGCCACCCAATGCAGATATCATTGCGGCCGATGTTCTCTCTAAAAAGGAGACGATGGATTTGGTTCGCGCTTATTATTCAATGGGCGAAGGCCCGCGCAAACATTTATTAGACTTGGCCAAGTCTTTGGAAATTCGATCAAAAGCACAAATGCGGTTTGGCGGTCAATCACTAGCTAATTAGTTAGTCAATTAGCTAGTCAAGGCAATACGCCACCCATTATGCTAATTTGATGAATCTTTTGAGTTTTACCTTATATAACGCCCATGCTAGGGCGCTTATATGACAGGTTTCCGCGACGAATTTTCTGAAAACATAAGCGCAAGGCTCGTCTTGATGGACGAGCTTTCGGCACTCGCGCGCGCGATTACCCTGCCCTTATTTGCCACAGATATGGCTGTAGACAATAAAGATGATGGAGGATCTTTTGATCCCGTCACGCAGGCCGACATAGAGGCCGAACGCGTTATGCGCGGCGCAATTACGGCCGCTTTCCCTGAAGATTCTATCGAAGGCGAGGAATTACCAGACTCCCTTGGAACAAATGATTTTTCATGGACGCTTGACCCCATTGACGGTACCCGTGCATTTGTCGCTGGCGTCCCCGTTTGGTCAACGCTCATCGCCTTATCTTGGCGTAATCAGCCTGTGTTGGGCCTGATTGATGTCGCCGCGCAAGATAAGAAATTTTGGGGACAAACGACGCAGCAAACCCAAAAAGCTTGGCGTGATTTCGGCGGTCAAATAGCGCCGCTGCGGTGCCGTAGATTGTCGTCCATCAATGGCGCGATTTTAGGCTGCACGGAACCTTTAGCCATGTTCACCGCCCAAGAACGTAGCGTCTATGACTCGATTCGACAGCAAGTGCGATTCTCGCGCCTTGGTCTTGATGCTTACGCCTATGGCCTAATTGCCCAAGGACGCATGGATATTGTCATTGAAGCTATGCTTAAGCCATGCGATGTGCGCGCTCTTATGCCCGTCATCGAAGGCGCTGGCGGGAAATTGACAAATTGGAACGGCGGGTCTGCGGTAAATGGCGGCAGGGTTGTTTGCGCGGGATCCCCGAATTTACTCCCAGAGCTTTACGAGACGTTAGCCCCAAACGCAGTCTAATGTCACAGTTTTTGCGCCTCTAAAAAGGCATCAATATACGCGAAAGTTTGATTGCGGTATTCATCTTTTTCTAAAAATAATTCATGCAAAGCCCCTGCAATGACCTGATAATCACCACCAGACTTTTCCGCAAATTTTTGGATAGACGTTGGGTCAACAATCGGGTCCGCGCCCGCGGCGAGCATGAGCGAAGGCACACGTAATTTATCTGCATTTCTATGCAAATAAACCATTGATGCTAAGGCCGCGCGGATCCAACCATATGTGGGCGGACCAAGACGCATACGCGGAGTCGTCTGAAAATAGGACGCCCAGATACGATAGCGCTCCTTATCTGAGGTGAGTTTGTTGTCTGAAAAAGAGACAGGAAGGCCATTGCGCTGAGGTCTAAAGGGCAGGTTTTTTTTGGCGAAGCCCAAGCGCGATAACGCACTAATAACAAGCCGAATAAGCGGTGTATCCAAATCAAATAAACCCAACATCGGTGCACTACAAACCACAACATCAGGATTTATTGTTCCCGAAATAACAGACTGCAATACAATTGTACCGCCCATGGAATGTCCCATCGCAATATGAGGCTTTGGAAATAATGGTAAAAACTCTTCATTAATAAAGCCAAAGTCATCTGCGTAACTTTGAAAGTCATCAACATAGCTTTTGAGCTTATCCTCAACAAGCCTGTCCGATAGACCTTGTCCGCGTGGATCAAACATCAAAACATTAAATCCGCGCTGTATGAGGTCCTCAATGGTTTCGAAGTATTTTTCGATAAATTCTGTTCTCCCCGGGGAGAAAATAATCGAGCCGCGCGGTGTATCCGTCGCAGCATTAGCGAGCATAACCCGTAATTTTATATCACCACGATTGACATAATAAAGCTTGAGCCGTGTTTTCAATGCCTCTGGCAGTGGCCGCCCGCCGGGCTGTATAATTTCAGCCGTTTCATATTTTGGATGTTCAAGTGTCATATACATTGCTTGTATTTGGCTTTGGTTTGGCAAAAAAAAAGGCCTGATAACAGGCCTTTCATACAGCTTTACGCCGTTTTACATGTTTGAAAAAACACTCTGCAGACCCATCGCAACGGACATGTCACCCGCAACTTTTAATTTCCCTGACATAAAGGCCATCATCGGATCAAGTGAGCCTGTCGCTAAAGCCACGAAATCATCTTTTGTAACTGAAATTGTGCAATCTGCCTCATCATCAGCGACCTTGGCTTCTGTGCCATGTGCCCAAACCGCGCCGCTATCACCAAAGTCAAATTTAACCGACTTATCAATGCCGCCAGCCTTGACTAATGCTTCGCTCATTTTTGTTGCTATTTCAGAGTTGTCCATGACCTATCCCTATATAAAATTAAATACTCACATCCTTATGCGAAGAAAGACCCGCATTTGCGAGTCTTTTTTTGTTTATAAGCTTATGCAATATCGTTTATCCAGGCGCCTTAAAGCGGTTTACGGAACTTCAACGTCGCACGATCAGATTCGCCAATGGCTTCAAACTTTTTTGCATCAAAGCCTTTAGCTTCTTCGCTACCTTCATCAGGTGTGCGAGAGGCTGGCGGTAATGTCCAAACACCATATGGGTGATCGGCTGTGTCCTGCGGGTTTGCATTGATCTCGCTAGACGCGACAAATTCAAATCCAGCGCGAATTGCCATATCTTTCATGAAGCTTTCTTGCACATACCCTGTATTACCTTTGGGGTTTTGCGTTGCGCTTTCTGGAAGGCGATGCTCAACCACACCTAAAATTCCGCCCGGCTTAAGAGATTTGTAAAATGTTTGAAATGCATGATCACCATAGTCACGCCCCAACCAGTTATGAACATTCCGGAACGTCATAACTACATCAAGGCTCTCAGGAGCTACCATGTCGTCAACAGTCGAAAAATATTCGCCATATTGAATGTCACCATAAACAGATGTGTCACCATATTTTTCTTTGAAAGCTGCATTGCGTTTAACAAAGCGCTCACCAAGAGCCGCTGGGTAAAGTATCGCAGTATATGTTCCGCCATTAGCAGCCATGTAAGGCGCGATCGCATTTGCGTACCAACCCGGCCAGACTTCAGCTACATTTTTACCGGGGCCGACTTCAAAGAACTCTAAAGTTTCTTTTGGGTGGCGATATGCATCACGCTTAGCTTCATCGGCGCGGCGCGGGTGAGCTAAAACGGAATCGATTGATGTCACATCAACCACCGCCGCCGCTTTTGCAGCGGTTTTTGCAGCTGATTTCGCAGCCGTTACATCAGTTGCTTTTTCAACTGTTTCCGCCGCTTTATCGGAACATGCCGCTAGAGCAATAATCGCTGTCCCCGCCATGATTTGTGTAATTAGTCTCATAATATCCATCCGTTACGTTAGTGTGATACATTTCATTTCAACCACTCTCTTTAAAAAAGGGACGCCAAAATATCTTAATTATGGGCTAATGCCCTGCGAGCTAAATTACAATAACCCATTTACACGCAAATCTGTCCTCAATCGACTAAATTTTGCGCATATTCGGCTATAGAGGTGATTTTCATAGAGCTATCTTGACCATCAGAGCTGCCACATCAATGGTTCAGCCTGCGCAATATGATTAGCATATTATATCCCTAAGCAGATACTGACCTATAATCGTTAGAGAGTTACGCATCACCCCTTTCTCAGAGAGCTGGAGAACACAACTAGGCAAGCAAGTTATAACTCAGCATATCAGATAACGGTTTATCCGCTAATATCTTCCATATTTCCAAGGAGATATGGCAAATTGAACCAAGAGATTTAGCTCTAAGTCACATGCATTTTGAAGCTCTGCACATGTCCATATATGAACGCTCACCATATGATCTTAATATAATAACACGTAAGATAGCTGCGGAAAGTGTTTCTGCTGTACTTTCCTGTGTACGGGCATAAAGCGATAGGTTAGATAAAATTAAAATTGCTAGACCTAAAAAATCACATGCAGACCTTAATCAACCAACATCATACAACCTCACTGAAATGTGAACATCCAAACTGCGACAAAGTGTCAGAAATCGCAATTAACGGCTAATATTAGTGAAAATTAATGCGCTAAGCCCTAGTAAACCCTTAAAGACTGCCTAGATGTGATTAACGCGCTACGCCATAAGCTTTCCTCCCCTTAAGCTCTATGTAGCGCACATAAAGGCGTCATATGTATCCCCCCATTGCATATGACGCCGCCTATATTTTTAACATTTTCAATATATCAGATCCTAACAATCGTGGGCTATTTCGCGCCTCAAATGCTTGCAAAACGGCTTTTAGGATAGTCTCATTATAGGGCGCATCCATATGAACCAACTTGGCATGGCGTAAAATTTCGCCTTGTAAATAATAGATTTCTGAGGCGCGGCCTGCCTCTAAATCATCAAGCATGGACGAGCGCGCTTTAACGTCGATTTTAACAATGAACTGCATGACAACACGATAGGCAAAATTGGGCAAAGCCAGCACTTTGAGCAAAACCTCTGGACGGCGACCATTGAATGTACCGACACGTATATTATTTGCTTTCGCCACAGATAAAGCTTCAGATACAACCAAAGCTAAAGCGCGGCGATAATCCCGTTGTAATAGGCCACCGCGCAAGGTGCCGCCAGACAAAACATTCAAACCATTATTCAAGTTCACAATCATCTTGGCCCATTGGTCGCCAATGATGTTTTCCGATAATGTCACAGCTTGTCCTGCGGTTTCAAAGGCAATCTTTAATTGCGTCAGCCGCGCGTCATGTGAGGCCTCTATCACTAGGGCCCCGTCTGTCCCGCAATGTAATACGTCCTTTGCGGCGGGTGTTACATTGAACGGAACTATAGCTCTTAATATTGTTTTATCAGAGGATAGATTCGTTTTTAACGTATCAGCATTTCCAACGCCATTTTGAAAACTGATAATCAGCGTATTAGCTTTGCAATAGGTTCTAATTTGTTGTGCCGCAGTTTTGGTATCTTGGCTTTTAGTACACAGCGCGACAATGTCTGCTGTTTCTAAAATTTTCGCGTCAATATGATAGTCAATATCGCCTGCAACTATCTGGATGGGCTCTCGCGTAAAATGGGTTAAACGCAATCCATTTTGCGTCAGTCTCGCCTTATAATGCGCGCGCCCTATAAAGCTCACATCCTGACCAGCGTGCAATAATATCCCGCCTAAATAGCACCCAATAGAACCCGCCCCTAATATGACAATTTTCATAGCTAATCCCCTTTGGCTTACATACTCTTTGCTTCATGAATGATATGCAAGTTTATTACCTGTCTATATTTAACTGCATGAACTACATTTGAGCCAGCATAGGAGCATATATGAGCGATGATAGGGCTGGGTTTCAAACGGTTTTAAATAACAGCTGTGAACATGGCGGCGGTTACAAAACTCACATCACCCAAAACTGGAAACAAGGTAGAACCTGTTATGGCGGCCTAACATTAGCGCTAGCCTATGACGCCGCTTTGAAAACAATAAACCCGCTTCCGCCCCTGCGCAGTATTCAAATTAACTTTGTGGGACCTGTTACGCATAACCCTATATTTACCGCACAAATATTACGCCAAGGGCGCAATGTCACCTCAGCGCATGTGACGGGAGTTGTAGAGGAAATTGCGGGCGAGCCGAAACATGTTGCCAGTGCCAATTTCATTTTTGGCACCGCACGAATTTCTGATTTATCCGTCAAGCTCCGCGCCCCATCCGCCCCGTCGCCCCAAGCCTGTGACCCCTTTACATCCCCAACATCGGCGTCATTAGTTCCGCAATTTTTCCATAATTTTGACACACGCTTGATTGCGGGTAAGCCGCCTATGAGCGGAGCCCTCGAGGGTTATATCCGCACATGGTCCCGACATAAAGACCCTGCATCGCGCGAGGGTTTGGCTAGCCTATTGTGTATTTCCGATGTCCTGCCGCCGGCTGCAATGCCCATGTTTAAAAAAATGGGCCCGATAAGCTCGATGAATTTTACTCTCAACATCCTCGCGGACACCCCAAAAACACAAGATGGTTGGTGGCATATTGAAACCCACCTCAGTGCCGCCCAAGACGGTTACTCCAGTCAAACCATGCGGATATGGAACACAAACGGGCAACTAGTCGCCGAAGGTATGCAGTGCGTGGCGATATTTATGTTAGTTAAAATAGATGTTTAAAATAGGCTGAGACTGTTTTGCAGCATCAATCCCAATCTAACTTACAATCCTTCGCCTACAGGATGGCCCGGTTCAAAAAACCCGCAGCTTTCAAAGGCGTCAAGGCGCAGGATTTCTATGGCGGTTACCCGGCGAGGTTTTATCCCGCTGAGCGCTTTTGTATCTGTAATTTCAGTCGTTCCGCCCTCAAGACGGGATAATAACGCGCCGTCTTGGCCTAGATCAAATAATGTGTCCTGCGCGCAACGGCAGTCTTTCGGCGTCGCGCCAACTTCTAAAACTGACTGCGGACAAGCGTGAGTTTTCGCCTCAACCGCCGTTAAGCGGTAACTTTCAAAATCATTCTGCTTAACCACGGGTGATGATACACAGCCAGCCAAGCATAGCAGCCCTGACAATTTCATAAATCCGTGTAAGCTCCGCATTGGCCGTGCCCCATTGATTAATTAACTAACTAACTATCCACCTCAGCATCAAGCGCATTTGCGATAATAAAGTCACGACGCGGTTCAACCACATCGCCC
>JBDVGI010000081.1:0-17982 GCA_039962885.1 Litorimonas sp. | reverse complement strand
ATGAGCAGAGACATAATAGCCGCCTGAGGCTGCATATTGGCCCATACTAATAATGACGGGTTTGCCAGCCTCGCGCGCGCGGTCAAGGGCAGCAAGAATTTGATCAGACGCAGACGGCGAGCCGCCAGGGGAACTGACGCGAAAAATTATAGCTTTGACTTTTTTATCTTTGATCGCGGCATCAAACCCTTTTGCCAAAGTGTCCCCGCCCATTGATGTGCCTGATGAAAAGGGTGAGCTTCCACCAGAGCTACCAGAAACAACGGCACCTTGTCCGCCAATAAAGGCAATCGTATCGCCTGTGACATTGCCGCCAACGCCATAATCTGAGACCGACTTGAATTTGATGGTTTTCCCGCCAGCTTTAGTGCGGGCATATTCACGTGCTGTTTCAAGATGGCCAAGCTTGTCGACCATGCCCATTTCTTTGGCGTTTTCTGCGCTATGTGGCGCAGATTGCAAAATACGCGTGAGGGCAGGGACATCGAGGTTGCGGTCTTCTGCGATTTGAGCAGCGGCATTATCAAAGATTGATGTTAGATAACTTGTTGTGGCTTCACGATGTTCATCTGTGAAATCAGTCTTTATATATGTGTTGACCGCATTTTTATATTCATGGAACTGTTCAAATTGTGGGTTAGCGCCAAATTTTTCAAAAACGCCGCCGTAAAACTCTGTTTCAGAGCGCAAACCAGATACGGAAAACCCCGTTGTGTCCTGTAGCCAAATTTCGTCCGAGGCTGATACGGCTTGGTAAGGCAGAATAGACGTGCTTTCAAAACCTTGCGCGTGAGATATAATGAATTTACCGCTATCTTTGAAATCGAGTAAAGCGAGACGGAGCTCTTCGGCGCTTGCGGGGGCCATGCCAGCGCTATCGGCCCGAATGAATAGGCCTTTGATGGAATCATCAGATTTAGCTCGGTGGAGTGCACGGGCTGTGCTCACAACAGAGGGGCCACTATCCCCGAATAATGTCGCTCCCGCATCATGATCTGTCATGGACTGGCGCAAGTCTAGTGACAGAACGTAATTGTCTTTCGGTTGAAATGATGCGGATATGGTTCCGATCAATCCGAATCCTATGAGAATCAGCAGGCTAACAAAAAAGAAAGCAAAGATACCGATGACCGTACCAATGACTGTGAGTAGGAAGTGTCGCATTGTAATCCTCAAATTATTTAATTCTGTTTTACATTGTATTGGCCTTGATACAATCTTTTTGTTGATAAACGATAATATAATGTGCAGTTTAGGTTAACCTAATCGCCTTTTCGACCGCTATGCATCATATAAGTGTCCCTTTGTGTGGGAGGGAGGGCTTTCAATGCATTTTCATAACAAAATCTCGTAAAACCCCATTGCGTTTTGAACACATTGCGCATAGAACGCCGCTTCGATACAGAATTCCTAGTAATGGGGCGTAGCCAAGCGGTAAGGCATCGGGTTTTGATCCCGTGATCGTTGGTTCGAATCCAGCCGCCCCAACCATATTTCCGATCAATTTCAATAAAAATATAAAGACGTGCGTATGGTTTAAGTCTTTCCGTATTTGCACGTGCTTGAAAGTGTTTCATTTATGTGATATAGTAACACTATGTGTGTAAAACGTAAATTTTATGAAAAAATATGATATTAATGCCTTAGTAAGGATTGATTAAGAAATTTCTGACGTGTAAGCGACTTGGATAAATAAACGCCAAAAGGCGTATCAAGGTTTTGGAGGACGTAAGTAGTGAAGCTTAACACCGCCCGTATTGTAATTTGTGCTAGTGTGTTACTGGGAGCTGCAGGCAGCTCGTTTGTGGCTAGTGCACAAGATACAGATTTAGAGGCTCGATATTCCGCGCTCTTGCAACAGATAGCGGATACAAAAATGGTAATTGCGCAAAAGGAAGCTTATATTGGCTCCCAGCAGGCGCAAATTGATAGTCTTAGCTCTCAGATTGAGTTTGTTCCTGGTATTAAAGAATCGGTCCGGCCTATTGTCACGCAAATGACGGCTGAGATTGAAAAGGTCATTAAAAATGATTTACCGTTTTTGGCAGATGAGCGTTATGCGCGCTTAGATGACCTTAAAGCTGATTTAGCTGATGCGACTATTGGTGAGAGTGTTTTGTATCGTAAAGCTATGACTTTATATGATATTGAAACAAATTACGGAAATACAGTCGGCTCATATACAGGCAATAACCCTGTAAATCCGCGAAGCCGCCTTCAAGCCTGTCAGGAAAGCCTGTCAACGACAGCTTGTGCGTTCACGGAAGACTTAACCGCAGTTCTTAACTCTGGCGCCACGCTAGAAAACTTGGCGAATGAAGGTGACTTAAACGATGGAAATTATATACATTTCGGCCGTTTAGCGTTCTTGTATTTGCAAGTGGATAGCTCTGAGGGCTTTCGTTACGACAAGGAAAGTCAGTCGTGGGAACCTCTTTCGCAAGGTGAGATATTAGGAGTTCGCCGATCTGTGCGTATTGCGCGCGGTGAAAGTGCAGCGGGTGTGTTAACGGCGCCTATTTTGGTAGACCCTGCGCCTTAAATTTTACAACAAAAGACGAGACCAGTTATCAGCTGGATGTGATTAATTATGCAGACTTGGAAGGAAACCATGTTAAAATCTTCAATAGCAAAGCGGTTGTGGCTTGCCGGCACGATAGGGGTGATGATGTCATCCCCGGCTAACGCCCAACTCGATAGTGCACTACAAGCGGCTAGTGCTTCAACGCGGGCCTCTGCGGCCTCGCAACAACGTGTTTCAGATGCAGATGACGCTGCAGGTTCAGCTATTCTTGAATATCGCGCGGTGTTACAACAAAAAGACAATATTGCTTTATTTGTTGCGCAGCAGGAAATTTTCAGAGAATCGCAAGCTTCAGAAATTGTCAGTTTAAAACGCCAACTCGGTACAGTTGAGCAAATTAAACAAGGCATGTCCCCAATGATGTTGCAAATGGCTGCGGCTCTGGAAGATAGCGTAAAATCTGACTTGCCTTTCAATCTTAACGAACGTCTTGCGCGTGTTGATGATGTGAAAGCAACTTTGACCAACCCTGATATTTCTCCAGCTGAGCAGTATCGCCGTGTTTTAAACGCATTTAAAATTGAAGTCTCTTACGGGCAGGGCATTGATAGCTATGAGGGTGCGCATCCTACGAAATCTGGGAATATTGTGAACTTTATTCGGTTCGGACGCACGTCACTTGTCTACATCTCAAAAGATGAAGGTGAATTAGCCCGTTACGACCTCGCGTCAAAGTCATGGGAGCCGCTTAACGGTGCTGATGAAATTCAAATGCGTCAAGCTATTCGTATCGCCAAAGGCGAAGCCGCTCCTGGTATTGTATTCGCACCCGTAGTGGTTGGAAATTAAGTTAGGTAACAAGATAATGAGTAAGACAATGAAAATCTTTACAAAAGCGACAGTCGCAGCCCTTGGCGCCGCTGTTCTTTTCTCAACAACGCCGGCTGCGGCTCAGATTACGTCTGTAAACGCACTATTTGATAAGGTGCGTCAGGATGCAGCTAAGACGGAACAAGAAAACCGTCAGCGCGAATCTGAATTTCGGTCCCGTGCAAATGAGCAGGAAAGCCTGCTAAATTCCGCTCGCGGTGAGTTGGCAACTTTAGAGCGCCAAGCTGCGCAGGTTGAAAGCTCTTTTGCAGCTAATCGTCGTCAGATTGATACATTAAGCGATGAGTTACGCGCCGCGCAAGGTGACTTCGGTGAGGTGTTCGGCCTAGCGCGTTCAAAAGCAGGTGAGTTTAAAGCGCTTCTTGATAGCTCTTTAATTACATCGCAATACCCAACGCGGACAGCCATTCTTGGGCGCGTTGCTGAGTCAAAAGCTCTACCAAGTGCGGATGATTTGAACGCTGTTTGGCAAGCCATGCTACAGGAAATTAAAGCTCAGCGCCAAGTCGCGACTTATGATGCGCCTGTTGCGAATGTGAATGACGGTGCTACACAATCTGTTACGCGCGTTGGTCCATTTGCTGTGTTTACCGCAGGTAGTGCAGAATTTTTAGGCTACACACCCCCATCTACTGAGGGAGAATCAAGCATTCTTCTGGCGAAATTGCCAAAACAGCCTGCAGGTCCAATTGCTGCGGCGGCTAAGAAAGTTACCAATGGTAGCGGCTTAGTTTACGCGCCGATTGATCCAACACGCGGTGAGCTTTTAAAATCATTTGAACGGGTTCCAAGCTTTAAAGAGCGTCACTGGGTACAAGGCGGTCCAATTGGTAAAGGCATCATTATTATGGCCTTTTTGGGTGTGATTTTTGGTGTGCTAAATATCGTGCGCTTGTTCTTAGTTAAATCCGCAGTTGGTGGACAAAAACGTAAAGCGCAAGCTTCCAAAGGTAACCCGCTCGGACGTGTTATGATGGCTTATGACAGTGCTCAGAACAAAGATGCTGAAACTGTTGAATTGAAGCTTGATGAGGCGATCTTGAAAGAATCACCTAAGTTGGAAGTCGGTCTTAACCTACTGAAACTTCTAGCTGGTATCGCGCCGCTCCTCGGACTTCTTGGTACAGTGACGGGTATGATCCAAACATTCCAAGCTATGATGATTTACGGAACAGGCGATCCACAGTTGATGGCTGGCGGTATCTCTGTTGCGCTAGTGACGACAATGTTGGGTCTTTACGCGGCTATCCCGCTTCTTATCCTACACAGCTTCTGCTCATCTATGGCCCGTTCTGTTCAAGGAACGCTGGAAGAGCAATCTGCTGGTATCGTCGCGCGTCACGTTGAAACACGCGGCACATCTGTTTAACTCCAACTGGCTAGGCTTTAGTCTGGCCAAGAGAGGTCATTTCGATGGAAATGTTTAACCCAATAAATATCTTCAACGGTCTCATGGAATTCCTTGAGACCGGAGGATTTGTTTTGAAAATTATCATGGTGGCAACGCTCTTTATGTGGACGTTCATCATGGAACGCTTCGCCTATTACCTCTTTGCTCACAAACCGACGAAAGCTCGGTTGAAAGCGGAGTGGGATGCGCGCGAAGATAAAAATTCATGGATGGCTCACGCTATACGCGATGAAATGATTAGCCAAATCAAAGAGCGCACGGATACCAATGTTGGTATCATCAAGACGCTTGTTGCCCTTGCCCCGCTATTAGGGTTGCTTGGTACGGTGACGGGTATGATTGAAGTGTTTGATGTTATGGCCCTATCGGGATCATCCAATGCTCGTCTAATGGCTGGCGGCGTATTTAAAGCGACCATTCCGACAATGGCTGGCATGTTAGCTGCCTTATCAGGTCTGTATTTCTCGACTGTATTACCGCGCTGGAGTGCGCGCGAAACAGCCAAGTTTGCTGATGACCTTCCATTGAATCATTAAGAGAAGGAATTGATATGAGACGCGGACGCCGTAATTCTCAGGCTGATGAAGCCGAAGTCGATATGACGCCAATGCTTGACATTGTGTTTATCATGCTGATCTTCTTTATCGTAACAGCGACATTCTTGGATGAGACAGGGATTGATTTAACGCAACCCCCGCCGCCGCCAGATGATGTAACGCCTCCAAAAGATGCATCTGCGATTACTGTTTATGTTGATGGACGTAATCAATGCTCTGTTGATGGACGGACAACTGGATGTGATCGTGTGATCTTGGCTGTTGAGCGTCTGCTTGCAGAAAAGCCTAAGGCGGCTGTTATCCTACGCATGGATGAGAAAGCACAGCATAAGGTTCTTGTTGAGCTTAAGGATGGTTTGGATACAAATGGACTTGCATCTAAAATAGAAATTATTCGCGAAGCGTAATGGTGAAATGTCGTAACTGACATTGTATCTTGCAATTCGCTCAAAAATGTAATAAGGTAACACAATGGCAAGACGTAGTCGAACATCTATCCCAGATGAGGATACAGAATTAAACATGACACCCATGTTGGATGTCGTATTTATTCTACTTATTTTCTTCATCGTGACATCTGTTTTTGTAAAAACCCCTGGGTTTGACCCAACACAGCCTGACGCGATCACTGATAAAGATTGGAAGCCTTCAATTCTTATCGCGATCAATGCGCAAAATGAAGTTTGGATTGATAAAGCGCCTTATGACATCACTGAAATTCGGCCGATCATTAAGTCTATTTTAGATGAGAGCCCGAAAGCTGAAGGTATCATCAAGGCAGATAGAGATGCTGAAGTTGGGATTGTCATGGGCGTCCAAGAACTGATGCAGGACTTGGGTGTAAAAACCCGCGTTGGTACAGAATAAATAAAGTTAGGAGCCTTAATTATGAGTAATGTAATTCGTTGGGTATTATTTATCCCTGTGGCGGCTTTTGTAACAATCGCCCTATTTGTTCTTATGATGACTTTAATTGCGGAAGAATTTAAGCCGCAAGATAAGGTTGAAAATGCGAGCTTTGAAATTAATCCAAAAGTTGAAGACATCAAAGTCATTCAGCGCGAAGTGAAAGTTGATAAAGTTAAAAAAGTTGTCACGCCTCCGCCTCCGCCAACTATTGAACGCGCGAAATCTGATAAGCCATCGGAACCTATCGCGTCTTTGGAAGGAGCTATTCCTGACTTTGAGCCGCCAAAAATTGATCGTCAGAGCTTTAAAATTGCCGTATCTGACCGTGATGCGCAGCCTCTTGTACGTATTCCGCCGATTTTCCCACCTCGCTTCTCAGAGGGTGATAATAGTGGGTATTGCAATGTTCGTTTTGATGTGAGCCCCGAAGGACAACCATTTAATGTGGTTGCAACTGTTTGCACAAGCTCCCTTCTTAAGCGTGCGACGGTCAAATCTGTTCAAAAATGGAAGTATAATCCAAAAATTGTAGATGGACGTTCTGTTTCCCGCTCAGGGGTGGAAAGCCGTATTAGATTTAACTTAGCTGACGAACGTGGTCGGAAACTACCATTGCCATCTGGATATTAAGTTTAAGATATTCCTGATTTTTGACACAAAAATTGATGTTAAAGGACGACATGATTATGTCTAAAAAACAAAGTAAAACATTCATCACGAAATTACTGTCAGCGTCAGCTGTACTTGCGATAAGCATGAGCGCGGCGACGTTCTCAACACCTTCGGCAAGTTATGCGCAAGAAGCGGAACCTGAGACACGTCAATTTACGGCTAAGTCTGGTGAAAAAGTCAACGCAGCTAATGAATTTATGAGTGCCGATAATTTTGGAGCTGCCATTGGCGTGTTAAATGAAGCTCTGGCAATACCTGATTTGAGTTCATACGAAAAATCTATTACGTACCAAATATTAGGGCAGGCATATTATGAGTCTGGAAACATTCAAGCCGCGCTTGATAACTTTCAAAACTCTATAAATTCAGGTGGCTTACTGCCAAATGAGGTTGAGAGTATTGAACTTGTTGTTGCACAACTTTTGATTCAGGCTGAACGTTATTCTGAAGGGGCCACACGTCTCGAGGCTTATCTACGTAGAGGTGGCCAAGAAAAGCCAGTTTATATTGAACTTTTAACGCAAGCTTGGGTGCAAGATGCGAATTATAATAGAGCGCTGCCTTGGGCTGAGAAATGGTTTAGAAATGCAAATCCAAAAGAGCGCAAGCATTTTGATCTGCTAAATTTTCTTTACAACAATCTTGGTCAAACGGGTAAGCAAGCTGATATTGTTAAAGAGATGATTGGCCGTTGGCCAGAAGATAAGACTTTATGGGACACTTGGGCGTCCATGTTAGCCAATGGTGGCCGTGAGCAAGAGGCCTTTGAAGTCACTAAAATGCTTTATTTGGGCGGCGCTTTGAATGAAGAGCAGGACCTTATGAAAGTTGTCCAATATTACAGCTTTTATGATATGCCTTACCAAGCTGCTCAAATCCTTGAACGCGAAATGAAAGCGGGTAGAATCTCACAATCCACGGATAAACTCAAACAACTATCAAACTTATTCCGTCAAGCGCGTGAGTATAAAAGAGCTATCCCGATTCTAGAGCAAGCGGCCTCAAGTTCTGGCGAAGCCAAGATTTATGCTGACCTTGGAGAGGCCTTGTATAATGAAGGCGATTGTGCTGATTCTGAAAAGGCGTTTAGAGAAGCCATTAATCGCGGCTATAATGCGGGTAAATCTTGGATGTTAATCGCAACATGTCGTTATGAAGCGACGCAACAACAGGATCGTTTAAGCTGCGATATGAGCGAAGCTCAAATGGCGGAAGCTCCAATTAGTAAGACACGTTTGTCAGCTATTGAGGCTTTTGAAAATGTTCCGAGTTCATCTCGTGAAAATAGAGATGCTAAAAAATGGGTGTCTTTTATCAAAGCGGAACGCGGAGCGATTGATCGCCGGTGTGAATTTGAACGATCTGTTGAAAAAGAATTATGCTTTCAAAAGATCAAGCAAGCTTATGATGCTGAAGTCTTTGTTGGGAAATTTGAATTGGATGACGCAGAAAAATGTGAGCCTTTCAAGGCCGAATATGATGCTACATTCCGTATTGTAACTGTTGAAGAATAATAATTTTTACAATAATAGCTTGAAATCACCCAGCCTTGAGCTGGGTTTTTCTTTGGGTAAATCTCATTTTTTGTGTGGGATGATTACTCGTATTTAGGCGATTTTACTTTTCTCGAAATTTATGTTATAATGTATCATATAAATTTAATGGGAAAGGTAAATATGATATGAAACACGTAACGAACGAAATTACCAAACCGGCTAAAAAATCTAATCAGACTCACCCTATGCGTAGAACTGATAAGCGCGGAGCTAACGGTCTGAATTCAAAGCCCTCAAACCCTAATGCAACAGAGGGTGGGCATGGCATAAGGCTAAACAAAGACACATATCGATGGGGCCTTGCGTTGCCACTTGCGGTGATAATGACTGTAAGCTTAGGGGTGACTATGGCTAGCCTGATTGCAGTGGAATTTGAACCACAAGATAAAGGCCAAGCATTACAAGCCAGTATCAACCCTGTCGTTGCTGATATCAAGGTACTTAGCCACATAGAGCCGCCTAAACGTCAGGATGACATTGTCATTCCGCCATCGCCGCCAACCGTAGATTCAACTAAGGCGGATAGACCTAGCTCAAAACCTATTATAGAGGATGTGCCTAATATTATTTTCAATCCTGTTGATTATAAAATTGCTCGAACAACACATGTGAAAATAGATAGCCCCTATCAACCAATATTACGCAACCCGCCAACTATGCCAGATCGTGCACAACGCTCGGGCCATTGCAAAGTTCGTTTTGATGTATCGACGCAAGGGCAGCCTTTCAACGTAGCCGTCACATCTTGCAGTGAAGAGCTTTTTGCGCGGGCCACTGTGAAAGCTGTGCAGAAATGGAAGTACCGCCCGAAAACTAAGGACGGCCAAGCTATTACAGTTCAGGACGTTAAAAATATTGTCCGCTTTAATTTAACGGATGAACGGGGTCGTATAATTTCTGAATAATATAGGGCATGATTTTCGCGTAAAAGCCTGCTTTATAGGGCAAATAATATGTCTCAAAATGAGCAATTAAACGTAAGAGTAACATATGGTGCGCTCATTATCAGGAGCATAAAACGATTGCGCATTGCTTTGTGTGCTAGACCTGCGTGAAGCTGTATTAAGGTCAAGTTCATTGAGATTTGTTATTTCGTCATTATGAAAATAAGATCGACTTTTGCGGTTATTTTTGGGGTTTTGACGCTGTCTGACGGTGCATTTGCGCTCAGCTGTGCCAAACCGGACATTATTAAATCTCTCGAAGATGCAAAAAACAGCGACAAGGTTTATCATGTTTTTGTTGGTAAATTTACCCCTAACCCAACTGGCGATAGTGACTGGAGTGGTCCCTTAGGTCCTAAGGTTTTGCATCCTGGAGGCACATCCATAAAAGACATAGAGATGCCCAATAAATCCCCCAAAACTATACAATCTTGGTTTGAAGGTATTAGCTTAAGCAAGAATCCAAACCATGACAGCCAACTGACGCGTTTCCCCGTCGATATTCAAATGACATGCAGTGGTATGTGGTGTGGATCACCACCCTCATCAAGCCGTGACGTTCTTGCCTTTGTTGAAGCACGAGGCGAGCAAGCGCCCGTGTTGAAAATTTCACCATGTCCCAAATGGGTTTTTACGGGTAATATTCCTGCCTATGCAGGTAATGTGCGTTACTGCTTGGATAAAGATTGCACGGGCTTGCAGTTGCGCTCCCCCGATGCTTATACTCCTTCAAGGCCTCATTAGGAGTCTCAGGTAGCATTCCCAAACTAGCCTAAACGTAGTGTCGTTTAATATGTCACCGCTGCGTGCCATCTTTCATCATTGAACAGCTGTAATAGCGAAAGCATACTCTAAGGCAGTCTCTTTGAGGCTGTCATAACGTCCGCTCTCGCCCTGATGGCCTGCGTCCATATTGACTTTGAATAATATTGGCGCATCAGATGTTTGGTGATCACGTAGTTTTGCCGTCCATTTGGCAGGTTCCCAATAGGTGACACGCGGATCGGTTAACCCTGCCGTGATGAGCATAGGCGGATAGGCTTGAGGGGTCACGTTATCATATGGGGAATATGACAAGATACGTTTAAAGGCTTGCTCATCTTCAATAGGATTGCCCCATTCTGGCCATTCTGGCGGGGTGAGAGGTAACTGCGCGTCGCTCATTGTATTCAGAACGTCAACAAATGGGACAGCCGCGATTACGGCTCCAAATAGCTCAGGCATTTGGTTGACGGCTGCTCCCACAAGTAAACCACCAGCGGAGCCGCCATGAGCAACGATTTTACCTTTGGATGTCCACCCTAATTCAACGAGGGCAATTCCTGTATCTACGAAATCATTGAATGTGTTTGTTTTAGAGGCAAGTTTGCCGTCCAAATACCACTGATAACCTTTTGACATACCGCCGCGAATATGGGCGATAGCATAGACAAAACCCCTATCAACTAATGATAATATAGAGGTACGAAATCTGGCTGGAATTGTAATTCCGTAAGAGCCGTAGCCGTATAGCAAAAGAGGCGCACTTCCGTCTTTGGGTGTGTCTTTTTGCCGTAACAATGTTACGGGAATTTGCGCGCCGTCACGGCCCGTTATGGTGATACGGTCAGTTCGGTAATCACCAGAGCTATGCCCGCTTGGGACGACTTGTTCTTTGACAATGCGGCGTTCTTTTGTGTCCATATCATAGGCAAAAACCGTGTTTGGTGTCGTGGGAGAAGAATAGCTAAAATGAATCTGCGCTGTGTCATATTCATATCCAGACACAAGCCCGAGGGAGTAGGCATCTTCTTCCATATCTATGACGTGTTCTTGGCCACTGCGCATGTCCCTAATAACAATGCGAGGTAGGGCGTTTTCGCGCTCCAAACGTACAAGGTGGTTTTTAAAGCTCTCCATGCCAATGATTAATGTGCCGGGTTTATGTGCAATGAAATCCTGCCAATGTTGGCGGTCTGTGTTGTCGTGACTTGCGGACATAACCGCAAAGTCAGTCGCGCCGTTAGCATTGGTCAGAATATAACTCCGCCCGCCGTGTTCATGTAGGCTATACTCTTGTCCGGTTAAGCGAGGAGCGAAGCAAATGGGTTTTGCAGTAGGGGTAGCACTTGGGATGCGCCAAATTTCGGATGTTGTGTGGTTATGGGCGCTAATTTCTATAAAGGCTCGGTCATCAGATTGCGCGAGGCTTACAAAAAAGCCAGGGTCGCTTTCTTCATAAGCGGTCTGTACGGCGGCTGTTTTATCAAAAAGGTTGATATACCGAACCGCATAAGGGCGTTGATTGTCATCTCGTTCTACCCAAAAAAGAGTTTGATTATCCGTTGCCCAAACCAAGGCACCAGCCGAGCGCGTAATCTGTGTTGAAATGTCAACATCATCCGCTAGGCTTAGGTCTCGTAGATAAACGGCGTAATTTTCTGACCCTTTTAGGTCCACAGAATAGGCGAGCCAATGATGATTGTGGCTATGAGAGACATCACCAATGTCAAAAAACGCCTTTGAGGCCTGACTCAACGCTTCAGCATCTAAGATTGTCATATCTTGCGGGGTGGATTGGGACAAATCATGCCGCGCGTAAATTCCGTGCTGATCGCCTTTGCGAAAGTAATGAAAATACGCAAATTTTTCGTCAGGCATAGGAATGCCGCGAGCTTCGGGTTCAAGGCGGGCTTTCATTTCTTCAAAAATTGCGTCTTTTAGAGTGTTTGTTGGGGCTAGGGCCGTCTCAGTATAAGTATTCTCTGTTTCAAGATGGGTTCTGATATTGGCCTCTAACTTTTGCGGGGCTTGCATCACTTCCTGCCAATTATCGTCTTTCATCCAAGCGTAATTATCAGTCCATTCATGACCAAATCGAGATTGAATATAAGGGCGTTTCAAAGGATTGGGAGCAGGGGTGTTGGGGCGCTTTATCATAAGGGTTCCTATCTTTGAACCTGCTCTAAATCTGCACAGATACATAAGCAAGGGCGTAAAATGATGTTATATTAGGTTTATTACGCCGTATTTCATTCAATCACGGTCACGCTTAGTTAACAGTCTTTGTTTATTCTTTCTTCAAGTAATGTCGTCCTTTTGGTCGAAATGAGGGAAATTATGCCTAGCAATGCTGTAGCTTTACAACTTGACGCGCCTGTCCATGCGGTGAAACCGCCGCAGGAACACGGTGTAAGACGTCAGCTAGCTAAACGCCTATCTGATGTAATTTGTATTCCAGCTAGTCAGTTAACACCGCAAGAGCGGCATATGGCTGGTGATGTTTTGGTGGAATTATTACGCACGACCGATAAAGAATTGCGCGAAAGCGTGGCCAAACGATTAGTTATGTTAAATGAAGCCCCGCGAACTATCCTTGTGATTTTAGCTAAAGATGACATAGAAATTGCACGGCACGTCCTTGAAAAGGCTGCAGGGCTGTCCGATTCAGATCTGATTAAAATTGCTCAGAAAGTGTCCACCGAACATCGTAAAACGATTGCCCAGCGCCGTAAAATTTCAGATTCTGTCGTGGATGTTATGGTGCAATTTCTCGAAGAAGATGTTGTGGAGACTTTACTGAAAAACAAAGGCGCAGAATTTTCTGAAACTGCGTTACAGCGTATTTTGACAGTGTCACGTTCCCATCAACCTTATGTCGAGCTTCTAGTGAAACGCGTAGAGCTTCGCCCCTCTCATGGCTTGACCATGTTTTGGTGGGCAAACGCTGCAAGCCGCAAGAAAATATTACACCGTTTTGGTGTTACACGTAAAGTTTTACAAGAAAGCTGCGGGGATTTATTCATCGACGCTGCGGCTGAAGGATGGGATGATGCTGGCGTACGGAAAGCATTGCAATTTGTAGAGCGCCGCCAACGTAACCGCGCTGCGATTGCTCGCTCTAATTATGAAAACCTTGAAGCGGCTATCGAAAAAGCAGAAGTGTCAGGGTTAACCCGAGAGTTAACAGAAGAAATTTCTTATATGTCAGGTATTAAACCTGCTACGGGCGCGCAGATACTGACAGATAAAGGCGGAGAAGGCCTTGCGATAGTCTGTAAGGCGACGGGATTGAAACGTAGTTATGTTGAGAGTCTCTGGAAAGGTTTAAAGCGCCCAACTCATGATGTGAACGGAGACATGGACGCCGACCTTAAACGTGTTTTGGTTGTTTTTAATACGATTTCGACAGATAAGGCGCAAACTGTGCTGCGTTATTGGAATTGGTCATTAACATCCTCACTTAATGCGGATGTTTTACGTTATATTAAAAATGGTGTCATTCCGCGCGAAGAAGAATTTGGCGCCGCCGCAATTACAGCAGCTTTAGTTTTCTCTCATAGAGGGTGAAGACGAAAAATAACGCCTTAAAACATCTAATTTCATAAGAAATCCACTTATATTTTCCATGAAATATGCGGGAAGCTCTATCCCTTTATGTATTCACTCGTTAAACGACGAGTAAGTTTTGGGAGTAGAGCGCTTTTGCGATTCATAATTACATTAATACTGGCCTTAACCGTGACGTGGCTGAGCCTATCAGGTTATTTTAAGCCTATGCTCCTAACGCTTGGTGTTATTTCAATCGCCTTTGTGGTCTGGCTTTGTAAGCGTATGAAGATCATGGACGTTGAAACCGCACCATATGAAACCACGCCTCGTGTTCTACGGTATTTTATCTGGTTGTTTGCGCAGATCGTCAAAGCGAATATGCAGGTTGTCAAAGCGGTCTTGAACCCAAACCTTGAGATTTCTCCTACCCTTGTCAAAGTTGCAATGCCGCAAAAAACAGATATCGGCCGTACGATGTTCGCAAATTCTATCACGCTAACGCCAGGCACGGTCAGTGTTGATATGGACGGGGATGGTATCCTTGTTCATGCGCTGCTAGCCGAAATGAGTGACCCTAGTGATTTCGAAGACATGGGACAGCGTTCGGCATGGTCTATTGGTGAAATTGATAACTTATCGAGAAGCGGGGCTTAAGCCATGGAGGCTTCACTCGAATATATTTTTCTGGCGAGCGCTTTTTTATTGATCGTATCTATGGCGATGATGTTAGGGCGATTATTGGGCGGGCCAAGCCTTTATGACCGTTTGCTTGCTGTGAATAGTTTCGGCACAAAAACCGTTTTGTTCTTATGTGTATTTTGTTTCATTATAGGTAGGCCCGACGGAGTTGATATAGCGTTGCTTTATGCCTTGATGAATTTCATAGCCACTATCGCCGTTCTGAAATTCTTTAATTACCGCGCCCTTGATGTCACCTTGGTTGGGCAAAGCGTTAGCCAAAATGTTGATGAGGATACTAACTCATGATGGCCGAACTGATATTTGCAGCAAGTTCTGCCCATTCAGAAACGGCTGCTTTGCATGTGGATTGGGCGTTTTTAATCCGCTGGATATTTACGCTTGCCTTTATGAGCGCTGGTCTGTTTTTTGTTTTGGCAGGGACGCTAGGGGTTCTAAGATTACCTGATTTTTATACGCGCTTGCATGCTGCGGGAATGACAGACACACTTGGTGCAGAGTTGATTTTGCTCGCTTTGATTGTTCAATCAGGGTTTTCACAAATGAGTTTAAAATTATTGCTTGTAGGTTTTTTCCTATTGATAACGAGTCCAACCGCCACCCATGCTGTTGCTCATGCCGCTTATACGGCAGGGTTAAAGCCCGTTCTGGGAAAGTATAAAGCTCCAGAGTTAGAAGAGGCGGAATAATGATGTTTTCGTCTAACGCTCACATATTACCGATTCAAATTTTAGATTACGGACTTTTGGCGATATTAGTTGTGGTTGCCTTCGCAATTGTGCGTATGCGTTCGCTCTTTGCAATTGTAATGCTTCAGGGTGTTTATAGCCTTGTATCGGCGGCTTGGTTTGTCTCATTGGACGCCGTAGATGTTGCCTTTACCGAAGCTGCTGTTGGGGCAGGCGTGTCTACCGTTTTAATGCTTTCGGCCATGCTTTTAGCTGACCGACAATCAGAGCCTGTGCCTATGTCGCGTCAAATTGGCCCCCTTGCCATTGTGATCATCGCAGGCGCGGCGATGCTATACGCTGTGGGCGATATGCCAGCTTACGGATCTGCGACATCGCCGGCCAATAGTTACGTTGGCATAGATTACCTAGCGCGAACAGCCGAAGAAATTCATATTCCGAATGTGGTAACGGCCGTTTTGGCAAGCTATCGCGGCTATGACACATTTGGCGAAACCGTTGTGATTTTTGCAGCTGGGTTGGGTGTACTGTTGTTGCTTGGCTTGAACGGAAATGCAGGACGCTGGGACGCACAGCCTAATGGACAACGCGTGTCAAATACATCCGCGCCGACGATGCGTAATGTGCATTCGCCTTTAGAGTCATCTGAAAGTCCGCAAGATGCCTCTGAGACGGCAAAACCTTTGAAGACGGATGTGAAAACAAAAGGTCAAAACCATGCATGACCCTCATGTTTTACTCCGCGTTGTTTCGAAGTTTCTCATTCCGCTGATCGCGTTATTTGCGCTATATGTGCAATTTCACGGGGACTATGGTCCAGGCGGAGGCTTCCAAGCAGGTGTTATACTCGCGTCTTCTGTGATTTTATATGCATTAATTTTTGGCTTACCTGCTGCAAAACTTGCTTTTCCCCCGCGCTGGATACGCATTGGTATGACGCTGGGCGTTTTACTTTATGGCGGCACGGGTGTTTTTAGCTTTATCCTTGGGGGTGAGTTTTTAAATTATGGTGTATTTGCTCATGATCCTAGCCACGGGCAACATTACGGCATTCTTGCTGTCGAGCTTGGGGTTTTATGTACGGTAGCGAGTGTCATGGTGGCGATTTTCTATGCTTTTGGGTCGCGTCAAGCTGAAACGTCAAATGAGGATTGGTAGATGACTCTTTTTGTAGCACAACCCATATCTTTATTTTCGCAATTTAATTATGTGGTGGTAATTGTTTTGATGATGGTTGGACTTTATGTTGTCTTCGCATCTCGAAATCTGATTAAGAAACTTGTCGGTCTATCCGTATTTCAAACGTCTGTTTTCCTACTTTACATAACAATTGGCAAAGTTACGGGCGGACAACCGCCAATTCTCGTAGATGGACATGCTGATACAGGTAGTCATTCAAGCGAGGTTTTAGTGGCAGCTGCCAGTAACGTAGCTGCGGTTGAAGCTGCTCATGGCGGGCCAGCTCAAGATGTGATTTACTCGAACCCTCTACCGCATGTGCTAATCCTAACTGCGATTGTCGTTGGGGTTGCGACTTTGGCAATTGGTCTATCTTTAACCGTACGTATTCGCGAAGTTTATGGTTGTATTGAAGATGATAAAATCGAAGCTCTTGACTTCGAATATAATCTCGAAGGCACATCAGAATAATGTTTTTATTGGATTATATTCCGCAATGGCTCCTTGTGCACGGGCCTGCCTTTATTATGGCTGTGCCATTATTGGCTGCGGCCATAACGGCCATCTTACCACATGAAAAGCCTGCTTGGCTGACCAGTTTTTTTGTAACGCTCATTTGCACAATAACGGCATTTGCTTTGGCGGTTAATAATGTTCAAAATGGTGTGGCGGTTTATCCTCTAGGAGGCTGGGCCCCGCCGCACGGGATAGCGCTTGTAATTGACGCTCTGAATGCGCCGATTCTTATCCTTATTTCTCTGATGGCATTAATAACGATGGTATATGCGCTACCAGCGACAATCGCAGAGGTAGAACCCAAAAAACGCGCCCCGTTTTTCGCAGCGCTTTTGCTGTGCATGGCAGGTCTTTTGGGAATGGTTGTCACTGGCGATGCCTTTAACGTCTTTGTTTTCCTCGAAGTGAGTTCCATTGCGACATATACCTTGGTTGCGATGGGCAATAGCCGCGATCGACGTGCCCTGACGGCGGCATATAATTACCTTATTTTAGGCTCTATTGGTGCGACGTTTTTTGTCATCGGTATAGGTTTTCTATATATGGAGACGGGTACGCTTAACATGGAGGACATGTCCCGTATCCTGACAGACTTAAATGGCGGCTCTCGCGTTGCCAAAGTGGCGTTTGGTTTTATTATTGTCGGGCTTGGTCTTAAACTCGCGATGTTTCCAATGCATATGTGGCTACCTGGGGCTTATGCTTACTCCCCGACACCCGTGACGGCGTTTTTGGCATCTACGGCAACCAAAGCGGCCTTATATTTATTGCTACGCTTTGTGTTTACAGTCTTTGACCCCAGCTTTGATTACGTGGCTGCTGTGTTAACATATGCACTTGTAACTGTGGGAGTCGTTGGGATGTTATTTGCCTCACTCCAAGCCATATTCCAAACGGATGCACGGCGTATGCTAGCTTTTTCCTCTATCGCGCAAGTTGGCTACATGCTGTTGGGGATAGGGATAGCTACAACGGCGAGTGTTGCTGCGGGCTATCTACATTTAATTAATCATGCGGTTATCAAAGGTGGTTTGTTTTTTGCGTTAGGCGCAATGTGGTACCGGTTTGGAATTACGCGCACAGCGGACTTTCGCGGCCTTGCTAAGACTATGCCGTGGACAATG
>JBDVGI010000080.1:0-3513 GCA_039962885.1 Litorimonas sp. | reverse complement strand
TCAACATTGAGGATTTTACCCTTAAGCGGCAATATAGCTTGTGTCTCGCGGAAGCGAGCTTGCTTGGCGGAACCGCCCGCACTGTCGCCCTCAACGATGAAGATTTCCGTGTCCTTGCTACCTTTGCGTGAGCAATCAGCGAGCTTCCCAGGTAAGCGTAATTTTTTGGTCGCCGACTTGCGCTTTACATCACGGGCTTTGCGCCGCTTAACTCGCTCATCGGCGCGTTCTATTGCCCATTCAAGCAGTAGGTTCGCGTCCTTTGGGGAACTTGCAAGATAATGATCAAAGGGGTCCCGTACAGCATTTTCTACAAGCTTAGCAGCTTCATTATTCGAGAGGCGATCTTTGGTTTGGCCTTGAAACTCAGGGGATTTGATAAAAATAGACACAAGCGCACCCGCGCCAAACATCACGTCATCTGGCGTCACATGTGAGCTTTTTTTGCCCATGCCTGCGATGTCTGCATAGGCTCGTAATCCCTTGGTAATCGCGGCGCGAAGTCCTGCCTCATGTGTGCCGCCGCCCGGTGTTGGAACTGTGTTACAGTAAGAGCGTACAAAGCTGTCGGCCTCGCCGTAACCTTCTGGCGACCATGTGAGCGCCCATTCGACACGGCCATGTCCTTTATCTTTTTTGGAACGACCCGCGAAAACATTGGCGGTGATTTGCGCCTTACCCGCGAGCGTTTCGGTCAAGTAATCTGACAATCCGCCGGGGAAGTGAAATACAGCTGTTTCAGGAATATCTGTCGCCATTTTGAGTTTTTCGGGCGCGCATTTCCAGCGAATTTCCACGCCCGGCTGTAGGTAAGCTTTTGCTCGTGCCATGGTGAATAATTTTGCGGCACGAAAGGCGGCTTTAGGGCCAAATATTTCAGCATCAGGGTGAAAGCGGACTTTAGTGCCGCGGCGATTATTTATAGGGCCTAAATTTTTGATTTTTCCAATAGGTTTGCCGCGCTCAAACTTCATCAAATATAGTTCTTTATTACGGGCAACCTCGACTTCTAAAAAATCAGATAGAGCGTTGACAACAGACACACCAACGCCATGCAATCCGCCAGACGTTTCATAGGCGTCACTCGAAAACTTCCCGCCAGAATGGAGCTCTGTCAAAATCACTTCAAGGGCGGATTTCTTAGGGAACTTCGGATGCGGGCCGATGGGAATACCGCGGCCATTATCAGTGACTGACAGGAACCCTTCGGCGTCCAATTCAACCTCGATACGTGTAGCGTGGCCTGCAACGGCTTCGTCCATGGAATTGTCGATAACTTCGGCAAATAAATGATGTAGCGCACGGTCATCTGTGCCGCCAATATACATGCCGGGGCGAAGACGGACAGGTTCTAATCCCTCTAAGACTTCGATGTCTTTGGCCGAATACCCATCTTCCGCAGCGGCATTCTTGCCTTGGAACAAATCTTTCTTTTTGCTTTGCGCCATGTTTCGCGTATCTCTTAATTATATGAATTTGGATTATATGAATCAGCTTGCATTATGAAGTTTATAGGAAAGCGAGCAAGGCTTATATGGTTTTTCCAATTTAATGTGGAATTATTATCTGTCTGTCCAGATAATGGGCTTTTCGATGTGATTTGTAGGGGAAGGGATGTTTTTAAAAAGATGTTCCATCATTTTTATTGTTTGAGATTGATGGT
Organism: Litorimonas sp.; assembly: GCA_039962885.1. GTDB lineage: Bacteria > Pseudomonadota > Alphaproteobacteria > Caulobacterales > Maricaulaceae > Litorimonas. Next base: position 1,850 of record JBDVGI010000080.1, on the reverse strand, counting down.
TTTTTACAGTCGCTTGGTAAGCGCGCATAGAGCGATTGCCTAAAATAGCAGTCTCAAAGCGAGGAGGTATATCAGCTAACGCTGTATCTGTTAGACCCAAAAGCCGTTCCCAAATTTGTTGTTCCGAGTAAAAATCAATCGTGTCTTGATAGCTGCGGGCTTGCTCTAAAATGATGTGGCACGCGTCTAAATACTCGGCTTGCATCAAACCACCGCGGCGCAGTTTGGCATTTATGATATTGACGGGTGCATCGATTATGCGTTGCTCGGATATGCGCGCCCACATCAAAGCAGCATCGGCTAGAAACTGCGTTTTGTCTCGAGGGCGAGCTAAAATACTTTGGACAATAGTCTTCACCTTACGGCTAAGGGTTTTATCGCCCGCAACAATACGGCTATGGGCAAGAGCGATATGTTCCCATGACTTCGCGCGCAGCATATGGTGAGATTCAAAGATGGAGAGCTTAACAGCCGGCGGGCCAGAGCGCCCAGAGGGCCGCAACCGCATATCTAAATCATAGGCAATGCCTTCGCGCAGTTTTGTTGTTAAAACTGTACGAAGCCGTCTCACGATTTTTGCAGCTAACTCGCTATCCATGTTGTCATCAAAAATAAAAATCAGATCAATATCTGATAGAGGCGCCATGCGCTGCGTACCCATTTTTCCAAGCCCTAAGACGGCGATGGGTAAAACGGTTAGGTTTAAATCATCGCGTACTATGTCTATTGCGGCTGCGATGGTGGTCTCAGCAAGGCGGGTGAGGCGGTCTTGTATATCACTGAGCTTATAAGCACCGCGCATAAATTCGTGATAATATTGAAATAAATGCTCATTGACGAAACGGCGAAGGCGCTCCAGCCGTGTTTCATAATCGGTTTCGGCTAAGACAAATTCAGTCTCAAGCGTGAAGATGTCACTGGATGAATTCACATAACTTTGAGCCGATAAAAATACATCAATAATATGCGGAGATTGCCGCAATAATTCCGTCATATGCGAAGAGTGAAGTAGGGGCGTTATAAGCGCATCCAGTAATTTGGGGTTGCGGCGCAAAAGATGTAAATATTGTTCAGAACGCGATAGGTCTTGGAGGAAATGATCAATATGTATGAAAGCAGAATTAGAATCCGAACTCGAATTTATAACTCGATTAAGTAAGGACTTCCCAAGCGTATGAAAGGCAGGGAGGCTATTGCGGTTCAATCCGTGATTTGAGAACCCATTCGCCCAGCTTTTAGCAATAGCAGCACTTGGCGCTGAAAGCTTATTGATGGGCAGAGCGCGCGGCGTTTGCTCGTCATCTTCGCGATTAAATAGACGATCAAAAATAGCATTTACCTGTTTGCGCCAATGAAATACCTGCGCGCTATATTGGGGCCAATCATGTTGCTGTATAAAGGTTTGGATGATGTCTATCATCTCTGGAGCTTCTGGAACGATATGTGTTTGTTCGTTACCAATCATTTGGATGGAATTTTCAAGCTGCCGAAAGTTGATATATATTTCTTGCAAAGACTGGCCGTCCGGCGCGTTTATATGCCCAAGATCACATAATTTTTGCAGGGCTTGTAATGTGTTTGTGGTACGCAGTTCATATTGTTTACCACCCCAAATGAGCTGCTGCGCATTAGCGATAAATTCAATTTCACGAATCCCGCCGCGGCCTAATTTGACATTAAACCCGCTTATGTTTTGCGTGATGGGTTCGGGCAAGGCGCGTTCTTGGCGTAAGCTCGGATGCTCTAGGTTAATTCGGGTTTTTAAATCAGCTAAATCATCCAACGCGCGGAAGTCTAAATTTTGGCGCCAAATAAAGGGTGTAATCGTCTTTAAAAAATCTTGTCCCGTC
>JBDVGI010000079.1:0-1549 GCA_039962885.1 Litorimonas sp. | reverse complement strand
TCGGAATTTACGGAGCGTGTTTCTTGATATGAGATGACGTCTGAGGTTGAAGAGATTGTAGAATTTGGCATGTGCCGAGAGAAGTTTTTGAGCTTTATGTACTGATCGGAATTTCTGAGCCTTTCGTTCTCCTTTCCTAATTGGAACGTGTGAGCATTCGGCGCGATTGTTCTTTCTCCCTCCGACGTCTTGAAGGTCTTCTAGCCCTATAAGTTTGAGAGCAGCTCCATAAGAGTCAAGCTTATCCGTCACAATCCTAGTGGGTTTAATGCCCTGGTTTCTGAGGAGTTTTCGCAATAAGTGCATAGCTGCTTTGGTATTCCGCCGTCTTTGAACGATAACGTCAAGTACAGTGCCTTCATCATCAACAGCCCGCCAAAGATAGACCATCTTCCCATTTATCTTGGTATAGACTTCATTTAAATGCCATTTGGTGCTAAATGCCAGACAGGTGAGGGGAGTTCCGCTCGTGATTTTATCCGTTTGGCATAAACGGTGCCAAACTTATCAACCGGTCTACGGATGGTTTCATAGGAGATATCGACGCCGCGTTCGGCCATTAGCTCTTCCACATCGCGAAAACTTAGATTGAACCTGAAATACATCCAAACAGCGCGCCGAATAATATCAGGATGGAAACGATGACGAGAATAGATTGATGTTTTCATGCCGTTCAACTCGCATTTGGACGGAAAAGGGGAGTTAACGTGACAAAGCCTTCTGGGCGTTCTAAGCCTCTCTCCTCAGCGGCTTACTTTGGGCGATTTTAGGACGCTGAATTAATGTTTTCTTTTGGGCATTAGTGACTTTCACGTTCAACATTAGCTTTCAATTGATTGAAGCTTTAGTATCATTTAATATTATTTTGTATTTTTCAATTTCGCTTAGAAGCAAATCACTCGGTTCGCTTTCAAATGGGTTCATAAGTTTGGGAGACTTTATACCAACCGGATTAAAGTGAGATCTGAGAAGCCATCGCGTGTTTGGCATCTAGCACCAAATGGCATTTAAATGAGATTTACACCAAGATGAACGGTAAGATGGTTTACATATGGCGGAGCGTTGAAAAAGCGTAAGCTCAACCCCCTACGAGACGTTGGCGGACGTAAGAATAACCGGGCGGAAAACTCTCACCTGCCGATACGAAGGCGAGAGCGAAAAGCGCAAAGGTTCAAGTCGATAAAAAGCGCGCAAAGGCTGCTTTCCATTTACGGCTCCCTCTACAATTTCTTTAATCATCGCCGCCATTTAATCTCACGAAACACACTGCGAAAATCCCATAGCATAGCACAATCCGAATGGAATGTTGTGACTTCTCCAATTATGGGATAGAGTTGCCATCTAAGATGAAACGCGTCCCAAGAAAATAACCTGACAATACCGTTGATAACATTATGAATACAAATCAGTTGCTAGAAGCGACTTTAAAATGCCTTGCTGAAACGAAACCCAGCTTAGCGAATGCTAGGGTCATCGAAACTACGCCTATTTCAGGAGGCTATAGTCGCCAGACCTATAAAATAAAACTCGACGCGAGCGGAGTTGATAA
>JBDVGI010000078.1:0-7304 GCA_039962885.1 Litorimonas sp. | reverse complement strand
AGACCTATGGGATAAGGTTCAAGCCTGCTTAAAAGCCAATGCCCCCAAGCGGCGGCGCTCTATCAATATAGCCTCAACCAGTCTTCTGACAGGGTTGCTCTATGTTGATAAGGGCGAGCGCCTCACCCCTATCCATACAAGAAAGCCAAATGGCCGGAGATATTGCTATTATATATCAGCGCGCCTTGCCAAAGGCGAGGTCGATGACGGCACGGCTTTAAGACTACCAGCGCCGCAGATAGAAGGCCATGTCATAAGACGGCTAACAGATCTCTTACCCAATACAGCAAGGCTTATGGAGGTGACGGGACATCAATGCTTATCACCGCACCAAATCAAGCAGCTAGAGAAAACTGCAAGTAATCTGCTCAGGCGCCTATCCTCTGATAACCCTAAAATCCAAAGGCTGGCGCTTATAGATAGCCTTAAGCAAATCACCATAGGTTCTGATGAGCTCACACTCACGCTCATCGCGCCGGCTCTATACAAAGACTTAAATGTTAAGACAGACGCAGGAGCCACAAAATCAGACACCAAGGACACTCTCATTCCCCTGACCTACCCACTTCAGATAAAGCGGCGCGGGGTTGAGACAAAGCTCATCATTGGCGGTAAAGCTTTAGGCCAGCCTGACCAGCAGCTTATAAAGCTCATCGCCAAATCCAAGAGCTGGTATGATGGGCTGACGTCAGGAGAGTTTAAATCTATTGGCCAGATCGCAACTCTTGAAAATATAGATAATAGCGATGTTAGTCGTGCCCTCACCCTCGCATTCTTATCCCCGACAATTATCAAAGACTTTATCGCAGGCCATCATCCGGTTGATCTCACAGTAAGAGATTTACTGCGCAAAGCCTCCCGGCTACCATTAAATTGGGACAGCCAACGCCGTTACCTCGACATGGCTGCATAATACAGCCCAGCACCTCCCCCGCTGGCAGCATTACCACAATCCCCGCAATCATAGCCCTAAAACCTATGGGACGCTAAAATCCTGATGTGAGACGCGCCGCCAAATCGGCGCTTATATTGGCCAATTACCGTCTCACTTCGCGTCTCTACACAGATCATAACGGCTAACCCCCCGTTACTAGGGGCTTTATTATACGAGGCTATGGGACGTGGAAATACGCAGTGTGCGTGGTAGGGGGAGAGGGACTTGAACCCCCAACCAATCGCTTATGAGGCGACGGCTCTAACCAATTGAGCTATCCCCCCTGATCAGTTCAAACCATATGGCGCGAAATCGCCGCGCGTTCAATACTGAAATGACTGAAAACCGCTTTATCTGTGTTTTTTCATGAGTCTTTAATCCAAGAGCGTTCGTCTAACAGCCTTTTGCCAGCCTGCCAGTGCCATATCTCGTGCGGCATCTTCCATTTTGGGCGTGAATTCCCGCTCGCACTGCCAATTATCCGCGACATCTTCGAGGGAGCTATACAGCCCTGCACCAAGTCCAGCAAGATAGGCCGCTCCTAATGCCGTTGTTTCGGTAATAACTGGCCGCAGAACGGGTGTATTTAAAACCCCTGCCAAATAGCCTAGCATCCAGTTATTTTGCGACATCCCGCCATCTACGCGTAAGGCGGTTGGGCTCACGCCATCATCCGCCATCGCTTTGAGTAAGTCATAGGTCTGGTAGACAACGCTTTCGACGGTGGCGCGAATTATATGCTCTCGGCCTGTATCGCGCGTCATCCCATAGATTGCTCCGCGTGCATCAGGGTCCCAATGCGGCGCGCCAAGGCCCGTAAAGGCCGGCACAAGGTAAACCCCATTTGTGTCATCAAGGTCCGCACATATATCTTCGCTATCCTCTGCTTTATGGAGGATTTTAATTCCGTCCCGCAACCATTGCATAGATGCCCCTGCCATGAATATCGAACCTTCCAAGGCATAACTCGCTTTGCCTTTAATTCGAAAGGCAACCGTGGAGAGCAATCGGTTTTCAGATGTTACGCAGTCATCGCCCGTATTTAAAATCACAAAACAGCCCGTTCCATATGTGCTTTTTATATCGCCTTTTTTGAAGCAAGCTTGGCCAATGGCGGCGGCTTGTTGATCGCCTGCGACGCCGCAAATGGGTATAGGTTCCCCGAGTAATTCGCATATGCCGTAATTATCGGCGCAATCTTTGACTTCCGGGAGAATGTCGCGCGGCACGTTAAATAGCTCAAGCAGCTCCGCGTCCCAATCTTGGGTATGGATATTAAATAAATTGGTACGGCTAGCATTAGTCGCATCAGTCGCGTGAACTGCCCCGCCCGTCAAGCGCCAGATCAAAAAGCTATCGACTGTCCCAAAGGCAAGTTCGGCGGTACGTTCCCTTGCATTCGCATGATCTAATATCCACGCACATTTCGTACTTGAAAAATATGGGTCGAGTAAAAGACCCGTCTTAGCATTCACCTGCGCCTCATCCATTTTTTTAGACAGCTCGCGACAGGTTTGGGCCGTGCGGCGATCCTGCCAGACAATGGCGTTATATAGACATTTACCTGTTTTACGTTCCCACACCAAAGTTGTCTCGCGTTGGTTCGTAATGCCAATTGCAGCGATGTTATAAGCTTTCGCTTTGGCAAAATCATAGGCCTGTTTCAAAGTAGATAATGTCGTATCCCAAATATCTTCAGGGTTATGTTCAACCCATCCATCATGCGGGTAAATTTGTGCAAATTCTTCTTGAGCCGTAAATAACACGTCCCCTTTTTGCGAAAAAACAAGTGTTCGGGAGCTTGTAGTCCCTTGATCGATCGAAAGAATAACTGTGTGCATATTGCTTTTTACGTTAGAGACGTGGATAGGGTCAAATTGTAAATTCGTGTTTTCGTATATCAATGCCGAAAACCATAATTTTAGAAATGAGTTTTTAAAAGATATGAGTAAATTAAAATCAGATGTAACTTATGACCTGCTTATCGTCGGCGGCGGGATTAACGGAACAGCGATAGCGCGCGACGCTGCGGGCCGGGGCCTCAAGGTCTTGCTATGTGAACGCGATGATTTAGCTAGCCATACAAGCTCTGCGTCAACGAAACTTATTCATGGCGGTTTACGTTATCTGGAATATTACGAATTCAAACTCGTACGCGAAGCTTTGATTGAACGCGAGGTGATGCTGCGCGCAGCCCCGCATATTATCTGGCCTATGCGTTTTGTGCTACCTTATGATAAGGGATTGCGCCCTGCATGGATGTTGCGAACTGGACTGTTCTTATATGACCACATTGGCGGGCGAGAATTATTGCCAGGCTCAAAATCTCTTAAACTAGACGAAGCACCGCATAAAGGCGTTCTAGAGTCCCGCTTTAAAACAGGGTTTGAATATTCTGATTGTTGGGTCGAAGATGCGCGCCTTGTAGTTCTCTATGCGTTAGATGCGAAAAATCGCGGTGCAGACATCAGAACCCGCACCGAAGTTCTTAACATTGAAACCCTAGATTCAGATGTGGGTTACACAGCCACCATTAAGCATAAAGGCGAAATACAAACTGTGAGTGCCAAGGGCGTGATTAATTCAGCAGGGCCTTGGGTTGATGAAGTTTTCAAAAAAATGAAAAAGACTGACGACTCAGATAACGAAAATGCGCAGTCCCTCCGCTTGGTTAAAGGGAGCCATATTGTGACGAAGAAACTCTTTGACGGCGATCATGCCTATCTGTTTCAAAACGCGGATAATCGAGTGATTTTCGCTATTCCCTATGAAAGAAACTACACCTTAATCGGTACAACGGATCAACCTTATAATCTTTCTGATGGTCCTGTGAAAATTAGTCCAGAAGAAACGACTTATCTTTGCGAAGCAGCCAGCGAATATTTCGAACATGATATTTCGCCTGATGATGTCGTTTGGGATTACGCAGGCGTCCGTCCGCTTTATGATGATAAATCTGAAAATGCGTCCGCCGTCACCCGCGATTATGTTTTAAATATTGATGAGTTCGCCAAAGGCGCGCCATTTCTTTCTATTTACGGCGGAAAAATCACAACATCACGCAAGCTCGCAGAGCATGCGATGGAGAAACTGCAAGGTTTTTACGGATATGATAAGAAAGGTTGGACAGAGACGGCAGGGTTGCCGGGCGGCGATATTCTCAATGCAGACTTTGACAGCTTCTATGCAGAGATGCGAACGCGTTATAAAGGTTTAGATAAGACTTTATTACGGCGTCTGTGTCATGCATATGGGACGCGCGTTACGCTTGTTCTGGGCAACGGCGATACCACGCCAGAGCTAGGCCAAGATTTCGGCGCAGGCCTGCATGAGCTTGAGGCCAATTATCTCATCAATCATGAATGGGCCACATCCGCCGATGATATTATGTGGCGACGTAGTAAATTAGGCGTCCATATGAGCGAAGCTGAAAAAACCGCATTCACAGATTGGTTTAATGCGCATATGAGCTAGTCTATGTTAATGGCCCATATACACGCATTCAATCTTGCAGGGTGGCCGGTTCCCCTTGGTCAAACGGCGCTCACATATCTAGGGTTCACCGCTATTATCATTGCGCGTTACTTTATGATTGTCTGGCCGATACACTGGATGTTGTGGAAACGGCCCGCTGATAAAGTCAAAGCGCGGCGCTTGTCACGGCGACAGCCAACACGCGAGACTATTGCCAATGAGATCAAACTCTCCACAATGTCCGCTTTCATCTACGCTGCCCCTGCCGCCATAGTCTTGGAAATGTGGAAATCTGGCGGCACCGCGATGTATGCGGGATTACCCCAAGGACTTGCAGCATGGGGGTGGGTTATCGCTAGCGCATTGATATACCTGTTTGCACAAGATACGTGGTTTTATTGGACGCACCGCATCATGCACCACCGCAAACTCTTTAAATGGACGCATGAAGGCCATCATCGCTCCGTACAGCCAACACCTTGGGCGAGTTTTTCTTTTGATGCCATAGAAGCCATAAGCGCGGCATGGCTGCTCCCCGTTATGGCGCTATTTATTCCTATCCATGTCGGCACAGCTCTCGTATTACTGATGGTTATGACCATTAACGCCGTGTTTAATCACGCAGGATGGGAGGTTTATCCCGACACTTGGGTGCGCGGATGGTGGGGTCGTCACATCATCACCGCCAGCCACCACAACCTACATCACACGAAATTCAAAGGGAATTACGGGTTATATTTTAGGTTCTGGGATAAAGTCTGCGGGACGGATAAGGGCTTGGTTTAAAGCCGGTAGTTTCAATATCAATATTACGCCTTCTTTTGCGTTCATTCCAATTCCCTAAATAAATACGCCTAGACATTCCGCGGGCTATGTATCAACAATACCCTTGAGAGTAATGACACAAACAGACCTATTAAAGCACCAGACACATATGACATATTCACGCCAAGTTAACTTACAACCTCATAAATTATTCACGCAAACTTTGCTGAGCGTGAGCGCTGCAGCTTTGCTATTGGGGTGCTCAGCTACGGAAAAAACGGATAGCCTTACCCCGCAGAAAATCTCAGATGCGTCATCCGCGCAAGCCCGTTCTAGCTCTGCCAATCTGGACATCCCTTTTGAGAAAATCACGCTCGATAACGGTCTTGATGTCATCTTCCATGTTGATCGTTCTGACCCTGTTGTCGCGATTAACCTCGCCGCGCATGTCGGTTCTGCGCGCGAAACAAAAGGGCGGACGGGCTTTGCACATTTATTTGAGCATCTATTGTTTTTAGATTCTGAAAACCTTGGTTATGGTGGTCTTGATGAGATGAACACTCGTATTGGCGGCGAAGGGACAAACGGTTTCACCACCAATGACATGACCCAATATTTTCAAGCCGTCCCCAAGGACGGACTTGAGAAAATCATCTGGGCCGAAGCTGATAAGCTCGGTTGGTTCATAAATACCGTGAGCCAAAACGTCATTGATAAAGAAAAACAAGTTGTCAAAAATGAAAAACGCCAACGCGTTGACAATCAACCTTATGGGCATAACTTCTCTATTATTGGCAAAGCCCTTTACCCTGAAGACCACCCTTATAATTGGCAAGTCATCGGTAGCCTCGTTGACCTTGACGCGGCAAGCTTACAGGACACCAAAGATTTCTATGCCAAATGGTATGTCCCCAACAACGTCACCATCACGCTCTCAGGCGACTTTGATATTGCCGAAGCTAAAACTCTCATTAAGAAGTATTTTGGCGAAATTCCACGCGGCGACGCCGTAAAGCCTTACCCAGCCCGTGCTGGCACGTTGAGCGCTACGCGCAAAATCATGCATGAAGATGATTTTGCCGCCGTCCCTCAACTCACTATGGTATGGCCAAGCGTCGAGCAATATCACCCTGATAGCTACGCGCTTGATATGCTAATGACTTATTTGACGGATGGCAAGAAAGCGCCATTTGTTGATGTGTTAATTGATGAACAAGCCTTGACGTCTCGGGTAGCGGGTTTCCACAACACAGCCGAAATCGCGGGTGAGCTTTACTTAATCATTAGCCCAAATAGCGGCGAAGATATTGACGGGCTGCTACCTGCCATCGAAGCTAGCTTTAAACGCTTTGAAGACAACGGCGTTAATGCCGAAGATCTTGACCGAATTAAAGCTTCTGCGGAAGTCAATTTTTACGGGCAAGTTCAAAGTGCGCTTGGCAAAGCTATACAGCTCTCGGAATATAATCTTTTTGCCAATGATCCAGCATTTTACAAAACAGAACTGGCTGCCCGCGCCGCCGTGACACCTAACGACCTCATGCGGGTTTATAATACATATATTAAAGACGAACCTTATCTGGCGACAAGTTTCGTTCCAAAGGGACAATCAAATCTCGCCTTAGAAGGGTCTGAGACAGCGAGTATTGAAAACGAAAAAATCGTGCAGGGCGCAGAAAAAGACCTGTCTAATTTCGATCCTGCCGCACGCATCTTAGAGGCAACAACCCCGTCATCATTTGACCGCACAATAGAACCAGAATTTGGCGCAACCGTAACGCTAACACCGCCAAAAATTTGGCGTACGAACCTTGAAAATGGGATGTCTGTTTTTGGTCTGAAATCTAATGAAACCCCTCTGATCCGCTTCTCTCTAGAGCTGACCAGCGCAGGAAAAGATCGCACGAGTTTAGACAGACTTACCGTACCAGATTTACTGGCTGATCTTATGTTGCAAGGCACAGAAAGCATGAGCGCAAGCGAGCTTGAAGATGCCATTAAAGAGCTTGGCGCAGACATACGGGTCGGTAGCACGAATAGTGCTACGGTCATCAATGTAGTCACATTGGCTCGAAATTTTGACGCCACGCTTAAGCTTGTCGAAGATATTGTTACAAAACCAGCCTTTGAC
>JBDVGI010000077.1:0-6908 GCA_039962885.1 Litorimonas sp. | reverse complement strand
AACGCCTTCGGATTTGGCGCTCCCGTAACACTGGACTGCCTAGTTTGGCCTGTGTTTAATGTAATATCCATCAGAGCTGCCGCGAAATCCAAACCTGTTGTCGAGCCTTCCACAAGCAAGACTTGGCTTGCACCATACTGGTTAGCTAAAGCCGCAAGTGTAGCTTCATCAGGAACATCTCGTTGCACCTCAGCGACCGCAAAAACAGGCGTTAAAGCATGTTCAAAGCCGCTTGTTCGAAACGCATCTGTCAAATCTTGTGTCGCGCTGTCGAGACTATCATCCCCCATGATGACTACGGGCACAATAAGGCGCGGACGCGCTTGGGATGAAATCAAAGTTAACTCATGCTGTCTTAGAAAGGTTTGAACCTCTCTCGGGTTAAACGCGACTGACAAGTCTCCTAAATACCGATTAGCCGTGCGTTTTTCATTATCCACAGAAATCGCGCGGATCATGCGCTGCACATTTTGCGCTGTTAATTCTGGCAGAGGCCGTACAAGACGTTCCGTATTCAAAGTCAGACGCTCTAACAATAATTGCGCAGCACGGATTTGCCCGTCCTGTGAGGCTAATGTCTGCGCCTCAATCGCATTACTAGCTGTTGCATCAACGGCCACGCCAGTGACAGTGAAAGGGTCAGCCGCTTGGGCCAAGTTCGTATTTGCGAAATATAATGTGACGCACAAAATAAGAGCGAAAATGGATTTGAAAATTCTTGTCATAAACACACGAATAAACCGCTTTTGTGTCAATGAATAGCCCTAACCCCATTGATTTTACGTCATCTTCGTCAATTATACCCCATGATTTACACGCTATCCACTTGCCAGCCCTATGAAAGCCGTGTTGTAAGCGCGCAAAATGAGTCTATATAGACAACCGAATATAAAGACATAAACCTTCAAAGACTGTGTGACAGGAAAAACCATGAGCGCAAATAAGACAGGCTTAACATATGCTGATGCAGGCGTAGACATTGACGCAGGCGAAGCATTAGTTGACCGTATCAAGCCTTTTGTTAAAGCCACCCAAAGAGCTGGCGCCGACGGATCAATCGGAGGATTTGGCGGAGCATTTGATCTCAAAGCAGCAGGATTTAAAGATCCTGTGCTGATTTCGGGCACAGATGGTGTGGGCACGAAATTGCGTATCGCCATAGACACTGGCATTTTAGACACGGTCGGCATTGATTTGGTTGCCATGTGCGTCAATGATATTTTAGCCAATGGCGCCGAGCCTTTATTCTTTCTCGATTATTTCGCCACAGGACATTTGGACACAGATAAAGCCGCCGCTGTTATTTCGGGCATTGCTCGGGGCTGCACCGAGTCAGGTTGCGCGCTCATTGGCGGGGAAACCGCAGAAATGCCAGGAATGTATGGGGGAGATGACTTCGATCTCGCCGGTTTTGTTGTCGGCGCTGCAGAACGCGATTCGATGTTGCCTCGCCATGATGATATGGCCGCAGGAGATGTGTTAATTGGCTTAACCTCATCTGGGCCTCACTCCAATGGATATTCCCTCATCCGCAAAATTGTCGAGCTTTCTGGATTATCTTGGGATGATGCCTCGCCCTTTGCAGATGGGAAAACATTGGGCCAATCCCTTATGACGCCCACACAGCTTTACGTGAAATCATTGCTACCTATTATCCGTTCAGGCAAAGTTTCAGGCCTAGCCCATATCACGGGCGGCGGTCTAACAGATAACACACCACGTATGTTGCCAAAACGGTTGCGGGCTGAATTTGATTTTAATAGCTGGGAGCGCCCTGCCGTGTTTCAATGGCTCCAAGATACAGGCAATGTAGCAGAGGCAGAAATGCGCCGCGCTTTTAATTGCGGCATTGGCATGGTGATTTGTGTCAAACCTCATGATGTCATGGATGTTTTATCCTCGCTCGAAGCTAGCGGTGAAAACGCGGCGGTCATTGGGCAATTAAGACAAGCATAAATATATGTCAGCCATTAATAAAACTCGCATAGCGATTTTAATATCGGGCCGCGGCTCTAATATGGTCGCTATTGCTATGGCTGCAAAAAGTAAAGACTACCCCGCAAAAGTCTGCCTTGTCATATCCAATCGCCCCGAAGCCGAAGGCTTGCATAAAGCAGACGACATAGGAATTACGGCGCTTGCGATTGATCATACAGAGTATGATGCGCGCGCTGACTTTGAGAATGAGTTGGACGCAGCCCTGAAGGCCCATAATATAGAATTTGTTGTCTGCGCAGGCTTCATGCGTGTCCTAACCAGAGCCTTTGTTGAAAAATGGCAAGGACGCATCATTAACATTCATCCGTCATTACTCCCTAAGTATAAAGGACTTCATACCCACGCTCGCGCGATTGACGCAGGTGACACAGTGCATGGCTGCACTGTCCATTGGTTAAGCGAAGGTGTCGATGAAGGTCAAATAATCGATCAAGCTCGCCTAGATATCAGGCCAGAAGACACGCCTGATAGCCTAGCTGCACGCCTTTTACCCCTAGAACAGGCTCTATACCCGCAAGCAATCGTTAAAGCCTTGAACATAAATGCAGGGTAAGATTTATTTAACCCTAATTTGTATTTAGGGTTTGTTAACGCAATATCTCAACTTTATTTACAATTCTTTTTCCTAACGTGTTCGGAGTTAAGCCGTGCAATGCGGCATCGTGGGAATAATGAAATGATAAATGTTAAAAAGAAAATAGACTTCTTACAAAAATTTTGTAAAAATGAAGACGGTAATATGGCGTTGACCTTTGGTTTATCACTAACCGTATTGGTGGGTGCCTTAGGCGCAGCGACTGACTACTCTACTCTGAGCAGTGCATATAGTAAATCGCAAACGATTGCAGATAGCACAGCTCTAACTGCAGCCATTTACGTTAAAGACAATGACCGTCCGCCTACAAACGATCAAGAAGGTTACCAGCACGGCGTTACGTATAGCGCAGCAGAGCTTGGATTTGAGTTCAATTCATCGGTAGAAGGCGGTGCCGAAAACGTAGAAATTCGCGTCAATTATGACGACAATGCTAAAGAGGCAACCGTGACCGTTTCCGGTCAGACGGTTCCTAACTTTGTGCAAATTTTCGGAAAACATTCACTTCCTTTTTCAACTGAATCAGTTGTGTCTTACTTAGAAACAGAAGATAGCTTCCCTGCCTCAATATCTTTAGTTCTTGATAATTCAGGGTCTATGGCTTGGGATGATAAGCTAGCCTTATCAACAGGTAGAAGCCCAGCTGATGCTGCACCGCGTATTGATGGCCTAGAACGCTCAGTCAACACCTTCACTCGTGAGCTAGAAGGTCGGTTGGATCAAAGCGACAATGGTCAGAGAACCGTTCGGATGGGCATGCTTCCATATAGCTCTGACATTGTAAGCAATGCACGCGTACCAATGGATTTCGGGTTTATCTCTAGGCAAGAAATTGAAGTTATGGTGCCATCTGGCAGTACCAATTCTAATCCACCGATGAGAGCCGCTCTTGAGGAAATGATTGTGGAAAATGATGCTCATCGCATTGAGGCTGAACGTGCCGGTGAAGCTTATGTTGAACCCTTAAAGTTTGTCGTATTTATGTCTGATGGACAAAATACATCAGGACAATTTGATTTCGTTCCAAGCAATCAATCATCTTTTTATTATAAATTTGATGCAAGCAGAAATGTTTGGCTCAGAGCAAGAGTTCAGTTTAGTGGTTTTGAACGTGGCTTCTTAATCCTAGCCACAGACAGATTGACAATTGAGGCTTGTGACCAACTTAAAGCACAAGGTACAGAAATCTTTACTATCGGATATGCTCTGGAAGTCGGTAACTATAACAGAAACCTCTCTAGCAGTTCAACAGCGACAGCATCTGTGTCAGTTACCAACCAATCAACAGCGTTCTCATTACTCAATAGCTGTGCGAGTTCAGAAGAAAACTTTGTTCGCGCTGATAATAATGAAGAACTCGAAGCCGCATTTGATACAATTCAAAATGCGATTGTTGAAGAACTTATTCGGATTAAATCTTAAAAGCCAATTTGTGCAAGGTCACGTTTTGACCTCATTGAGATATAAAATTAAAAAAGGCCCGAGCATGCTCTGGCCTTTTTATTGCGTCATTACATTGTTGCGGTGTTACAGCGCAAACTAGCCTACAATTTCATCATCAGAGAAAAAGAACGGTATTTCTTCCGCCGCAGTTTCAGGCGCGTCAGAACCATGTACTGTGTTGGCATCGATGCTTTGCGCAAATTCTGCTCGGATTGTTCCCGCGGCAGCTTCAGATGGGTTAGTTGCTCCCATAACTTCACGGTACTTAGCAATCGCATTTTCGCCCTCTAAGACTTGAACAACAACTGGGCCAGACGTCATGAAATTAACAAGGTCATTATAGAATGGACGCTCTTTATGCACAGCATAAAACCCGCCGGCCTGCTCCTCGGAAAGCTGGATGCGTTTTTGTGCAATAATACGCAAACCCGCTTCTTCGATCTTAGCATTGACCTTGCCAGTCAAATTACGTGAGGTCGCGTCAGGTTTAATAATAGAGAATGTACGTTGAATAGCCATTTCGGGCTCCTTGATAGTTATGAATAATGTTAAAAAAACTCGCGCATCCGATAAAGCCCGTTTCATCTAATGTAAAGCCATGATAGCGAAACGCCGTGCTACATATCAATGATTTAACATATCGTATTGAGGGGCGCTTGCTTTTTGAGCAAGCTACTCTCGCCATTAACGAAGGCAGCAAGGTTGGACTCGTAGGGCGTAATGGCACGGGTAAATCGACGCTCTTCCGCCTTATCAAAGGCGAAATGAGCCCTGATGACGGCGAAATCAACCTGCGTAAAAACATGCGGCTCGGCGTTGTTGACCAAGAAGTGCCCAGCGGACCGCAATCTTTGCTCGATACAGTTCTCATCGCGGATACAGAACGTAGCGCCCTGCTCGCAGAAGCTGAAACGGCTCAAAACCCAGACCGAATCGCAGAAATTCACACGCGCTTGGCTGACATACAGGCCTATTCCGCCGAAAGCCGCGCAGGGTTTATTTTGTCAGGGCTTGGATTTAGCGGAGCAGAACAACGCCTACCCTGCTCTGATTTTTCGGGTGGATGGCGCATGCGCGTCGCTCTCGCAGCGATGTTGTTTGCCCAACCCGATATTTTACTCCTTGATGAACCCACAAACTACCTAGATGTAGAAGGGGCTGTTTGGTTAGAAAGCCATATTCGCAAATACCCTGGCACGGCTTTCATCATTTCTCATGATAGGGATTTTTTAAATGAAGCCGTGACCCACATAGCGCATTTACGCGGAGGGAAACTCTATAATTACACTGGAAATTACAATAATTTCGAACGGCAATTAGCCGAACAAAACCGCCTAAACATGGCACTCATGGGCAAACAAGAGGATGAACGCCGTAAACTCGAAGCCTTTGTCACTCGCTTCAAAGCCAAAGCCTCCAAGGCCAAACAAGCTCAAAGCCGTGTGAAACGGCTCGAAAAGATGACTCCAGTCGCAACAATCATTAGCGACCCAATAGCCCCCATTGTATTGGAAGGGCCAGAACGCGCACTCTCCCCGCCGATCATTCGCTTTGATAAAGTGAAATTAGGCTATGGTGATTTAGTCGTCTTAAAGAACTTAGAACAACGCATTGATTATGATGACCGCATTGGCTTACTTGGTAAAAACGGCCAAGGTAAATCTACATTTGCAAAAGCCATTATGGGCGAGATTTCTCCGCTCGAAGACGGTTTCATTAAGCGTCATAAAAAATTGCGTATTGGCTATTTTGCGCAACATCAAATTGACGCACTTAATCCTCAAAATTCGGCCTATGATCATATTGTTGAATTGATGCCTGACGCCACCGAAGCGCAGCGTCGCGCGCGCTTGGCCGCTTTTGGCTTGAGCGTAAAAAATGCAGAAACGCCAGCTGGAGATTTATCGGGCGGAGAAAAAGCGCGCTTGCTCTTTTCCTTGATTGGCTTTCACAAACCTCACCTTTTAGTTTTAGATGAACCCGCAAACCATTTAGACATTGATAGCCGCGCTGAATTAATTAAATCTCTCAACCAATATGAAGGCGCCGTGTTAATTATTTCCCACGATAGAAATCTTCTAGAATCCGTTGTTGATAGATTATGGCTTGTCAATAATGGAACTGTTACCAATTACGAAGGATCCTTAGAAGACTATAGAAACTTTCAATTAGAAAAAGAAAAAACTAATAAAAAACATAAGGTTAAACTCGATAGCTCACGCAAGCAATCCCGGCAAAACCGCGCGTTAGCTCGGAAGAAAATCGCGCCATTAAAACGCGTAACCGAAGATATTGAAGCAAAAATAAAGCTCTTACAAAAGGACTTAACACGCATTGATACAACTTTGTCAGTTAACAACCTATTCACCACAGACCCAGAACGCGCTGTCAAACTCGGCAAAAATCGTATAAGACTCATAGAAAGAATTGAAGCTTTAGAACAAGATTGGTTTGGCGCGCTTGAAATATATGAGAAAGCTGCTGAGGATTTAAAAACCGACGCTCAATTTCTAAAATAGGGAATGGAAATTAATCTGGGGTGGATTGATTTGACAGTCACCTAAAACATATATTGCGGGGCAGCATAATGTTTAACACTCGTCTAGTGCGCGAAGAAGACGCGCTTTTACATTCAGACATTCTAACACTATTAATGCAAAAACACGGCCCTATTCAACGGCCCAAAGTTCCATCACCGTTACATAAATCAGGCCGATTGTACCACACCGCTTGGACGGAAGCGGACACGCGCACAACAGTAGATTGGGCATATGACACTTTCCATAGTCTCCTATGCGAATGCGGCATGGAAGGTTGGCCCGTCACAATATTTCCACTTGAAGCACAAGGCATCCGTGAAATACTTAACAAT
>JBDVGI010000076.1:0-3513 GCA_039962885.1 Litorimonas sp. | reverse complement strand
ATTATTGGCCGTCCAAATGTCGGAAAATTCACATTGTTTAATCGTTTGGCAGGTAAAAAACTCGCCATTGTGAATGATCAACCTGGGGTCACGCGGGATGTGCGCGAGACAAAGTCTAAATTGCGCGGCCATAATCTTGTACTCATGGATACGGCAGGGTTTGAAAATGCTAAGGGTGAAAAACTGGAAGCCCGCATGCGCGCTCAAACCGAAGCTGCCGTGATGGAGGCTGATATATGTCTTTTTGTCTATGATGCGCGCGAAGGTGTAACGCCCCTCGATAGAACATTTGCGGATTTTGTTCGTAAATCAGGTAGACCTACAGTTCTTGTCGCGAATAAATGTGAAAGCCGTGCGGGCGACGCGGGGGTTAATGAAGGTTATTCATTGGGTATGGGCGACCCAATCGAAGTGGCAGCTGAACATAATATAGGCTTTGTTGATCTTGATGACGCTATTGATATGGCTCTTCGCGGAGTTTCCCTAACTGTACCTGATGAAGTTATAGATACATCTGAAGCGCCCGTGCGTATTGCGATTGTTGGACGGCCGAACGCTGGTAAGTCAACTTTGATTAATACGTTGATTGGCCAAGAACGACTTTTGACAGGACCCGAAGCGGGCGTAACGCGCGATTCCATCACTGTTGATTATGTATGGCAGGGGCGGCGCGTGCAGTTTCATGATACGGCAGGAATGCGAAAAAAAGCGAAAGTTAATGAAACACTTGAAGTGCTGTCCGTTCAGGACACTCTGCGCGCGATTAAATTTGCACAAGTCGTTGTCTTGCTCATGGACGCGACGAAACCTTTTGACAAACAAGATATGCAAATCGCTGACCTATGTGAACGTGAGGGCCGTGCGCTGGTCATTGGCATTACAAAATGGGACTTAGCCGAAAATAAATCAGAGCTAACTAAAGCCTTACGCGAGAGGGCTGCTCGTTTGCTACCGCAATTACGCGGCATGCCTGTGATTATGTTCTCTGGCCTAACAGGGAAAAGCGTCGACAGGCTATTGCCTGCTATAGAGCGGGTGCAAATTGACTGGTCAGCTAAAGTTAAAACCGCAGAGTTAAATGATTGGTTACGCGAAAAAGTGCAGCGCCATCCGCCGCCTGCTGTTAATGGGCGTAGAATTAAACCTAAATATATCAGCCAAACCAAAACGCGGCCGCCTACATTTGTGCTGAAATGCTCCCGCGCGACAAAGTTACCGGAGAGCTACCGCCGCTATCTGATTAATGGATTACGCGATGATTTTGATCTCATGGGAACGCCTATTCGAATGTTGGTTAAGGCTGATGAAAACCCTTATGATACCACAAAGCGTATACAGGGACGTGAACCGTTACGAGAAAACAACCGACGCGGCTAATGGGTTAAATCAACATAGTATATGGGCAGCGGGTGCTGTCATATTGAAAGCACTTCCAACTTTACGTGAAGAATTGGAACTAGCTTTTATTCTGAAAAATACGCAGTCTCTCGAAATGTGATAATTTCATCAGTTTTATCATAAGTTGGAGCGAGCATGTCGAGAACTAAAGGTGCGATATTCTCTGGCGCAGGTAATGTCGTTGGATCTTCGCCAGGCATGGCTTTGGCCCGCATTGCGGTGCGTACCGCCCCAGGGTTTAAGATGTTGACCTTTAAATTCGTGACACTGGTTTCTTGCGCGTAAGCTGAAACAAAAGTTTCCATTGCGGCTTTGGCAGCGCCGTAACATCCCCAATAGGCCCGCGGAGTCTGCGCAACGCTAGAGCTCAGAAATACGGCGCGACCCGCAGTTGAGGCTCGCAGCAACGGGTCCATAGATCTTATGAGGCGGTAATTGGCCGTTGCATTCACAGCCATAACATTGTCCCAAGTTTTTGGGGTGATATGCGGCATTGGACTAATGTCGCCGAGTATTCCCGCATTTGCGAGCAGACCGTCTAGGCGTCCAAACCGCTCTTGCAGGGCTGCGCCAAGGCGGTCAATTGCATCATAGTCTTTGATGTCCATCGGCACGAGCGTACATGTTCCGCCGCCGTTTTTTATGACATCGTCTAGATCTTCAAGCCCGCCTTGCGTGCGAGCTGTTGCAATAATATGCGCACCTTGTGCCGCGAGCGCCTTCGCGCAGGCATACCCTATCCCGCGAGATGCCCCCGTAACCAGAATAATTCGATCTTGAAACGCTTTGGTCATGACTGGACTACGTTGTGATATGTTATGCGACTTCTACGAGGAATGACAGTTGCCCTGTTCCGCCAGAAACTTTGCGGTCACGGTCAATGAGCGGGGTGGGGTAGGCCCCTGTGAAACAATGATCCGTATATTGTGGAGCGTCGTCTTGGCGGAATTTCGCACCCATTGCCCAATATAGACCTTCCACAGAGAGAAAACCAAGACTGTCAACTTCGAGCATTTCCGTCATGTCTTCGAGTGAATAATTGGCCGCAATGAGTTTTTCCTTGGTGGGCATATCAATGCCGTAATGGTCTGGGAATTTAATCGGCGGGGAGGCAGACCGGAAATGCACTTCCTTTGCTCCAGCGGCTTTGATCATACGCACAATCTTAGTTGAGGTGGTTCCACGTACAATGGAATCGTCAACAAGTAAGACACGCTTGCCTTCGATCATCGCACGGTTTGCCGAATGTTTCAAGCGCACGCCCATATCTCGAATTTGTTGGGTTGGTTGAATGAATGTACGGCCAACATAGTGATTACGAATAATGCCAAGCTCAAATGGAACGCCTGTCTCTTGCGCGAAGCCAATTGCAGCGGGGACGCCACTATCGGGTACGGGGATGATAACGTCCACATCTGCGGGCGTTTCTTGTGCAAGGCGTTGTCCCATGCGTTTGCGAACTTCATAGACGCTTTTACCGCCAACAACACTGTCTGGACGGGCGAAGTAAACAAATTCAAATATACAGGGACGCGATTGTGCATTTGGGAAAGCTGTAAAAGACCGAATGCCATCTTCATTAATGACAACGACTTCACCCGGGGCAACTTCGCGGATAAACTCAGCGTCAATCATGTCAAATGCACATGTTTCCGAGGCAAGAACATAACTATTTCCGATACGGCCAATAAGCAACGGACGGATACCAAAACGGTCGCGTGCGCCAATTAGCATATTTTTCGTCATGCCAATAAACGCATATCCACCATCTACCTGACGTATGGCAGAGACAAACCGATCTATAAATTCCCCACTATTGGCGCGAGCTATGAGGTGAATAAGCACTTCGGTGTCAGAGGTTGATTGAAAAATAGCCCCTTTTTCGACAAGTTGTTCTTTAAGTGTATAGGCGTTGGTAAGGTGTCCATTATGGGCGAGGGCGAAACCACCAGTATGGAGTTCGGAATAAAGGGGTTGCACGTTGCGTAAAATGGTTTGTCCGGCCGTTGAATAGCGGTTGTGACCGATGGAAATGTGGCCGGGGAGGCGTTCGGAAGGATCTTCACCCGTAAAGTTATCCCCGACAAGGCCCAGATGACGTTCTGTATGGAACTT
>JBDVGI010000075.1:0-3325 GCA_039962885.1 Litorimonas sp. | reverse complement strand
ATTGTTTACGATCAAATTTCCGCCAATAATGAGGCCAATGATACCTGCAAGGACGTAAAAAGCTGACAGCCAAGTTTTCGTTGGTAAGCCGTCTGCGCCTTCATCAATTTCGGTCATTTCTTCTAGGATAGGATCATCTGCCCCCATTTTAGCCAAGCGGAACATCCAAACAAGATAGGCCACAATGCCAAAAAACAAGATGGCGCCCTGCCACTTTGCCAATGGGGTTCCAAGAAATGCCAAAGTAATGAATAAGATCGTTGCAAATACAGCAACAAAACTATTGCGCGCGACACCACTCATATTTGTGGGAATACTCATAATCAGGGCTGGAATACCTAGTGCGAGTAGCACATTGGCAATATTCGAGCCAACAACATTACCAGAGGCAAGCTCCCCAGCTCCGCTTAAGACGGCCTGAACGCCAACAACAAGCTCTGGCGCTGAAGTGCCAAAGGCAACAATAGTCAATCCGACAATTAAAGACGGCACACCCCAATGCCGAGCGAGCGCCGCAGCCCCGCGCACCATAACATCTCCAGCTATGATCAGTATAACCAAGCCAAGGATAAGTAAGAATATGGGTAAAAGAAGCCCCATTTTTATGCCTTGTGTAAATCTAAACCTTAATCAATGCGTTTGAACTCAATAAAGTTCAATAACCCAAATATACCAAATACAAGTAAGAAGCATAGCAAAGCTGGGTTAAACGGAATGCCGAAAATATTGATACTAGCGCCAGAAAAAATAAGCGAAACCATGACTGTTCCTTTAAGTTACAAAGTGTCTTACATCAAATGCTTTGGCGCTCTATACCAGAGTTATTGAAAAGGCCAAGCTTTCTTACGCAATTCCTGCAAGAGAACAAGTGAGCATTTAAGGAACATTCATTATGGCACAAATTTTAGGTCTCGGCGGCGTGTTCATACGCTGCGTAGATGCAAATAAATATCGCCGTTGGTGGCTAGACCATATGGAAGTCGACATTACAGCTTGGGGCACTATGGAATGGCCACATTTAGACGACGGCCCCAGCCGCACCATGCTCAGCCCGTTTGACAACAATACCGATTACTTTGATCCGAGCATACAGCCCGTTATGATAAATCTGCGTACAGACAATGTCCCAGCTATGCTTGAGCGCGCAGAAGAAGGCGGCGCATGGATTGCTGGAGACGCACAAGAAACAGAATACGGCGTTTTCGGCTGGTTTATTGACCCTGAAGGCTACAAAATTGAATTATGGCAAGAACCATAAATCAGCAGGAACCATAAACCAAAACTGATTCTGTTCCCTTACTCGATATGACATATAGGAATAAAATGAGACAGAGGCGGGGACGTCTAAAGGAGAGAGTTATTAGACATCCACCGCTCTGCTGCGCGTTAGGGAAAATTGTCAAACTCACACAAAATTTGTGCCAGCCATCAAACCTATCTAAGCGAATAGAAATACGCGCTGTGTCTCATATAAAACATATCAGTTAAACTTAACCTGAACAAACAATCCCTAAATGACTGTTTTTTATAAACTATATTTAATATTAATTGATATTTTTCATATCAACAGATTGGAAATAATATAAGTTTACTTGTTTTTGGCCTTAGGGGTCGTTTTTTTACGTGCCGCTGTTTTAGCTTTTTTGGGAGCTGCGGACGCTTTTGGCTTCGGCTTTCCCTTTAGCGTTTCAATTTCAGCTAAGGCTACATCAAGGCGTGCTTTTAAGACCTCAAACTCATCGCGGCTGACAAGATCCATATCGACAATAAGTTTTTCAGCTTGGGATCTGCCCATAGCCTTAATCTCATCTCCAACGCCTTTAGCTGCGCCAACAGCATTCGTTAAGAGGTTTGAAATATCGTCAAGGGGGCGGGATTTGCTTTGCATGAATTCGCTCACATTCTATCAATGGTCTATTGGCTAATAGATAGGAACAAGGTAAGAAAAACCAAGTCCAAAAGCGAGTCTTATTGTCACAATGTTTTTTATGTCTTTGATACACGCCATTAAATTTCCAAATTGGCTATCTGAAAATATAATCTCGATCGGGCCGTTAACCATCAAATGGTACGGAGTAGCCTATATTATCGGATTAATGGGAGCATATTATTATGCTTACAAAATGAGTGAGCGCCGCGATGTCTGGATCGCTGGGCCTGCGGCACGCAAACAAGAGCTAATCCCCAATAAAGATATGCTCTCTGATTTGATGACCTATTGCCTTGTCGGAATTATCGCGGGCGGGCGACTCGGTTATGTCATTCTCTATCAACCCAGCATGATTACCCAAGCCCCACTTGACGTCTTGAAAGTTTGGGAAGGCGGCATGGCTTTTCATGGCGGGTTTTTGGGAGTTTGCGGCGCAGTTATCTACGCGGCATGGCGGAACAAATTAGACTTGATGCGAATTGCGGATATGGCAGCGATTGGCGCGCCAATCGGTCTTGGGGCTGTACGCTTTTTGGGTAATTTCCTTAATCAAGAATTATGGGGCCGCGCCACTGATGTACCGTGGGCGATGATATTTCCTAAAGACTTTGATTCTATCCCGCGCCACCCAAGCCAACTTTATGAAGCCATCCTTGAAGGCCTTGTGATTTTCCTCGTTCTGCGGGTGTTATGCATACGGTTTAAAGCCCTTACACGTCCCGGAGTCTGTACGGGCGGATTTATCTTTATGTATGGCTTATTTCGCTTCACAATCGAGTTCTTCCGCGAACCAGATGTCGGCATCGCACAATTTGGGTTTTTGACACGCGGCATGACATATTCTCTTCCGATGATTATCATTGGCGGGGCGCTATTGCTTTGGACCCTAAAGCGCGGGCCAGTATCGCCTAAACGCGCTGCCTTAAAGGATGAGAATGCAAAAGATGCTCAACAACCTGCATAATGGGACAGTTGTTACCGCGCATCATACGCCAAATTAAAGCCGAAGGCCCAATCAGTGTGGCCGAATATATGACATTATGCCTGCTCGACCCTGTTGATGGTTATTATCCCACGCGCGATCCTCTGGGTAGCGACGGAGATTTTATCACTGCACCAGAAATCAGTCAGATGTTCGGCGAACTTATTGGACTTTGGTGCATCCAAAGTTGGAAAGATATGGGCAGTCCAGCGCGAGTACAACTGATTGAACTCGGTCCAGGCCGCGGCATCATGATGAGCGATATTTTGCGTGCTGGTCAACTCGACGCAAATTTTATCAAAGCCGTGAATGTAAGCCTCATAGAGGCCTCAGCAGCTTTAGAGGCTGTGCAGGGACAAAATCTTACTAACGCCCCTTGCCCTGTGTCTTGGGCTGCTGACTTAACGAAAGTC
>JBDVGI010000074.1:0-4710 GCA_039962885.1 Litorimonas sp. | reverse complement strand
ATTGTCCACCAAAACCTGATATAGCATCAATTGGAAAGAGCCGCATTAACAGGCTTAGGCTGTCATAAGCTATGGCTTCGCATCGCCATATGATACGCTGTTTAAGCGAAGTCACTGTTGTAAGACTTTGGCGCGGTCAATGATAGGATGTAGCAAACGGCGTAATGTTAGCTCATCTTCAAAGACGGCATGAACGGGCCAAGCATGTACGCCCTTACGATATCCTTCGGGTAATCGAACATAATCTTTTTCTGTCGTAATTAAGCTAGCCTCATATTCGCTGGCGAGGACAAATAGGCTTTCTATGTCAGAATCCTTATACTTATAATGATCGGCGAAAGGAACTTCTTCGACGATGTTTCCGCCGTTTCTGCGGAGTGTATCGAAGAATTTATTGGGCCGCCCAATGCCTGCAAAGGCGTAAAGTTTGCCTGATGGCGGGGCGGCTTGCGGGGCTAAATATGCGGGAATAACGATTTTCCCTTTGAGCTGTTCGCGCAAGATGTCATCAATTTCGTAATCTGGCGCGGGCTTCATTAAGATAATGGCATCGCTCCGAGATAGCGCCGCATGTAAATCCTCGCGCAATGGCCCTGCGGGGAAAACGCAGCCATTTCCAAAACCCGTTTCGGCATCGACGACCAATAAGGATAAGGTTTTTTCAAGCTGCGGGTTTTGGTGTCCATCATCCATAATAATAACAGACGCCCCGTGTGAGCGTGCTGCGCGTGCGCCTTCGTTGCGTCCCGCCGCCACCCAAATGGGGGCGTAGCGGGCGAGTAATAATGGCTCGTCACCGACATCGGCCGCGCTATGGGTTTTTTGAACGGGGATTGGTCCTTTTTCTTGGCCGCCATAACCACGGGTTAAGCCGTGGGCATCAAGGCTTAAACGCCGCAAGCTTTTAAGAAGATATGCTGCGACAGGAGTTTTTCCTGTCCCGCCCATTGTGGCGTTGCCAACGCAAATAACAGGAACTCCGACATTCAGGCTTTGTGTTGTTTTAATCCGCCGCGCGGCTGCCTTTGCATAAACCCAAGAGAGCGGCTTTAGTAAGGCACGGATCATTGGGGCTGCGTCGCGGCCATGACGGTGGTTCCAGAATTCAGGCGGCCTCATGAGACGTTTCTTTTTGTGTCTATTAGAGGTCTTAGATTGTCTAAAGTTACATCCAAAATGGCTCGGCGGTTTTGAGAAAATTCGTAAGCCTTGTCCTGTTGCGTCTTGAGTTCTTCAGGATACGCAAAATAACGGCATATGGTTTGAGAGAGTTGCATATCATCTAAGATAGTGACTGCGGCGTCAAAGGCAAACATATCTTGATATATGTTTTTAAAGCTCTCGACATTCGGTCCTGTTAAGACGGCATTTTTATGCCGGGCAGGTTCAAGTGGATTATGCCCCAAAAGCCCATCCGTCAAAGACCCGCACATCATAGTGACGGCAGATAAATTAAAGGCTAGCCCCATATCGCCTATCGTATCAAAGATATAAATCTGCGTCTTATCTGTGAGCAGGTCTTTGCGTGAATGAAAGGCGCAATTTGCCCCGTCTATTATGTTTAGCGCTAAGAAGTGGACATCTTGGCTGCGTTCAGGATGCCGCGGTGCGAGCAATATGATTGCGTTTGGGTGGACGGCTAATATTTTTGCATGAGCGTTCAGGATGATTTCGTCCTCGCCTGCATGTGTGCTTGCCGCGCACCAGATAGGGCGCGTGCCAATAGCTTCGGTGAGTGTTTTGGCTTGCTCATTGTCAAAACCTAGTGGACTGCCTGCTTCTTTGAGGCTTGCAAAAATTGGTAGATTTTGAGCGGTGAATTTGGACAAAGCTTCTGCTGTCT
This sequence comes from Litorimonas sp., assembly GCA_039962885.1. Taxonomy (GTDB): domain Bacteria; phylum Pseudomonadota; class Alphaproteobacteria; order Caulobacterales; family Maricaulaceae; genus Litorimonas. Next base: position 2,867 of record JBDVGI010000074.1, on the reverse strand, counting down.
GCGCGTTGGCAGCTTGGATGTAATTAAAACTTATGAAAATTTTCGCAGCAAATTTCTTATGCCGCGCCCATCCTTTGAGGGACTTTTCACTCATGCGGGCATTGATTAAGGCCATAGGCACGCCGCGCTTATGGCTTTCTAAAATCAAGTTCGGCCAAATTTCAGACTCAGCCCATATGGCTAAGTCAGGTTGCCAATGCGCCAAAAACCGCTTGGCCGCTTTGGGCGTATCGAGCGGAGCATATTGATGAAAGCAACGCGCTGGTAGCCGCTGTGCCATGAGCTTGGCAGATGTGACTGTGCCGCTTGTTACTAAAATATAGGCTTTGGGGTGGTCGACTAATAGGGCTTTAATTAATGGCAATAACATGAGTGTTTCGCCGACACTTGCGCCGTGCATCCAAAAGAGTGTTCCATCTGGCCGCGATAAGGAGGCTACGCCGTAGCGTTCTGTTATGCGCGCTATATCTTCTTTTCCATTGCGCGCGCGGCGTTTGAGCCAGATAGGCAAGAGCGGAGATAAAGCCGTCGTTGCTGCGCGATATGTCAAAGCTGTCAGGCTCATTATGCGGCTATGTCCGCTGGCAGGCATGGTTCATGCCCTGCGGATTTGTCCGCTTGGGCTAGAAACATATTCATCTCCGTTTCGATAGAGAGCCGCAAAATTTCAAGAGCGTCATCATCGGTTTCTTCGGGGATAAAGACAGGCGTGCCCCAAATAATCGTTCCGCGCCCAAAAGGAAGGGGAAGGATGAACTTATCCCAGCTATTAAATTGCTTGCGGTTTTTTATAGCAAAGGTGCAGGGCATGAGCGGCGCGCCTGTTAGCCGTGCTAGACGCAACGGGCCGCTACCGAGCCTTTGGCGCGGGCCGCGCGGTCCGTCAGGGGTGACAACAATACAGCCGCCTTGCTCTATGGCACCGATAATATCGCGCCCAGCTTTTGCGCCTCCCTTAGTCTTGCTTTTAGCGACTTTTTTTGCCGAGCCTCGAATGGTTTTTAAGCCCAAAAAATGCGAAGTATGGGCGACAATATCGCCGTCGCGGCTGCGCGAGATTAAAACATAAGGCAGTTGAAAGCGTGTCTTCCACGCCGCCGTAAGCATCATAAAACGTGAATGCCACACAAGCGCAATCACACCTTTCCCATTTCCTGTAATGTCTTTGACTTGATCTTCGCGTTGCACGTCCCAGCGTGTTGTGTATTTCACGAGTGTCATATAGGCAGCGACAAGCCAACCTATTGTAATTTTCATGACATTAGAGCGCATGAAGCGTTTGAACATGGCTCTCTTCCCTGTTATGGCCGCATAAATATAGGAATTTCTTAGGCTATATGGCTCTTAACCTCAATAACTCAAAAGACCGCAAGCAGGCTCGTCGTGATCTAATTTGGGGTGATCATGGGTTTTTACGCCTGCGCTTTGCCAATCACCACGATATGGGTGGCGGTATGAGCCGCGAAAACCAACCCTCACCAGAGCGTATAGCTCAGTTAGCCGCAGACGGAATTAAAACGATTGTGAATTTGCGAGGACCAAGCCCCAAGGGGTTTTATTTGTTGGAGCAAGAAGCCTGCGAGCAACACGGTATAAAACTTGTCAATTTTCGGGCCTATTCACGCGATGTGCATACGGCAGAAAAAATTCGCGCAGCAAAGGCGTTATTCGAAACTCTCGAATATCCCGCAATGATGCATTGTAAATCAGGTGCTGACCGCACAGGGTTTATGGGCGTGCTATATCGTCATTTTCATATGGGTGATAGCTTAGAGCAGGCAATGGAACAGCTCTCTTTTAAATATTTGCACGTCAAGCAAGGCAAGACGGGTATGCTCGATTTTTTCTTCAATGACTATCTGCTCTATGCCAAAGACCATGACGTCACATTCATAGATTGGGTGGAAACGATCTATGATTCCGTAGATGTCAAAACGCGGTTCATGGCACAATGGTCTGGCAACCCGATTACGGAATTGATTTTGCGGCGGGAGTAATCAGCCCTGCAAATCTCGCAGCCCTTTATAAATTCCGCCGCGTTTTTTCGACAACTTATCATGCGTACCGCTCTCAGCGACTTGGCCATTCTCGATGACATAAATGCGGTCGGCTTGCTTTACAGTTGAGAGCCTATGGGCGATGACAATCGTTGTGCGTCCCGTTGATAGACGCTCTAGCGCGGTTTGAACTTTGGTTTCAGAGGCGGCGTCTAACGCGGAAGTGGCCTCATCAAGCAGGAGTATAGGCGCGTCGCGCAAAATTGCCCGAGCGATGGAAAGCCGTTGTTTTTGCCCGCCAGATAACCCGTCCCCGTCTTCGCCTAAAATCGTGTCGTAGCCATTTGGCAGCTCTTGAATAAAGTCATGCGCGTCAGCAGCAATGGCAGCGGCGCGGATGTCGTTTTGAGAGGCGCTTAAATTCCCATAGCCGATATTGGCCACAATAGTGTCATGAAACAAAGTGACATCTTGGGAAACAAGGGCAATATTAGCGCGCAGACTTTCAAGACTAATGCCGCGAATATCCGCCCCGTCAATTTTTATGCTCCCAGAGCTGGCTTCATATAGCCGCGCAATGAGGTTCATGATCGTCGATTTACCTCCGCCTGACGGACCGACTAATGCGATGGTTTCACCTTGTTTGGCGAAAAGAGATATGCCGTTTAAGGTTTGGGTGGTTTCATTATAAGCAAAGCTTACGTTTTCAAATTCAACATCGCCATGCGCTGTTCTCAAATCGCTCGCACCAATAGAATCTATAATTGCGGGCGTTTCGTCAATCACATCAAAGATGCGTGTTAGGGCCGCAAGGCCGTCTTGGGCTGCATTATTGAGCGTGCCAAGCGCGCGAAGCCGCGGGGCTAAGAT
>JBDVGI010000073.1:0-2511 GCA_039962885.1 Litorimonas sp. | reverse complement strand
AACGCTCAAAGACTGCTTTCAGCCCACGGCCAAATCTACAATCTCTTCAATCACCGACGCCATCTTATCTCTAGAAACACACTGCGTAAATTCCGACATGAGGCTAAGACTGAATGGAATTGCATAACGGTAGCGGCGTGCGCATAAGGTGCTTGTCGGCGGGAAATAGCAGTTAGTTCAGTTAATGTGACAAAGCCCTCTTTTACGCGGCGTTAAGTTTATTTGTTTATCCCACTCTTAAACGTAGAAACATTGGGATGGTGTTTGGTGTGAAGTGAAGCGGGTTTTTTAAAGCTCTGGGCGTCTTTAATTCTTATCCACCATGAAGTTAATTAGCTGTTGTCTTTTGACGACAAAGAAATTGTGAATGGGGAACGGGATGGGTTCTTTCGGTTGTGAAAACTTGAAAATCGTGAATGGCAAGCTTCTAAATGCGTTGAGGTTTACTTCACGAAAAATCAAATTTCTCTTGAGTGCAGTTCCATTTATTTTGGCGACGATGTCATATGGAACGGCAAGCGCGCAAACAAATGTTGAATTATTGGGAAATCCTGGATTTGAAGATTTTAATGCCCCTCTTTTTGGAAATAATCTCAACACAGTAAGCATCGCGCCTTGGATTTTGGGAACTGGAGACGATCCGAATGTTGTTCGAGTAGATGGTGTCGGCGGGCAGGATTACATCAGGGGGCCAGAAATTGACGCCGCAAACCCAGGTCCTGGCATTAACCAACATTATTTGGACATTATCAATGGCTCAAATGATTTTTATCAACCTTTTACGGTTTCAGCGTGCCCCTCACTTAGTTCGCAAACCTATAGGGCTGTTGGGTCTTTCTCATCAAGAGCAAATCGGGCTGGTAACGCGCTACAAACGAATGGCTCAATGACCATTCGCAATGGTTCCGGACCAACAGGCACTATTGTGGCAGGGCCAGACTTATCTGTAGCAAATTTACAAAACAGGACAACGTGGACAACTTTAAGCGGGAATTTTGACCTGATTCCCGGCACCTACTCATTTGTTGTTCAGATGGGGGATAATGCAAACTTTGATGGATCGAGCCTTCAGCTGACTTCGTTGTGTCTCACTGCAACAAATAATGACTATAGCGCTACGCCAATTCCTGCCTCAGGAGGGGTGACGCCTAGTGTTTTCGTTAATGATGATATTGATAGTCAGACGCCTACGAGTTCTACTGTAGATGTTACGCTTACAAATACGGGTGGCGTGACAGGGGCAACGATTAATCCAGATGGCACAATTAATATTCCAGCAGGTCTATCGCCAGGAAATTATACACTTAACTATGAAATTTGTGAAGCGGGTAGCACAACAAATTGTGCATCAGCGACGGCGATTATTACAGTTTTGGAAACGCCTGCCATTGATCTTGCGAAAGTTTTCTCAGGCAATGCTGATGAGGACGGATCTAGCTCAATCTCTATCGGCGACACGCTGACATATACGATCACAGCGACAAATACAGGTAATGCGGCCCAGACGAACTTCGTCGTAACGGATAATTTGCTTACGCCAAGCTCTAACAGTTGTGCGGCTGTTCCAGTTGGCGGAACCTGTACACTGACGGGCGAGTATGTTGTCACGGTTGCTGATGCAGGAAGTAATTTTACAAATACGGCCTCTGTTGTGTCTGACGAACTCCCGACGCCCGTTGAAGATACGGTTACGCTAGCTATTGATGCGCCGGCGCCGGCCCTTGATATCGTCAAAACCTTAACGGGTAATGTTGACGCAGACAGCTCTGGTTCAGTCTCTATTGGCGACACGCTCAATTATGAGATTGTTGCAACCAATAGCGGCAACATCGCGCAAAATAATGTCGTTGTAAACGATGACCTCCTCACGCCAGATACTCAGACATGTGCCAGCCTTGCTGTTGATGCGATCTGTACGCTAACAGGGACATATGTTGTAACTGTAGCGGATTCGGGCAAGGATTTTGTCAACACAGCCTCTGCTGTCTCGGATGAAGTCACAACGCCTGTTGAGGACACGGTCACGACCCCTGTTGTTCCTGCCGAACCTTCTTTCATCATGACGAAAGTCGCAAATGGCGAAGGGCCTTTTGCTGTGGGCGATACAATTACTTATACTTACACCGTCACCAATGATGGCAATGTGAACATTAATGGCGTTGCGGTTTCAGATACGCATAATGGCTCTGGCCCTGCGCCGACCCCAAGCAACGAGACGCTCCTTACAGATACCGGAACACAAGGCGATTCAACGGACGCTGCCGTGGATGGATCTTGGGATACCCTCGCGCCAGGGGATATCGTAACATTCACAGGTACTTATACGGTGACCCAAACGGATGTTGATAATTTATAGAATTTATTATTCCCTGTCCGTCGTCATATAATTTGTCCCAGATTTTGGCCCGGGCTAAGAGAGACTTTGCTCATCATGTTGGTTGATATTAGGCGACGGCTTTGCGGTATTGCAAGCGCCGATGCTCGATAGTTTTCTCTTTGATCCTTTCTGCT
>JBDVGI010000072.1:0-4939 GCA_039962885.1 Litorimonas sp. | reverse complement strand
CCGCCGTCCAACTGTCCCATCATGACCAATCTCCACACTTCTTATCTAAAACAAGTGAATCAGAAACAGGCGCTTGTGACTAGGAGTTTTTCAACAGTATTGGGCGTTCTAGGCCTCTCGCTCAGTGGCTTACTTTGAGCGGTTTTAAGCGGCTGATGTCTTTAAAACTTTACGTACTGTGCGGAATATTTCCGAGCACGCTTTACTACCGAGATAGATGCCAGGTGAAAGCATAATTAAGTTGGCTGTAGACGACCCATGTTCTAAAATCCAAGAAATCATTGTATGAGCGTCAAATGAAAGTGGATATGCATCCCCAACCCTATGCGCAGCCTCAATAGTCGGAGCTTCGGGATAGATCTCATTGAAAAAAAGGCCGACAGAACCATATAAAGTTATGAATCCAACAGCCATAAACAGATCAATAATTTTGTACTGAGCGCTTAAGGCACCCAAGAACAAAAAACCTGATAATATTAAAAGTAACATCAAGTTGCCCCTAAAACACGGAATGAAGTTATCTTCATGTCATTAATGTGTGTTTAATTTTGAACACAATTCATATTTATCCAGCCAACGTTTTACATTGATATTTTCAAAGTTTTCGAGCGACTTACTTTGGGCGATTTAAACCGCTCATATTCCACTAAATCAAATTCTTCTTGCAATAATATAGATTAGTCTATAATATAGACCTATGAATTCAATCAAAGAAACAAAAATTTTCCGCACATCGGTTCGTACCCTTTCTCTCAGTTTGCTTGCAATTATTGCGGCGACACCAGTATTGGCTCAGGAAACAAATATATCGGATGTCTATGGTAGGTGGCTCACAGGGGACGCCACCGTTGAGATTGGTGATTGTGGTGATGGCACACCATGCGGCTATATCATCAAGGTGGATGCCCAAAGGTCACAAAGCGATCCGCTGCTTGATGAGCATAATCCTGAGAAAAGCCAACAATCCAATACACTTGTAGGAACCCGTATACTCCACGGATTTATAAATAAAAAAGGTCATTGGCGACATGGTCGAATCTACAATCCGGCAAATGGAAAGTCTTATTCATCCCGGTTGGAATTAGAAACTCCAACAAAAATGGTAGTCAAAGGGTGCATTGGTCCGTTCTGTCAGAAACAGATATGGGTTCGCAAAATCATAAGTCTTCAACAAAAGGCACCTAATCATGTTGCCCACTGACTTTGATGCTCAAAGCGATTTAGATACTGTCCATCATATGATGGCGCAGGGGCGTATGGCGGCTGCTATTGACGGTATTCATCTAATCAATTGGGGCCTCACAATCGTGCTTATTTTGCTCATTCAATATTTCGCGGAAGCAAGGGATTGGCTACCCAGTTCACTACTGTGGCTTTGGCAGCCACTAGTCTCTATTGGTGTCATCATATCACTTTTTTTAGGCAGGCGCTCTCCTTATCGAAGATGGGGGAATGAGGCCTCCCGGACTTATGTCACCGCTTTTGCTGGCGCAGGGTTTACATTGGGTTTGTACTTAATCGCAAGCGGTCTTGGTGGTCGGCCAGATCAATTCACTCTAGTATTGTTATCTAGCGGCTTGCTTGGGTTCTCATTTTTGGTAACGGGTTTCGCTATCCAGATGCCCCGTTTGCAATTTGCAACACTAGGATGGTGGATAACATTCGCTTTCTTTTGCTTCAGAGGAAAACTCGTACTCAATGATTTTTTTATCCTGAGCGGTGCATTTGCTCTCTTCATGATAGTACCAGGCCTGTTTCTGACACTTCGCAGGAAACAACTGGCGGATTTAGTTTCCTGACCATGTCGAACGCAAAATACAGATATAAAGATATTGATGATTTACTGACCGGCCGCTTGCGTCTGGCGATTATGGCATTTCTGATGACCGCAGAAAAATCAGACTTCAGCGAAATTTTAAAAATAACTGAAGCCACAAAAGGGAATCTTGGCGCCCAAATTCAGCGGTTAGAGGAAGCAAAATATATATCGGTAAAAAAAGGGTATCTCGGGAAACGCTCACACATGAGTGTGAACATAACTAAGCGAGGTAGAGCGGCTTTTTACGAACACCTCGAAACTCTTCAAAGGATGGTCAATGGTGAGCCGAAACTCTGATACTTTAACAAGAACTCCAAAGCTTCGAACATCGATTAGGAAAGTTGCGTTATGCGCACTGAGCATCCTTATTGTTGGGTTAGTCTGGGTCGGCTGGCCTATTTACGGATTTCTCTCCAACCAGTATGAAACGGCACGTTTGCCATGGGGCTGGCAGGCCCTACCGAATGAGATGCCAAGAGATGAATTTGTCGCGAAACCCGCTTTTGCAGATGTAGGCAGCGACGCCATGCAGATACTCGCGAAACGCCGCGAGGAGATTGGCGCGCCGAGCCTCTCAGCTGCAATTGTCATTGACGGAGAGCTTGTCTGGGCCGGAGCCATTGGATGGAGTGATGTCGCAAAACGCATACCCGCGACAATTCAAACCAGCTACCGCATCGGCTCAACCTCAAAACCGGTTGGGATTACTGGATTAGCTCGCCTCGCAGCGGCTGGAAAAATAGATATCGATGTTCCGATCTCCTCTTATTCAAACGACTTACCAAACAAAGCGTGGGACAGTTTTACAGCACACCAACTGGCCTCTCACACGGCGGGACTAGCGGGTTATGAAGAAAACAATGATTGGGTCGGCTTTTACCAAAGTCTGGCCCTGACCACGCGCTATGATGATCCAAAACAGGCACTATCAGTCTTTAATGATTCAGATGTGCTCTTCGCGCCAAAAGATGATTTTCATTACTCTAGTTTCGATAATGTCCTGTTGAGTGCCGTAATACAGGATGCGGCCGGTCAGCCCTTTAACAATGTCATGTCCCAATATGTATTTGATCCGCTGGAGCTGAAAGCGACTGTGCCTGATTATTTGCGCGACGGCACGCAGCCCTTCGCACGTTCCTATCAAATCAAGGGCAATCAAGTGAAGCCGTGGCGACGCGTGGATCTGAGCCATAAATTGGCAGGCGGAGGCTATGTCTCAACGCCATCAGAGCTCGCGCGTCTAGGGGCTGCGTGGCTGGACGATGATTTTATTCCGCGCGAGGTTCGTGACATCTTTTGGACACCGGCGCAATTATCCAATGGCGAAATCAATGAACAGAATTATGCACTCGGGTTTCGCCGCGCGTCTTGGCCCATTGAAGGGGTTGGCGATGTTATTCATCTCAATCATGGCGGTGTGTCGAAAGGAGCGCAGTGCTGGCTAATGATCGCTCCGGAACATGAACTTTCGCTCGCCATATCCGTCAATCGACGAACTGATGAATTTTTCGATTTCGCAGATGTCTATGCGGACCTTCTCGAGGTTTTCATACCTGCCTCAGACAATATCCCAAAGTAATGTGATCGTACTATTCTGGTCGATTACTACCGTATCCAGCAGCGCCGTGAATGGCTGATTAAGCGTGGTTATGCAGAGCGAAGCCAAGAAGGAGAGAAGTGCTACATCACCTTTCAACGCGGCTAGGCAAAGAGGGTATGAAAGAAGTATAGCTTTACCGAATGCATTCCTAGATTTATGATTATGCATGGACGACAACGAATTATACTTACTTGAAGAAAGCCTTTGGAAAACGGAAACACGTTTTGATGAAGAGTATATGGAAAGTATTCTCGATATAAATTTTCGAGAGTTTGGCTGGTCAGGTCAAAACTATAACCGAGGTCAGATGTTATTTAGTAGTGACCAAAAAGTAGATATTAAAGCTGGCTTCCCTTTAAGAAATTTCAAAACCCAATGCCTCTCAAAAGATGTTTTTCTTGTTACCTATATAAGTGAGGTCACTTATGGCGACGGTGTTAGACTAGGAAATAGGTCCTCCATATGGAAGCAAGTTGGAACGGCTTGGAAGCTTATGTTTCATCAAGGCACCCCTTTTACCTGAAAGTTTCTCTCTACATCCGCTTTCGGGGATTTGACGTAATCAATGAGCGGCTTAGTTTGGGCGATTTTAAGACACTCAGTTTTGGGCTACTCAAGGTCAAAAGCAGATCTTAGCCGTTATGCAGCATCTATCAGTTTGATAATTTTATTTTCTTCAATCGCATATGCAGAAGTCCCTTTAAAAGAAAGCTCCTGTCCTGCTTTCCAACCATTAGGCAAATCAGTAGCAACTGTAGCGAAGTATTCTATTTCAATATGTGTTGTGTTTCCTACAGTGATTGCATGAAGAGGCGTTTGTTTGCGCTTTTCGAAAGCAGAAGCACCCATTTTCGCCATATTTTCAAACTCATCTTTCGAGTTCGCCTGCGCTGTAATGTCATCACCAGTGTAATTCTGAAAAACCACATCATTCGCCAAGCAATCCAACATGCCCGTTACATCAAAATTATTGTATGCTCGAATATAGGTTTCTATCACTTTAGGTAAATTTATCATTTTACTCACCTCAACATGAATGACACTATTATCATAAAGTGAACGCCTTAGCTAATGTCTTTATGCGCCGGGATCATTCCAGACACGAGCGGCCTACTTTGGGAGTTTTAAGTCGCGCTCGCCTGATGTCGCTTTGCCCCTTCACCCAGTAATCTACCTGTGCAAATCTAGCTCTTGAAACTTGAAGATATTTTTGTGCTACAATCCTAATGTCGTACGTGCCACAAAATGAAATTTGACAGTGTTAAGTTATTGTTTTATATACATTATTCTACACGACATCGTGCCGTGTGGGGGCACCATTTTTCCTAATATTTTCAATAAGTTAACGGGATTTCGTCTTGGGGCGGATGACGCTTGTTTTTATTTGGAAGCAATTTGGAAGCAGGTTTTCTACAAAAAATTCCTTGTGGATAACAGTCTAGTAAAACTCACAATTAAGCTTGTCCTACTTTGCGCGTTGCTTAGATGGTCATTATCGACGCGCTGCCTAGACGTAACGT
>JBDVGI010000071.1:0-2821 GCA_039962885.1 Litorimonas sp. | reverse complement strand
CTCAACACCTCCCGCTGACATACCAAAGAAGGCCTCTTCCCCTACTCCACGCATGGGCGCATCAGTGCCCTCGATTCTAGCCGCTGACTTGATTATAACAGGCGATGTAAAGACAGACGGAGATGTACAAATAGATGGCCGTATCGACGGAAACATCACAGCAGGAAACATTACAATCGGCGAACAAGGCATGGTCAATGGCAAAATAAAAGCAACCAAGCTTCATGTTCGCGGAAAAATCACAGGCAAAGTAGACGCGAACAGTGTTGAACTTGCCGAAACAGCAAATGTCCAAGCTGACTTAACTCAAGACCAACTTATGATTGCTAATGGCGCTTTCTTTGACGGAAAATGCGCACGCAAAAGCGGAAAAGTTTCCGCAAAATCGGCTGAATAACGAAAAAGTATTATACGCTAAAATTACTTGCTTATTTTAGATATATAAGTCCTAAATTAAACACAAATCCATCTAAAATATCAAATATAGCCTCTCATAATGTAGGCTATAATTTAGATGTAGGCATATGACTTTATTAGCCATAAAGCTAAGAGTCTAAAGCTGAACTATGTATCAGCACCAACACGCGCCGACAAAGCTGCTGCCATAAAATCATCCAGTTTTCCATCAAGTACACCGCCTGTGTCAGAGGTTTCAACTCCAGTACGCAGGTCTTTGACCATTTGATAGGGTTGCAGCACATAAGAGCGAATCTGATGCCCCCAACCAATTTCTGACTTATTGTCAGCTTGAGATTGCGCTTCCTCTTCGCGTCTTCGCAGTTCAGCTTCATAAAGGCGCGCTCTTAACATATCCCATGCTTGGGACCTGTTTTTATGCTGACTACGATCATTTTGGCACTGCACAACAATGCCAGACGGTTCATGGGTAATCCGTACTGCGGAGTCGGTTTTATTAACGTGTTGCCCGCCAGCGCCAGAAGCTCTGTATGTATCAACGCGGCATTCACTCTCATCAATCTCAATATTTATCGTGTCGTCAATCTCTGGAAACACCCAAACAGAGGCAAAACTTGTATGGCGGCGAGCGCTCGAATCGAATGGCGAAATTCGCACAAGGCGGTGCACTCCACTTTCTGTTTTCATCCAACCAAAAGCATTCAGACCTTTAATCCGTAAAGTGGCAGACTTAATCCCCGCCCCGTCCCCGTCTTGACTTTCCAACACTTCGACTTTCATACCCCGCGAACCCGCCCAACGCATATACATACGCATGACCATTTCAGCCCAATCTTGAGCCTCAGTTCCGCCTGCCCCAGGGTGGATTTCCACAAAGCAATTATTGCCGTCAGCTTCGCCCGACATTAGCGCCTCAAGCTCGGCAGCATCTGCTTTAAGTTTTGCCGCAATTAAGGCTTGCGCGGCCGCCTCGCTTAGCTCTTCATCTCCGTCTAAATCGGCGAGCTCCGCAAGTTCAACATTATCAGCTAGCTCGGTTTCAAGTATGGCTATCGCCTCAAACCCATTTTCAAGCTTAGCACGTTCTTGCATAAATTTTTGTGCTTTTTGCGGGTTGTCCCAAAAACTCGGGACTTCAGAAAGCGCGTTTAATTCCGCCAAACGGCGCTGCGATGCATCCCAGTCAAAGACGCCTCCTGAGCAGAGTGATAGACTGCTCTATATCGGATTTCATTTGTAATATATCAGCCCGCATGATGATCCCTAATAAATTCCGTCATCTATATCTTCATCCGTAGCTACGTCTTTTGGTACAGAGGGAGCTTTAGGCTTAAGCGGTAGTTTTTTCTTCAACGTCTCTTTGGCGACATCAACAGCTTTACCTTCATCATACGAACCGTCAACGGGGGTTCCTAGACCGCGCAAGGCCTCTTCGGCTGCATTTAAACCTTGTTGCGCATCTTCGGTTAGTCCGCCTTCGGAACTTGTAAGTTTATCCCCCACCTGCTCAGCTTCATCAGGCCCGCGCGCTGTCACAGAATTATCTTCCGCCTCTTCAGCCGCAGCTTGTAAATCCTTTTGTGTTAAAGCCTTAGGCTTATCGTCTTCAGTCGTTTTTTTGTTTGTTTCACCGTCCGTTTCAACATTTTCAAGACTATCTTTAATAGGTTTATCTTTGTCAGTCTTAGGCTCCTCAGAACTGGCATAATCATCATCATAGCTAAATTCGTCGAACGTGTCATTTGAGCCGCTATTACGCGAGCCAGATATACCAAATACGTCAGAGCCGCTACCCACACGAATAGTACTGTTAAGCCCGCCAAGGTTAGGTTCTGTTCCTGGCCGGAAAGCCTCTAGAATGTAATCTTGCGCGCCGATATATGTGGGCTCGCCCGTTGTTCTGTTAATAGGTGCAAGTGTAACGCCTTCAGGAATACGAAATGGAACCTTAGAGACGTCTGCTAGCACTTCCCCCATGAAATCGGTTACAATTGGGGCTGCAGCGGAACTGCCTGTTTCGTTCCCCATTTGCTCAGGTGTATCCATCCCAACATAAACCCCTACGACAAGATCGGGAGAAAACCCCATAAACCATGCATCAAAACTATCATTTGTTGTGCCTGTTTTCCCCCCCAAAGGACGGTCAAGAGCGCGTAAGCGAAAGCCAGTTCCATTTTCGACAACACCTTGCATCATAAAGGTCACTTGATAAGCCGTGACAGGGTCAATGACTTGGCGGCGGTTGTCGGGCAGCTCTGGCGGCGGCCCGCCTAAATACTCATCTTGCTGGCAATAATCACATGTCACACCGCCGTTTAGGAAAACTGTCTTGCCGTTCCCATCTTGAACTCGGTCAAGAATAGCCGGCGTTACGTCTTTGCCACCATTAATCATCATCGAATAA
>JBDVGI010000070.1:0-12855 GCA_039962885.1 Litorimonas sp. | reverse complement strand
TTTTGAATTACCTGAGAGCGCTATTGCCCTTCGACCTGCATCGCCGCGTGATTCCGCGCGGCTTTTGCATGTGGAATATGGCAGAGCGCTTGAGGATAAACACGTCTATGAGCTACCGAACTTACTGCGGGCGGGGGACGTGCTTGTTATCAATGAAACGCGCGTATTGCCTGCGGCTTTGACGGCGGTAAGGCCCGCACGTAGCCATGGAGGCGGCGGCGATGTGACACTCGATATTAATCTGTTGGAGCGCAAAGATGATGCAACGTGGCTCGCTTTTGCCCGTCCCGCTAAACGCTTAAAAAATCTTGATAATTTGACATTTGGGGCTGACTTAGGGGCACAAGTTCAATCCAAAAGAGATGGCGGGCAGGTTGTTCTTAAATTTACCCAATCTGGACAGGATTTAGATGCTGCGATTGAAAAGGTGGGCCGGCCGCCGCTCCCACCATATATTGCGCGTAAACGCGACGTGGATAGCCGCGATGTCGAGGATTATCAGACGGTTTATGCCCAAGACACAGGCTCCGTGGCGGCCCCAACAGCAGGCTTGCATTTTACGCCAGAGCTTCTGGCTGCGCTGAAGGCTAAAGGCGTGCAATTTGAACAGGTTACATTGCATGTCGGGGCAGGGACATTCCTGCCTGTCAAGACAAGTGATACTGACGCGCATGACATGCACAGCGAGTGGTATAGTATTTCAAAGCCAGTGGCCGCCCGAATTAATGCCGCTAAGGCGCAAGGGCGGCGCATTATTGCCGTTGGGACGACATCCCTTCGGGCGCTAGAAAGCGCAGCGGCAAATGGGCAAGTTATGATGTTATCCCAAGATACAAATATCTTCATTACCCCTGGATATGAATTTCAAATTGTTGATGGATTGATGACGAATTTCCATTTACCTAAATCGACGCTTTTCATGTTGGTATCTGCGTTAGCAGGCTTAGACACCATGCAAGCCGCTTATAGCTATGCCGTGAAAACGGGCTATCGTTTTTACAGTTATGGTGATAGCTCGCTGATTTGGAACGTGGCGACAGCTAAGACTAAAACTTCAGGGTAAGATTATGGCGACATTCCCATTTGATATCAGCGCTACGGACGGCGCGGCGCGGCGCGGCGTTTTAAAAACCTCACGCGGTGATATACAAACTCCTGCGTTCATGCCTGTTGGAACGGCGGGTACGGTTAAGGGGTTATATATGGATCAAGTGGCCCAAAGCGGGGCGGATATTATTCTTGGGAATACATATCATCTGATGCTGCGTCCTGGGGCGGAACGTGTAAAACGCTTAGGCGGTTTACATAAATTTGGGGGCTGGAGTGGTCCAATATTAACGGATTCAGGCGGGTTTCAAGTTTGGTCGCTCTCTAAGCTGCGCAAAATGAGCGAGCAGGGGGTTGAATTCCAAAGTCATCATGATGGCTCAAAGCATATGCTCTCACCTGAGCGCTCTATAGAGATACAGGCCGATCTACTTGGCGCTGATATATCTATGCAGCTAGATGAATGCACAGAGTTCCCGTCTCCGTTTGAAGCTGCAAAAAAGTCTATGGAATTATCCCTAAGGTGGGGGCAAAGGTCACTCGCGGCATTTGGCGAGCGCGAAAGCCAAACACTTTTTGCAATCATTCAAGGCTCGACATTCCCTGAATTGCGTCAAAAAAGCGCTGAGGCAAGTGTCGCAGAGATGACATCTGGTGGTTATGGGGGCTTTGCGATTGGTGGTTTAGCCGTTGGTGAGGGACATGATGCCATGTGCGAAACATTGGAAGTGACTGTGCCGCATCTGCCCAAAAATCGCCCGCGTTATCTTATGGGCGTTGGTAAACCGATTGATTTAGTTGAAGCGGTTTATCGGGGGGTGGATATGTTTGATTGCGTGATTCCTACGCGGTCTGGCCGTCACGGACAAGTTTGGACGGATGAAGGGCCATATAACATCAAAAAAGCGCAATTTGCCGAAGACGAAACCCCGCTCGACTTATCTTTCTCATGTCCTGCGTCTAATGACTATAGCAAGGCCTATATTCACCACCTTATCCGCTCAGGTGAATTGTTGGGGGGGATGTTGCTCTCGTGGCATAATGTTGCGTATTTTCAGGATTTAATGGCAAGAATTCGCGGCGCAATCGCAAATAAGTGCTTTGATAATTTTGTCACAGAGTTTAGGGCGGGCTTGAAATAAAACAGAGCTAAAAAAAGTGGAAAAACTTGCAAATTAGACGGTTTAGCTCTTGACCTTATGCAGACTGGTCAATAGTTAGGCGTTCCTATTCATATAACCATATGTTATATGAGCCCGTAGCTCAGTTGGTAGAGCGCCTCACTTTTAATGAGGATGTCCACGGTTCGAGTCCGTGCGGGCTCACCAAATTACAGTCTCAAACATGAGTTGCATTCATATAATGAATTTACATTGTAATTCTTATGTCAAAGTGATGCAAAAAAGCCACGGATTGTAAAAAACCCTTTAAAAAGGCATAAATAAGTTTAATGATTGCTTGGCATGAGGCATGTTTTTCTTCTAGTAGTCTAAAGGGACATATGCCACTTCTTAGGCAGTGTAATAATTAAAAAAATAATGACGATGTCATTCACGGAGGAAACATTATGAAGCAGAAGCTTCTTATTGCAGCAGCAACAACTGCATTGATGGCTGTGCCGTCTCTTGCATCAGCACAAGACAGTGGTTGGTATTTACGTGGTAACGCAGGTTATGGCGTACATACGGATATTGATGTGCAAGATGGTATAATTATCGGTGATGGTTTGAATACGGGCTCAACTGGTATTAATGGTGATGTGGAATCAGAAGGCAATGTGGCTGGTTCTGTCGGTGTCGGTTATGAGTTTGGAAACAATTGGCGTCTTGAAGCCGATGTCGCGCAGCTTTTTTCGGATCTTGGTGCAATAGGACAGCAACCTGCCTCATCAGCTAAGCTTCGTACAACGTCTGCAATGCTTAATGCGATATATGATTTCAACGACTTAGGCCGCTTTAAACCATTTGTTGGTGCGGGTGTCGGTTTGGTTCGTTCTGATGCTGATCTTGTGGCGCATGACTTTTTTGATCCATCGGGACAGGTTCTTATTCGTAACCCTGCCTGTTCTGGCCCGATAAGCGCAAATCAAGGTCGCACATGTAGAGTTGAAGATTCAGATACAGGCTTTGGATGGCAATTACTTGCGGGTCTTGGCTATGCTATTACTGATAACCTAACATGGGACACGCAATATCGCTATCTTGATGCGGGATCTCCGAATTTTACAGGAACTACTGAAAATGGAGTTAGTGGTGTAACGCTACCGTTTAATGTAGAATTGGAAGATACAGGTTCACATTCACTTTTAACGGGTTTCCGTTATCGTTTTGGTGGATCAACACCTCCGCCTCCGCCTCCGCCTCCGCCAGCAACACCTGATTATGAGTGTTGGGATGGGTCTAAAGTCTTTAATGCAGGTCAATGCCCTGCTAGACCTGAGCCTAAACCTGAAGTTCGTTGTTGGGATGGGTCTGTTGTATCTGAGCAAGCACAATGCCCAGCGCAACCTGAAACATTCACATGTTGGGACGGAACGCTTGTTTATGATTTGGCTACATGCCCAGTTCAAACACGTACAGGCGAAACAGTTGCAAGCCTTTGTGGTAATCAATACCGCCAAGAAATCATCTATTATGAATTCAACAAAGGCCAATCTGCTGAAACACGCAATACAATTAACCGTATCCTAGATGTAGGTGAGTTCTGTAATGTGGATAATATCCGCGTTGTTGGCCATACTGATACATCTGGTTCAGCTGCTTATAACTTGGCTCTTTCTAAGCGCCGCGCGGCAGATGCTCGCGAAGAGCTTGTTCGCCAAGGCATCAATCAGGCTGTTATTACATCTGAAGGCAAAGGCGAAACTGAGCCATTTGTTGACACTGGTGATGGTGTGAAAGAGCAACTTAACCGCCGGACAGAAGTTCTTATCTCACTGAGCGAGCTTAATACTTTTAACTAAGTCGTAAGTCATACAGTAAAAATATAAGCCCGGCCGTTGGTCGGGCTTTTTTGATTCATGCAGTTCATTCTTCATATGACTGACAGTTTTCGTATTAATGCCCATGAGTAACAGGTTTCATTTGTGGTGCTGTTTAACCACCATTCTGTAATCATTTGTTGATGGTGGGGCTAAGGAATTAGACTCAAGAGAGACGGATCATGACGGGGTGAGCGGTTGAAAAGAGCCGTCGCAAAGAAGCAGGGAAGCTCAAGCCTTATAAAGCTTCAGGGCAGTCTTCGGTTATGGGTCTAAGTTAAAACTTACGTGTATTAGTTGTCTCACGGTGTCTTAGCGAGGCAGAGTATCATCAGTATATTTAAATCACTGGTCTTGAGCATTATGTCATGAGAGTTGATAGCCATTCAGTATTGGATATCAACGCAGAGTAATGCGCGTAGACTTGATGCGCGTATATATAAACTCTCACAAGCCTATATTTTGTCCTCGCCTGAATATTACTTGTAGCTAATTTTATTTGATAAATTTTACTCGCAAGGTTTTATGCGATGATGAGAGTTGAAAGTGCAACTCTCCCATATAATTGTCGCTGATTGCGAAACCGCATTTACGGAAAGCCTTTATGAGCCCTGATAAGTTTTGAAAACTGGAAAATATAAGTCTATTTTCCCTTTTTCTTTTTCTTACCAAATAAGTCGAAAATTTGCTCTTCAAGCTTAGGTTCTGCTTTTGGCTGCGTGCCTGTTTGCTCGTTTGGTGTTTGAGCTGGCTGAGATTGTCCTCCGCCAAATAACCCACCGACAATCCCGCCAATCGCATCTTCGGTTGACTGAGGGGCAGCTTGCCCTGATGTAGCGCCGCTTGTAGAGGCTTGGTTGCCTCCAATAACGCCGCCGAGCACATTGCCAAGGCTACCGCCAATTTGATCTTTCACTAAATCTGTAGCGCGTTGCTGAGCTTGCGCGGCAACTATTTTGCTAAGAAAATTCGTATCAAGTCCAGCTTTTGCGCTACCAAACTTTCCTGAAAACCGTAGAGGGATACCATATTGCGCGATACCTGTGGCGCGGCTTCCAGTTGGTTTTGGAAGGAATTGAAAGTCAATGAGCTGATTCCCTATATCGACGCTTCCGCCACCTTCTACGGTGAATTGCGGGCCGTTTATTGTAAAGCTTTTTATAGTTGCGACGCCGTTTTCCATAGAGAAACCAGCCACTAAGTCATTGAAGTTTGTGATCTTTCCTATGCCAATTCCGCCGGGTAGGGACCGAGATGTCAGGGCGCTATCAAGGCCTGTTAAAAACTCGGTCGTGTCAATCCCTTGTAGGCTACCATTGAGCATATTAAAGCCGCCACTCCCTGCCAATGACTTCATAATTTCGGATTGTGTACGGCCTTGACCTTTGAAACTGATCTTCGTATCGGCTTGGCCTGTGGCTTGCGTGAAACCTGCGACTGCGCCGAGAAATGTATCTGACGCTAGGCGTTTCAAATTGAAATCCATTTCCACCTGCGGGACAGCTGCATTGGCGTTGAGGACCGTTTTGAACGTTCCAGTACCGCTGTAGAGATTAACAGTTGGAACATCAATATTGAGCAATCCATTGCGCAAGGTTGTTTTTAGAGTTGTTTGGCCTAGATCAATACGGCCTGTTTTTACATTTGGTGAGTTCAGTGTAAAATTAGCATCCATCGCTTTGAGGGGTTCTACATTCAAAGGCTGTTCGCTCCATGGCTGAATTCCGCCAGCCGCAGGTTGCGAGGAGTAACTCTCCATATATGGGCGTAAATCTAATCCTGCTAGATTAAGCTCGCCATTTAAGGATGGCTTTGTTTGTGTCAAATCAACACCAAATATCCCAGTTCCGTTGAGCTTATCCAATGAAATTTTCGCATTCGACAATTTCATCGTTTCAGGTGTTCCGCTTACATCCCCTGATAAGGCAAAGGCTTCGAAGATTTGCCCAGCGGATGTGTTTGGCGGAAGCTCTGTACCAGCTGTTGCCGCTAGGGCGCGAAGGTTAGGAATGTTTGTCTCAAGACGTCCATTCATTGTTAGACCGTCTTTATAACGCGCGCTGCCTGTATATGAGCCATTAAGCTGCCCGCCAGTAAGCACTGCATTTAAAGCATTAATTTCAATTGCATTTGCGGGGAGAGTGCCTTTGACTTGCCCTGATGTTGTGATTTTTCCGATAGCCGTGGCATAAGGAATTTCGGTGCTAATGGCTTGATCAAGGGCGTTCATGTCTGGGATGTCGGCGCTAAAGCTTCCATCAAAGCTTTGTGTTTCTCCGACTGTTGCATCACCTTTATATGTGCCATTAACAAGACCGCCAGTTAGAGCGGCGTCGAGCGCGGACAGGCGTGTTGTTTTGCCGTCCGTTTGCACTTGACCAGAAGCTTTGGCTGCCTTGACAGCGTTGATGTCTTTAACGTCAATTTCGGCCGTTTTCACAAGCCTCGGAAGGTCAGGAATATCGCTGTTAAAGTTACCTGTGACATTGATTGTTTCGCCATTCTTGGCAAAGTCACCGGCGAAATCAGCGGATAAATATTCGCCGCCTGTTTTGAGTTTCACATTTTTGGCAGAAATATTGTCGCCTTCATATGTAATGTCGCCCGTAAACTCTGTTGCGCCTAATACTTTAGCCGCAGCAAGGTCAGGTGCGAAAATAGCGGCTAGATTGACGGGATTAAGGATATTGGCCGTAGCACGCCCTGAAGCGGTGATAACCTCGCCATAAGCGGCGCTGCCATTAAAGTCAGCAGAAAGGTCTGGGCCTGTGACCTTTGCGGTCAAAGTCTTTGCTGTAAATCCTTTGTCGGCTGCGGTCATATCAGCTTGGATATTGACGGTTTTGATCGAATCTAACCCCTTGATGTCTTCTGTCAGAAAGGGCCTAACAATGCTGAGATCTGTAATGTCAGCAGCAAGTGTACCGTTGACGATAGGGGCGTCTGTTAGGTCCACATCGCCGTCAAAGTCAACCGTCAGGCTATCTCCGCGAACGGCGAGCTTTGTATTTGTGGCGCTAATGGCGCCGTCGACAAACCGAATATCTCCTGAAACTTTTGTCGTGTTCAGAGGGTCAATATATTTGGCGTTTTCGCCTAGGAAAGGGCCAAGCGCGGCCATGTCGGTGATGTCACCATCAACATTGGCGGCGAGGTCAATCGCTTCGCTAGCTAGGAAGTTTCCGTCAATATTGAGATTGGCAAAACTTGTTTTAACATTACCTTTAATCGAAGCTTCTTGGCCATCTAGAAAAGCTCGAGGGCTGTTGAGGTTTAAATCCAGTGTGATCGGAGTGCCGTCATAGGTGAAATCACCGTCTACAGCAAATGTGCTTGCCAAACCTGGTAAAGATACTGCCGTATTAATTTCTGAAACTTCAACATTTTGACCTGCTACAGCGTCGACATAGGTGACGAGGCCGTTTTCAAGTTCAAATGCATTAATCGCAGGCTCAAATGTCGTAAGTAACGTTCCGTCACGTGAAAACGGTGCAGCCTCTTCTGTGGAGGTGGGGTTGGGGTCATCATTTAACTCCCAATTTGCGCGGCCATCGGCGCGGCGTTCAAGATGGATGCGGGGTTGCTCCAGCGTGAAGCGAGAGATTTCAACCCGTTTTGAAAGAAGGGGAAGGAGTTTAACGCGCGCTTCAAGACCTTCGAGGCTGACGAATTCTTTGCGGCTAAAACCTTCGGGATTATCAATTTCAATCGAGCCAGTTTTGGCTTTGACGACTGGAAATGTTGAAAGTTTCACATCGCCATTGATTCGTATATCACGGCCTAGTTCCTGCGATAGCTGCGCTTGGATTTTGTCTTTATAGACAGATGAAGGGACAAGAGAAGGAATAATGAAAACTGCGGCCAATAAAATGATAGCAAGGCCGATGATGGCTATAATTATCTTTTTCATGTCGTTCTCTCTAATAATACCTGTGCTATGTTCAGCTTGGGTTTATTTCTAATGCATTACATTAACTATAGTTGATTGCTGTAAGTTCCTAAATGTGCTTACATGAACCTAGCATAAATTAACATCTTGATGGAGATATTACATGTGTTTTAACCCTTTGCATAATCACGAAACACCTAAAACTGTAACAACGGATACCTCCAAGATGGAGCGCCGAGGGCTTCTTCAAGGCTTGGCAGCTGGCGGGGCAGTCGTGGCTGCAACGGGTCTAAGCGGGTGCGTGACGAATTCCGAAACTGGCCGAAGTCAACTGGTTGGCTTTGCACCCGGAAATGCAAGCCTCTCCCAGCAAGCTGCCGCGTCATGGTCAGCTTTAAAGCAACAAACACCAACTTCAAATGACCCTCGCTATACGGCTCGTCTTAAAAATATCGGCGGCCGTGTCTCTCAAGGTGCAAACCGCGCGGACCAAGACTGGGATTATGCCGTTTTTAATAGCACGCAACGCAACGCCTTTGTGCTGCCTGGAAACCGTGTTGGATTTTATACTGGCATGATGGACTTTGCGGATAATGATGACCAAATCGCTGGAATTATGGGGCATGAAGTTGGTCATGTCGCACGTTCTCATGCGCGCGAGCGGTTGAGCCAGCAGATTGCAGGTCAATTGGCCGTTGTTGGCGGAACCGTTTTAGGAGGTGCGGCATTGGGTAGTCGTTGTAATAATGCTACGACGACAACTGAGCGCAATGCGTGTCAACAAAATGTAGGCCGCCAGACGCAAATGATCAACCAAGCGCTTGGTCTTGGCTTTGCTCTCGGGGTCACGCTTCCATATTCTCGCCGCCATGAAACAGAATCAGACTTGCTCGGAGCGAATTACATGCAACGCGCGGGCTATGACCCATATGAAAGTGTAAAGCTTTGGGAGAAAATGGCGGAAACAGACCAAAATCGCGGACCTGAATTTTTGTCAACACATCCTGACCCCGCAAATCGCGCAAGAACACTGCATGCCTTCATTAAACGTCAAGAAAGCCTTGGCTCGCAAGGATTTCAAAGCATTCGTTCGTAAAATAGAGTGATTTTATTTGAAAATAGACTTGAACGAAGCCTAGGCTTCGTCTAGGTCTGCGGCGCGTTAGGCGTGCCGCCTTAGCTCAGTTGGTTAGAGCGCCGGTTTGTGGAACCGGAGGTCCTTGGTTCGAGACCAAGAGGCGGTACCATTTATTCCCCGTTAAAATGATATATATGTTTACGGTGTCATAACGTCCTATTAACCGTGTTTGTTTAGACTTTGTTTTTATTGTCTATGCGCAAAGGTTTTTATGTCTATTCAACCGCAAAATGGTCTTATGCAATCGCTCACGAGAGACGATTTGCGTATGGCTGTGCGAGGGGAAACGGCTGAGAGCCGCGCTAATGCGGTTCAGAAAATTGGTAGAGCTATACGCGCGCAAAGCTTAACTCAATCGGATCGAAATTTTGCCGAAAAAATATTAGATCTCATCTGCCGAGACGTATCTGATTTGGTCCGCAGGGCTTTGGCCGTTACATTGCAAAACTCTCCAAACCTGCCTTTGTCTATTGCGCTTCGTTTGATTAAAGATGTGGATTCTATTGCTGTGCCTATTTTGGCTAACTCACCCGTTTTGACGGATGAAGACCTTGTGGATGTTTTGCGCTCTCGGGCTGCAGCTAAGGTTAAGGCGGTCGCGCAGCGCAGCACGTTAAGTGCAACGATTTCAAGCATTATCATTAGCCAGGGTGACGGGCAGGCCGTTGCGCATCTTGCTGTCAATGATCATGCTATAATATCTGCACAAAGCGCGCAGCATATGGCCGAAATTTACGCAGATGATGACCTTATTCGCGAGGCGGCTTTATCACGCCAAGATATGCCAATAAGTGTTGTCCGAAAACTTATAAGCATCACTGCGCAAAAAGCTCGGCAGAGTCTAGAAAAGGTAGAAGGTCTTAATAATGCGGACGTTAAAGATATTGCGTCCCGCACACATGAGCGCGCGTTATTGGCATATACAGACCGAAGCTGGCCTGAAAAACATTTATCGCTTTATATCAAAACGCTGCATGAAGACAGAGTTTTAGGCGAAGATTTAATCTTACGGGCCGCAGGGCAGGGTGATATGCGCTTTGTACAATTAGCCCTAGCGCAGCTCTGCCAAATTGGCGCTGCTAAGGCGGGTGTGATGATGTTTGATAGAGGTCCGCTTGGGTTGAAGGCGCTTTGCCAAAGGGCGAAACTTCCTGATAATAGCTATCAATTCTTAAATGCAGCTCTTGTTATTTACCGCGACTTTCAAGTTGCAGGACGGCAGGTAAGCGCAACGAAAATACAAACTTTAATGCTTGAACGTATTTTGACATTGCCGATTGAGCTGCCCGAGAGTTTGGAAATAGCCTTTAGTGAAAAGCTCGATAGCCTTACCCATATACGTCTTGTTTAACTAAGCTTAATTGGTGAATTGTTCGCGTAGAATTTTTTCATCAAGGCCGTGATCTGCATCAAATAATAAGGTGAGGTTTGAGCGTGTGTCTTGTTCAATACTCACGGATAAAACATCGCGAATATCTGAATTATCTGCAGATGCCGATAGGGGCCGTTTAACAGGATCTAGGGTTGTTAAGGTTACTTTTGCATTGGACTTTAAGAGCGCCCCGCGCCAACGCCTCGGGCGAAATGCGCTGATTGGGGTGAGGGCGAGTATATCTGCCCCCAGCGGTATTACAGGACCGTGGGCTGATAAATTATACGCCGTTGAGCCAGCAGGCGTTGCGAGTAATATACCATCGGCAATTAACTTATCCAAACGTACCTTGCCGTCGACTGTAACGGAAATATGGGCCGCTTGCTGAGTTTGTCTAAACAAAGAAACCTCATTGATAGCAATTTGCTCATAGGTCTGAGTTTTAGTTTTAGCTATTAATTTAAGCGGGTGAACAATCGTTGGAATGGCGGCTTGAAGTCGTTCACGTAAAGTGTCTTCATTATATTCATTCATCAGAAAGCCAATCGTACCTTGGTTCATGCCATAAATTGGCGTGCCTTTTTGCAAGATGTCCATGTTCTGACGTAAGGTTTGCAGCATAAAGCCATCGCCGCCCAGCGCGATAATGACATCAGCTTCTTCAGGCGTAGATTGTCCATATAGATTTATTAGCGCAGAAATTGCATTTTTTGCATCAGGTTTATTACTAGCTGTAAAAGCGATTTTATCAAATGAAGGTATGGTCATATCCTTTGCTATACATTTGACAGCCCTGTGACGCAAAGCCAAAAATATGACTATGTGGGGAGATGTTCAATCATCGCGAAAGATTTATCGCGGGATAAGGCTAGGGTTTGGCTATGTAGCCTTTCTGCTTAGTGTGATGGTGCCGCAAATATGTTTCGCGGGGGCTTGGAACCTACCTAAAAATGAAGGCCAAGTGATTGTTACTGGAGTGTTTTCAGGCGGAAACACTATTTTTGACGATGACGGAATGCGCCAAGCTGCCAATTTTTCTAAAACTGAAACACGTGTGTTTTTTGAACATGGCGTAACAGATCGGTGGACGTTGACAGCCAATGGGGCTTTTCAAATGAGCCAATTTCAAAGTGAAGGCTTTGGTCTTGGCGGAGCGTTTAACTTTGATGATTTTGATGATACAGAGTTTGGGCTTCGTTATCAGCTAAAGCGTAAACAAGGTTTAGCTGTATCTGTGCAAGCGAGTTACGTTTTAGATGGCGGACCCCCTGATAACATTTTGGATATAGGCGGGTCACGAGATACCGTAGAGCTACGTGCGCTTTGGGGTCAGAGCTTTGAAAATGAAAAATGGGGAGAGGTGTTTTTTGATGCTCAACTTGCAGGGCGATTACGCGTAGATAATGGCAAATATGACAGCACACGCGCGGATTTAACGTTTGGGTATAAACCCGTACCTAAGTGGTTTGTTTTCATACAAAATTTCGGAACATTACGAGAGGCCGAAACGAGTTTGGGTTTTACTGTTTCAGAACAAGTTCAGTTTAAATCTAATGTCTCTGTTGGTTATGAATATAAACGCAATAGATTTATACAAATTGGGTATAGTGAGACTTTATTTGGCCGAAATATCGTCAAAGAACGTGGTGCGTTTCTAAGCACATGGGTGCGGTATTAATCTGTAGCCTACGGCGTTGTCTGAGCTTTCAAATATAGTAATAAATCCGCGCGGTCTTGGGCCTTCTTTATGCCAATAAAAGTCATTCTTGTTCCGGGCACAAGCTCTTTGGGTTTTTTGATATAGGCATCTAAGGTGCTGTCATCCCATGTGATGTCTGATGCAGTGAGGGCTTTGGAATAAGCAAATCCTTCTTGAGCGGCTGCCTTGCGGCCCCAGATGTTCCATAAATTTGGCCCGAGCTTATTAGAGCCTCCATCTTCTAGGGTATGGCACGACTTACAGCGTCTAAATAACTTTGCGCCGCGTTCCATGGGCGTTAGGTCTTTTTTGGCGGCGAGTGTGACATGCTGTGTTTGCCCATTTGTACTTGGCTTCGAATTCGTTTGTGCAGGAGAGACGGCTTGTCCGCAAGCGGTCAGTATGAAGGTGAAGGTGATAAGGTATAAAGGTTTTACTGTACGGAGCATTTGATTTATCTTCATATTGAAACTTTTAAGCTCTGATAGGGGTTTTAGGCGTAATATCAAGGTTAAACCTTGTCACATTCACAGGGCTTTTCTAACGGTTAGCTCACGCAAATATGCATGATGATGTGGCAATTTAGATGTTTGTTTGTGCGGCTCTCTGTGGCAAAGTCATGAGCGAAACAACTAATATCGGAGCCTACACGTGAGTTTTACACCGCCAGTTAATGCTATTCAGTTTTTAATGAATTATGCCGTAGATTTTGAAACCATCACTGCGCTCC
>JBDVGI010000069.1:0-27027 GCA_039962885.1 Litorimonas sp. | reverse complement strand
AGAACGAGCTTTGTTGGAAACGCAAGACGCTAAGCAAGCTGTTGCTGCGGCTGCGCAAAGTTTTGACGTTGAGCCAGGGCGGCTTGATGAAACTGAAAAACGGCTTTTTGCGTTGAGAGCTGCTGCGCGAAAATATGACTGTGAAATTGGAGCTTTAGTGGAAAAACGTGCTAGTTTTGCGCAGGAATTACTAGCTGTCGAAACTGTAGAAGGGGATATTTCATCATATCAAGCAAAGGCTGTGAAGGCGAAATCAACTTACGATAGGGCGGCTAAAGCTTTGACGAGGGCTCGTACTCAAAGTGCGAGATCGCTGGATAAGGCTGTGGTTCAAGAACTGCCGCCGCTTAAAATGGAACGGGCCGTGTTCCAAACGCAATTTACGTCTGGTCCTGATAGCGCAAAAGGTACAGATGTTGTTCGTTTTCAAGTTTCAACCAACCCGGGCACGGCGCTTGGACCGCTAGATAAAATTGCCTCAGGCGGCGAAATGGCCCGCTTTGCTCTTGCGATTAAAGTGGCACTGGCAGGTAAGATTAATGCAGTTATGGTCTTTGACGAAGTTGATCAAGGCGTCGGCGGGGCGGTGGCCGATGCTGTAGGAAAACGCCTCGCGCGATTATCTGATAGCGGGCAAGTCTTTGTTGTAACCCACAGCCCGCAAGTTGCTGCGAGCGCTGCGCAACAATTTCGGATTGAAAAGCAAAGCTCGGGTAAACAAACCACGACTCATGTTCACGCAGTGCAAGATAATGAGCGCGAAGAAGAAATCGCACGCATGCTCGCTGGCGAAGTTATAACAAAAGAAGCGAGAGCTGCGGCGCGGCAATTAATGGCGTCATGAGACAATAGATAGTAATGACCGATTTATCCGAAACTCAAGCCAAATCCCGATTAAAATTTCTGTCTCAAGACATAAAAGCCGCTGACGCCTTTTATTATCAAGACAACAACCCTGTCATAGATGATGCCGCCTATGACGCCTTACGCGCGGAACTACTGAGCATAGAGGCCGCTTTTCCGCATTTGGTTCGTAAAGATAGTCCGTCCAAATCAGTTGGCGTCAAACCGTCTGGAAAATTTGGGAAAATCACACATAAGGTGGGAATGTTGTCTTTGGACAATGCGTTTTCAGACGATGACGTGAATGAATTTTGTGCACGGGTGAAACGGTTTTTAAGCCTTCCTGAAACCGCGCCTATGGCGTTTACGGCGGAGCCAAAGATTGACGGCTTATCTGCGGCCCTGCGGTATGAGCATGGCAAGTTTGTGAGCGGCGCAACGCGCGGGGACGGAAAGACGGGCGAAGACGTGACAGCGAACCTGTCAACATTGGCAAGCATTCCGAAAACCCTCAAAGGTTCAGGCTGGCCTGATGTTTTGGAAGTGCGCGGCGAGGTGTATATCGGCCATGATGATTTTGACGTTATGAACATAGTGCAAGTAAAGGCGGGTAAATCCCCCTATAAAAACCCGCGAAATGCAGCAGCAGGAAGCCTGCGCCAAATAGACCCGACAATTACGGCGTCTCGTCCGTTAAAGTTCTTTGCTTATACATGGGGGGAATTATCCGAACCTTTCGCCAATTTTCAAATTACAACACAAATGAAAGTCGTTGAAAAATTTGCAGTTTGGGGCTTTGAGATTAATCCGAATATGCGCGTGCATGAAACTGTCAAATCCATGATAGAGCATTATGACGAGATAGCCACCAAGCGCTCGGGACTTGGCTATGACATTGACGGCGTCGTTTACAAGGTCAATGAGTTGGCGTTGCAAGAGCGGCTTGGTTTTGTCTCCCGCGCGCCGCGCTGGGCGATTGCGCATAAATTCCCCGCGGAAAAAGCGATCACCACGCTAGAGAAAATCGAAGTTCAAGTTGGCCGCACGGGCGCGCTGACCCCCGTGGCGCGGCTCACACCAATCACGGTTGGCGGCGTGGTTGTGTCTAATGCGACCTTACATAACGAAGACGAGATTAATCGCCTTAAATTGCGAGAGGGCGACACAGTTGAAATACAGCGCGCAGGAGATGTTATTCCCCAAGTGCTGCGGGTTATTGGCGATGTCTCAGGACGAAATGATGACTTTACCTTGCCGACTCGCTGCCCTGAATGTCACGCAGATGCGGTGCGCGATGTCGATGAGAAAACAGGCCGCATAGATGTCGTGCGCCGCTGCGTCAATGGTGTCTTATGTCCTGCCCAAGCCGTCGAAGGGCTTAAGCATTTTGTCTCCCGCCGCGCCTTTGATATTGACGGATTAGGACAAAAACAAATTGAGTTGTTTTATGAAAAAAACTGGGTGCGGGAACCTGCCGATATTTTCAAACTTGACTATGTAAAAATTGCGGAGCTCGAGGGTTCTGGCCAGACATCAGCAAATAACCTTGAAGCGGCAATCAATGCGCGGCGCTCTATTGATTTTGATCGCTTTCTTTATGCGCTTGGTATTCGCCATATCGGGCAGGGCAATGCGGGGCTATTGGCTAAACATTATTTGTCATGGGGTGTGTTTTCGGCGGCCATGCAATCGGCAGAGATTGGGACGGATACCTACGCGCAGCTCATGGAAATTGATGGTGTTGGGCCAGGCCAAGTGAATACGCTTTTGCATTTTTTTAAAAACGAAAAAAGTCTGAGACTTGTGACGCGCTTGTTAGAACAAGTTACAGTCATAGACGCTCATGCTCCGTCCTCTGAAAGCCCCGTTTCTGGCAAGACGGTGGTGTTTACGGGGAAGTTAGAGAAGTTCTCCCGGGACGAGGCCAAAGCTCGCGCGCAAAGTCTCGGCGCGAAGGTTTCTGGCAGTGTTTCTGCGAAAACCGATATTTTAATCGCAGGGCCAGGGGCAGGGTCGAAGTTGAAAAAAGCAACTGACCTTGGCGTTCAAACCCTCACCGAAGATGAGTGGTTGGAGTTGATTAAATGAGCCATAGATTTCCTCTCGATCTGGCAGCTATTTTCATGTTTACAGGCGCGCTTTTTCATATTGCTTGTTTGTTTGGCGGCGCGGATTGGTTGTTATTTGCGGGCGCGCCTGTGGAGTTTTCTGAAAGCTATCGCCGAGGCGACATCATGCCTATTGTCTGGACTTTGTTTATAGCATTCGTTTTATGTGTTTGGGGATTTTACGCCTTAGCTGGTGCAAGGCGCATTCGGAAATTACCATTGATGAAAACAGCTTTACTTGGCATCGCTGCGCTCATGTTGATAAGAGGCGCCGTTGGAATTGTGATGTTATTTGCAGTTAATTGGCCGTGGCATACGTCTATGGGGCAATTCCACGCCGCCGCGTCTGTCATGATCTTTGGGGTTGGTCTTTTCTACGCATACGGGTTTTATGCGAATTTAAAAGCTCGGTAGATATAGTTGTGCTGAAGCTAAGAGTTTGGAAGCCTAGAATGATTTTCACAAACTTCCAAAGCTCTCTTCTATAACGGCTTACAGGCTACCTCTAACCAGTCTTTCACATCGCCTTCAACTAATGGCCCTAGCGTGTTCCAAACCGCCGTGTGGTAGTCGTTCATATAGGTACGTTCCGTTGGTGAAAGCATGTCCGTAACAATAAGGTCTCTGTGAATAGGGGCGAGTGTCAGCGTTTCAAAACTAAGCATTTTACGTTCGCCGCCTACGTCTTGCGCCTGTGTGACATATTGTAGGTTTTCTATACGGATGCCATATTCGCCAGCTTTGTAATAACCAGGTTCATTGGACACAATCATACCTGGCCGCAGAGCGACCGTGTTGGGCGCTTTGGATATACGTTGAGGGCCTTCGTGAACACCCAGATAAACGCCAACGCCGTGCCCAGTGCCGTGATCATAATCCAAACCTGCGGCCCATAATGGCATACGCGCTAAGGCGTCAAGGTTGCTCCCTGTTGTACCTTCGGGGAAACGCACAACTGCCAAAGCGATGTGGCCTTTTAAAACCAATGTGAAGCGCTCTGCCATTTCGCGGCTGGGCGTCCCAATAGGAACTGTGCGGGTGACGTCCGTTGTCCCGTCGCGGTATTGACCGCCGCTATCAATTAAGAAAAGCGATCCGCGGGAAAGTTTTTGTGTTGTCGCTTCATTGACACGGTAATGCACAACGGCTCCATTAGAACCTGCGCCCGAAATACTCTCAAAAGATAAATCCTCAAGGGTGTTTGTAGCGTGGCGGTAGCTTTCGAGTTTTACGGCCGCTTCGATTTCATCACATTCACCTGATTGCGCGTCGGTATCGAGCCAGTGCAGAAACCGGACCAAAGCTGCGCCATCGCGAATATGCGCGGTGCGTGTGCCTGTTATTTCCGCGTCTGATTTACACGCTTTGGGCAAGGCAATAGGATCGGCGGCGGCCTTAACGTGAGCGCCTGCTTTTTCTAAGGCTTCAAAAAACCATGCTGAGGCCGTATTGGGGTCTGCAATGACGGTTTGACCTTTGAGGCTATTAATGCCGCTTTGCAGGTTAGCCTCATTTGATATGCTGACGTGATTGCCAAGATGGGCGCGAATGTCATCAGATATTTTTTCGGGCGCAACATAGAAATTGACTTGGCCTTGGGTGTCAATAATGAGTGTGGAGAGGGGCAGGGGCGTACATTGCACATCCGCGCCGCGAATATTCAATAGCCATGCGATAGAAGCGGGCGCTGTGATAATCGCAGCATCCGCGCCTTGGGCGGCGATGGCAACGCCGATATTGGTTCGTTTTTCTGCGTGAGATAATCCTGCATATTCTAAAGGCTGTATCGTAATTGGAGAAAGCGGGGCGGCGGGGCGATCTGCCCATGCTATGTCAATTGGATTTTGAATGACGGCCTTTAAAGACGCTCCGCGTAATTTTGCTGAGGCTTTTAAGCGTTTCAAAGCGTTCGGACTGTGCAGCCGCGCATCATAACCATAAACATTGTCTGCTACGGCGTTTTCTCGTAGCCATTTCGCCATTCCGCCATTTTCTAGGGATACAAATTCGAATAGGCTTTCATCAACTTGTTGTCTAACTTGTAAAGTATAGCGCCCATCCACGAACATAATGGCTGTGTTTGTTGTTACAATTGCGGCACCAGCAGAGCCTGTAAACCCGCTTGCCCACATTAGGCGTTCATTGCAATCTGGCAAATACTCATTCTGATATTCATCTTCGTGGGGGATGAGAAAACCATCCAAGCCCTCTGCATTCATGGCTGCGCGAAGCTTTGGTAAATTCACACGGCCAAATTCTGGCCCGCCTTTAACGTCATAGGTTTGTATAGGGGTGAAGTCTTGTCCCATTATATCAGGTCCTTACAGATTACGCTTTTTCGATTTATAAACAGACTAACGTCATGATGCACCTTTATATTTTACAAAAAATCTTATGTCTGAGGTTATATTGTCGTTTAAGTCGGGCGTGAGCACCATCATGGTTAACAAGACCTTTATGAGCCTTGCATTTTTGCATAGCTCTTACGATTACTTGTCTGTTCTAACCTGAGGAGAAATTTTCTATATAGTTCTCATCGAAAGCCAAGATGTCTTGGTAAATATGAAAAAGAGATTTGAAAATGACTACCGAATTATTTGGAACAGAGTTCGTAACGACACAAGTAGCGCGTTTTAACGCAACATTTAATGGCGAAACAACTCAGCGTAAAGATATAGTTGGCAGCATTATTGCCCGTCGTACAATACGCCGTGACCGCCGCGCAAACCGCGCTTTATAAAGGTATATATTTGCTCATGAATTGAGCTAAATACAAGGATTTTAAAATGACAAAAGTTAATTCAACTCAGAACATCACATTCGCACCTACAGTGCAGAGCAAAAATTCAGCTGGTTGTTTGATCGGTCGTCGTACGGCCCGCCGTACACGTAGAGCGAACCGCGCACTATAAACCTAATCATAATATATTATGAATGAAGCCCGCTAACCCTTCGAAGCGGGCTTTTTTGTGGCCAAATGTCCTAAGGCTTTTGCGCCAATAATGACGTCCATCCTTTTAAGCTTTGTTGAGGCGTTACATTCAAGCCTTGACCGGAGAAGGCTTTGGCGACCCAATTTGCTTGGTCATCTAAAATGCCCGATAAAATAACATAAGCCTTGGGGGCAAGGGCTGTGCTTATCTGCGGAGCTAATTCAGTAAGCGGGCCGGCTAAAATATTCGCAAATATGAGATCAAATACTTTGTCCTTTAAGATAGGCGTTTCAAATCCGTCGGCAATATGAGCCTCAACAAGAGGTGTAACAGAATTTATAGCCGCATTTTGTTGTGTGACCATTTTGGCATCAGGATCAATATCTGTCGCAAGAATTGAAGTGTTGAGAGCCTTTGCCGCAGCAATGGCAAGAATACCTGCGCCGCAGCCAAGATCTAAAATACGAGATTTTGAGAACCCTTGCTCTAGCAGGTTGTCAAAAATTAGTAAGCAGCCGCGCGTTGTCCCGTGATGTCCTGTGCCAAATGCCAGACCCGCATTGATCTCAATCGGGTGCTGCACGCTGGCGGGGATTTTATCTGCATCATGAGAGCCGTAAACAAAGAAACGCCCTGCTGGGACAGGTGGTAAACCTGCTTGAGATAAACTAACCCAATCTTCATCAGGAAGCTGCGCGACGAAGCTTTCAACTGCGCCATTTTTTAGGTCGCTATCTTGCATGGCTTTGTCAAATTCGCGAGCATTAAAACAGGCCATTGCTTGTCCTTCTGTTTCAAAAAGAGCTTGGATTGCCATTGTATCTGGTCCGTCATCAAAAATCGAGACGGAGAGTGCGTCCATATTGTCCTGAAAACCGAGGGCGTCGGCAATGTCAAAAGCATTGGATTTATGACTGCGAATAAATAAACCAAAGGGCGGTGGGGATGGAGTGTTGGTCATAATAGCGCCTATTTTGTCTGCTGCGTTTTTGGCTTAGTCTCAAGAGGGGCAAATAGATCTTTCAAAAATGATGGCGTCGTATTGATATCCGTCAAAGCCAGACATTCACTATCGCGGCGCACACCACTCTCTGCGCCGCATAAAATATATTTCATCAGCTCTGGTTCGCCAGCATGGCCGCTATGGGCGTCTTTGGGATTTGCAAAGCTATCAACAAATGGGATGATTTTATCTGCAAATTCCAACCGCATATCAACGACATTAAACCCGATTTCATCAATCAATTTTCTTCGGCGATTAAGGGTTAGGCTTGTATTATAATTAGTGTCTTGGCGAATACTGCGCCTGTAAAGCTGCTCATAAAAAGGAATTAACTCATAACTCAAAAAGTCATTAATTTCCGACATAGCGATAATACGAGGACGCTCTGAATCTGAATATAGATTGGCTTTCTTGGTTGGAGTTGTGCTGATGTCAGATAGGGATAAAAGGGCTAATTGATTGGCGAGCATATAAGTTTCACTATTGCGGATCATATCGTCATGAATGGTTGTGCGGTTATCCGTCATGGCTTCTCGCATCACATCAAACATGATTTTACTACCAAGGCTTTCTGTTACAAATGCAAATTGATTAATCTCGAGCGAGGTGTTTGTCGCGCGGTTACAAGCACTCCCAGCCGCAAGACGGTTATTATCATCGCCTTGTTGAGCAAAAGTAAGTCCAGAAGCATCAAGGGCCGCGCTACACATTGCGCCTTTTACGGCATTTCTAATTTCAATGCCTGCATTGCCCAAATACATCACAGCATCAGAAAACCCGTAATTGACCAAATCGTCTTTGAGGATACGATTATATTTACGGCGTTGCCTCGCGATATCTTGAGAGCTCCCGCGGTCATCGTCTTGGCCGACATGGGCAAATTGTAAACTGTCCCAGAAGATATTATCCCAAAAAATTCTGTAAAGAACAAATTCGAGCGTTTCATCAATGTTTAGAACTTGCTTATCCATACATACAAGGTCGTTTAGTCTGAGTTGCGAACCTGGAATAACAGTTTCATAAGTACGCGGGCTATCTGCGCGGACATAAATATGAGGCTTGGCCGAGTTAATTTCTGTGCTCGCTTCTGAGCCGCATAAGGTTGTGACGAGTCCATCTGTCTCGGTCAAATCATAGGCACCTGCTATGCCTCCTAGAAACTCTCCAGCGAGCTGATCGGCTGTGCTGTCTTCGGTGAAGCCAATGCCGTGTAAATACAGAATATTGACGCGGTTTTTGATTTGTCCCGGTATAGGGTCGGCCAAAAACTCTAACCCTTTAAAGCTGCCCGTATTGCGCTCCGTTGTCTCAAGTGAGTTTATTTGCAATACTGAAAGCGGAATTTTACTGCTGGCGCAGGCGCTCAAACATAAAAGACATAGGGCGAGTATTAAGTGTCGTATTATCATAATATGGGCCTTAAGCCTTTTCCACAAATCCGTCCAAGACCTTTTTTTCACCCGCTTTCTCAAACTCTACGGTGAGTTTATCACCATTTGTCATGGTGACGTTACCATAGCCAAATTTTTGGTGAAAAATACGGTCTCCAGCCTTGAAGCGGCTAGATGCCGTTGTTTTAGGACTTTTGGACACGCGGCGGGGCGCGCGGCCTTCAATTTGAACAGGGCCTCGAGATGTTCCGCGAGAGGTTCCGTTTGAATATTTCGCTTCGCGACTGTCTTGGTAACGTGTCCAACCCGCAGAAGCAGGACGTGTGGACGAACGGGAACTCTCAAAGCTGCTTGCGAAATTTTGTGCTGCGCGGTTGCTGACATTTTGAGCCTCATAATAGCCCGTTTCACTACCCGCTTCGACGTGTTGCGGGGGGAGTTCGTCAATGAAACGCGAGGGCAATGACGATTGCCACGATCCGTAAACTTGACGATTGGCAGCGAAGTAAATTTTAGCGTGTTCGCGCGCTCGGGTAATTCCGACATAGGCCAAACGCCGTTCTTCTTCGAGACCTGCTAGCCCGCTTTCATCCATAGATTTTTGGCTAGGGAACATACCATCTTCCCAACCGGGCAGAAAGACTAAAGGGAACTCTAGACCTTTGGCTGAATGTAGCGTCATCAAAGAAATTTCATCTTCTTGGGGTCCGCTTTCAACATCAAGCACGAGGCTCACATGTTCCATATAAGCTTCGAGCGTATCAAATTCACCCATAGCCTGAATAAGTTCTTTAAGATTATCGAGACGACCAGCGGATTTAGCATCTTTATTATCGCGCCACATTTGTGTGTAACCTGACTCGTCAAAGATGCGTTCGGCCATGTCCGTGTGGGGCATGTCTTTGGCATCACGCCGCCAACGGTCAAGGTCGAGAATAAAGGCGCGCAAGGCTGAACGAGCTTTGCCGCGAATCTCATCTGTCTTGGTCAACTCCCGCGTCGCATGTTCAAGACTGACTCCCATCATACGGGCGGCGGTTTGCAGTTTTTGTATAGTTGTTGCGCCAATACCGCGCTTGGGGGTGTTGACGATACGTTCAAATGCGAGATCATCTGTGTCGGAACGTAGCACACGTAGATAAGCGTGTGCGTCACGAATTTCCGCGCGTTCGAAAAAACGCGGTCCGCCGATAACACGGTAAGGCAGTCCAAGTTGTATGAACCGTTCCTCAAAACTACGCATTTGCCGCGAAGCTCTCACCAATATAGCGACATCATTATAGGCGCGGTTTTTACTGCGCCAATTTTCAATTTCGCCGGAAATGATTCGGGCTTCAGCAGGAGCATCCCAGACACCTGTGACGGTCACAGGTTCTCCGCCGCTTTCATCTGTCCAAAGGGTTTTGCCAAGGCGGCTTTCATTGGCTGTTATTAATCCTGAAGCTGCGCCGAGAATATGCTTCGTAGATCTATAATTACGCTCTAGCTTGACGACTTTCGCTCCTGGAAAGTCACTTTCAAATTTGAGGATATTATCGACTTCGGCGCCGCGCCAGCCATAGATCGACTGATCATCATCACCCACAACGCAAATGTTTTGGGAGCCTTGAGCGAGTAGGCGAAGCCAGAGATATTGGCACACATTCGTATCTTGATACTCATCTACGAGCAGGTATCGAAATTTTTGGTGATAGCGTTTTAATATGTCGGGATGTTCTAAAAAGATCGTCAAATTATGAAGCAGTAAATCGCCAAAGTCGGCGGCATTGAGAACCTTTAAGCGGGCTTGGTATATCTCATAAAGTTTTTGCCCTTTTCCGTCAGCAAATTTGAACGATTGCTTATGGTTGAGCTTGTCAGGTGTTAGGCCTTTATTCTTCCAGTTATCAACCAAGGAGGCCAGATAGCGCGCCGTCCAGCGCTTTTCGTCAATATTTTCAGATTTGATGATTTGTTTAAGAAGGCGAATTTGATCGTCTGTATCCAGAATTGTGAAGCTAGATTTCAACCCAACTAGCTCCGAGTGGATGCGCAGAATTTTCGCTGCGATAGAATGAAACGTGCCAAGCCAAGGCAGGCCTTCGACAGTCGCGCCAAGCAGACCACCAACCCGTTCACGCATCTCACGCGCGGCTTTATTGGTAAAGGTTACAGAGAGAATTTGACTCGGATACGCGCGGCCCGTGTTCAAAATATGCGCTAATCGGCAGGTCAGAACGCGTGTTTTGCCTGTCCCTGCGCCAGCCAAAACAAGCAAAGGTCCGTCAATCGTCAAAACTGCGTCTTTTTGCTCTGGATTTAGACCTTCTAAGTAATCGGCATTGTGGTTGTTTTGTGCGTCATTATTCGTAAATGACCGTGCCATAGCTTGCGCAGAGAGGGACGGGCCGTCTTTGTGCGCATTATTATTAGGCCTCGGCGGGGCAGGTTTAAAGGAATCAGACGCAGACATGTTGCGGAACATAAGGAAAACACAGAGTTTGAGCTAGACTTAAAGCTACATAAAATGTCCTTATTCGGGCTTTATCGCATTTTGAACATGGTTTAGCGCCCAAACCCGCAAATAACTCGCTAGATTTTGTGTTCCGCCTTCGCTCATACGCTTGTCGTCAAGACCACGAATAAAGGCAGAAAAACTGAGGCCTGATTGTGTAACCGCCATATCTATCACGGCCCAAAACTCCGATTCTAGGGCGAGAGAGGTTGAATGGCCGTAAATGGAAATTGAACGTTTAATCATCATCTTTGGGCGCGTCAGCATTAGGCTCATCGAGCTTGTGGGCGTCCAAATTCGTTTGGAGTTTTTTGGCTAAGGCTTTTTTCAAATCCTTAGCCGATTTTTTCTGCCCAAAGCGCACACGGTTCTGCGCTGCTTTTTTATCCTTAGCCTTGCGGGCCATAGATTTTTTTGCTTTGCCGAATTTTATGACATTGTCAGGCATTTGAATCTTTACCGCGGTTTAATCATCAGTTCTGGGCGCACAACTTTGTCGAATTCTTTTTCTGTGACAAAGCCTAGTTTGACGGCTTCTTCGCGCAGTGTTGTTCCGTTTTTATGTGCTGTCTTGGCGACTTTGGTGGCATTGTCATAACCAATGGTTGGCGCAAGCGCGGTGACAAGCATAAGCGAGCGGCCCATCAGCTCGGCGATACGGTCTTCATTTGCGGTAATGCCAATGACGCATTTATCGGCAAAGGCCATGCAGCTATCTGATAGGAGCTTGATGGATTGCAGCATATTGTAAGCCATAACAGGTTTGTAGACATTAAGCTCGAAATGACCTTGGCTGCCTGCCATGCTCATAGTGGTGTTATTGCCAGCCACTTGAGTGCAGACCATGGTGAGGGCTTCGCATTGGGTTGGATTGACTTTGCCTGGCATGATGGAGCTGCCTGGCTCATTGGCGGGCAAGGAAATTTCGCCAAGACCAGAGCGCGGGCCAGAGCCTAAAAACCGAATGTCATTGGCGATTTTAAAGAGTGACATCGCTACGGTGTTGAGCGCCCCATGCGCCGAGACATATGCGTCATGGGCGGCAAGGGCTTCGAATTTATTCGGCGCCGTTTTAAAGGGTAGTTTTGTGTAGGCTGCAACTTCTTCAGCAAAGCTTTTGGCAAAACCGGGTTTGGCATTCAATCCCGTACCAACGGCTGTGCCGCCTTGCGCGAGGGGCAGTAATTCTTTGAGGCCGCGTTCAACGCGTTTAATGCCGTTATCAAGCTGTGCGGTATATCCTGAAAATTCTTGACCAAGTGTCACAGGTGTTGCGTCTTGGGTATGAGTTCGGCCAATTTTGATAATTTTTTTGAATTCTTGTGACTTATCATTGAGCGCATTGCGTAGATATGTCAGCGCAGGCAAGAGGTTGTGATGAATTTCCTCTGCCGCAGAAATATGCATAGCGGTTGGAAAGGTATCATTGGATGATTGACTGCGGTTAACATGGTCATTGGGGTGAACGGGTGTTTTGGACCCAATTTCGCCGCCCATAATTTCAATGGCACGGTTAGATATGACTTCATTGGAATTCATATTAGACTGCGTACCTGACCCTGTCTGCCAGACGGAAAGCGGGAAGTTGTCATCAAGTTTGCCTTCAGCAACTTCGGATGCGGCCGCAACTATGGCTTTGCAGGTTTTCGCGTCGAGGTTTTTGGCTTTCTTATTAGCCAATGCTGCGGAGCGCTTAATAACGCCTAATGCCCGAATGAGGGAGGGCGGCATTGTCTCAATTCCAATTGGGAAATTTATAAGACTACGGGCCGTTTGCGCGCCGTAATATTTATCAGCAGGAACTTTGAGTTTACCAAAGCTATCGGATTCAGTTCTAGTTTTCATGTTGCAGTGCACTCCATTTATTCAAAGTTATTCGCTGTAAAATATTTTGTATAGGCTAGCGGTAAAACGCGTGTGTGCCTAGTCAGAATGTTATGAAATTGGCGGACTTAACGAAGTATAATCCAAATTGTAAATTAAGTTGATCTACGCGCCATCAGAGAACGTGCTTAGATATAGTTCGATTTATGGCTTGATGTTTTAAGATGCTCCTCTAAAGTTGCTTTTCGTAATGTGGGAGCTTTTTATGAAATTATTATCTAAAATAACGACAGGTTTCTTAGCGGTTGGCATGATGACGCCATCGGCCTTTGCGCAAACATATGACATTGCGGGCGTTACATTAGACATGACGCCAGATCAGGTTGCATCTGCATTAAAATCCAAAGGGTATGTGCCTGATAAGTCAATAAAATTTGTAAGTCTGAATGGCGCCAAGATAGAAACTGTCTATGTATCACAGACTCCGCAATATAATTATAAACAAGCGGTCAAGATCAACGAATTAACGTTCGAAAACCCAAAAATAAGCTATGCTGAGATAGAGAAAACCTTACCACTTTCTTCAGCTAGTGGCGTATTAACCATGGCGTTTAAGAAAGGTGACGGTCGTGAGAAAATCAAAGTGGAGTTCATCGAACTTCCGAGCGGATCTTACTCTAGAGCTGTTAATTATGTTCTCAAAGATCTAAAATTGACCCGTGATGTTGCCAAAGATAAAGCGTTTCAAAAATACGACATAGCTGAAAAGAATGCGTTCAATAATTATGTAGGTGAAGAAATTACAAGGGACTCCTTTCTAGTCTTAGAGAGCCTAAGAATAAGTCCTGCAAATGGTAAATTGAGTTTAGTCTTGAAAAGTAAATTTGATACGCGTGAATATAAAAAATTGATTGATAGTTCCAGCAAGAAGCCTGAAACTGATATAAGTTCGACTTTCTAGGCTAATCCCTGTCTCAGACCGAATGAACGACGTTTTATATTTTCAATCTACTGTGCTTTAGAGGCCGAAGGGTTTTAGTTTCTTAAAAAACTAAAAGTTTGAATGAGATTGTGTTTGGACAATCACTTCTTGCGAAATGCGTCCAAGCTCACGACCTTTTCGGCGTTATCTTTTTTATCACCCTCAGGGGATGCACCGTCTTTGGCCTTTTTCGCTTTAGTATCTGCCGCTTTATCTGATGTTGTATCTTTGGCTTTTGCTTTCGCTGCGCCAATGGCAGTTGGTTTTGCGGCTCCCTTTGTTTTAAGAGCAGGCTTAGTTGATGTTTTCGCAGTGATTTGTGCAATGGTTGCGCTGTCTTGCGGTTCCATTTCCACAGGTGCGTCAAATTGCAGGGCAAAGCCAACACTTGGGTCATGGAAACGCGTGATAGCGTGGTATGGAACCTTGAGATATTTTGGAATACCGCCGAATTTCAATGTGACCTCAAATTCATCGGCATGCGCGTTTAAGTCCCAGAATTGATGCTCTATGACGATTGTAATTTCTTCGGGATATTTCCCCGCAAGGCTCTCATCAATTTCAACCCCAGGGTAACGGGTGAGGAATGTGATGTAAAAATGATGCGCGCCCGGTAGGCCATCTTCGCGAATAACGCGGCGGATAGCATCTCGCACAACTCCGCGCAGCGCGAGTTGTGTCATTTGTTCGTAATTCATCAAATCTTGGCTCATACCTTACCCTAACCCCCTAATTTTAGACGTCAAGCTGCTTGGTGCTGCAATTTGTAAATATTTCGCTGTGGGTCTTATGAGTTTGGTTTTTTAAGACGATTCGACGCGCTTATATCCCTTGCGTTTTATGTGAAAAAAGGCCTAGCTGCGGTATGGACAATACAGAGCAACCCTCCGCAGCCATTCCTGAAACATCGGGGTTTTTCTATCCGCCTCACGCCAAGCCTTTACGCCAAGATGAAGGTTTTATAAAAGCGACATGGACTTTTATTCGAAACCCGATAGAGGGCTTTCGCCCGATGGCCTATAACCAACCTATCGTCAGTGTGCCGGCGTTTGGAAAAAAACTTCATGTCATATCTGACCCCGAAGGGATGATGGCAGTGTTGGCGACGCAATCACAGAAATTCACTAAAGCGCCTATTGATGCCCGTATTCTTGGCCCTGCGACCAAAGAGGGATTGCTCTCTGTGCATGGCGAGCAATGGAAACGGCAACGCAAATCTGTCGCACCGATGTTTGCTAAGCGCCATATGAAAGACCTTGCCCCATTAATCACGGATGTGATGCATGATTTTTGCGCAAAACTCGATAAAGCACCAGAGATTGAATTGAATGCAGCAATGGCGGAGCTAACCTTTGATGTTTTGGCGAAAGCATTGTTAGGCGACCCGCAGGGTTTGGACAAAGACCGTTTAAAATTTGCGACGCGTAATGTGGTGACAGGAGCGGGGACATTACGGCCTGACGATTTGCTACCGTTGCCGCGCTGGGTGCCGCGGCCAATATCTCCCAAAGGAGCAAATGCGCTACGCAAGCTTAAAAGCGCAGCAGATGATTTAATTGAAGCCCGTAAAGACAGCCCGCAAAGTGATGACTTGGTTAGCCTGCTTATATCTGCGCAAGACCCGCATACAGGGCAATCATTATCCGCGAGAGAGCAACGCGA
The DNA here is from genome assembly GCA_039962885.1 of Litorimonas sp. Taxonomy (GTDB): domain Bacteria; phylum Pseudomonadota; class Alphaproteobacteria; order Caulobacterales; family Maricaulaceae; genus Litorimonas. The sequence continues at coordinate 11,787 of JBDVGI010000069.1, read as the reverse complement.
TAATTTGATTGGGTTTTTCATCGCAGGGCATGAAACGACAGCGCTCACCCTGACATGGGCTTTATACTTATGTGCTATGCACGCCCCCACCGCGCAGCGTATCCGCGAAGAAGTCACACAGCTCTGCGGTCAAGACGATATTCGCTATGAGGATATAGAGAAGCTTAAATTCACTCGGGCTGTTTTGGATGAAACTATGCGGCTCTATCCGCCTGCGCCGATGCTCAACCGTGAATGTGTCGAAGATACAGAAATTTTGGGCCGCCATATTAAAAAAGGCGACACGTTTTTACTTGTAAATTATATCATGCACCGTACGGAACGGCTTTGGGACAACCCGCTCGCCTTTGATCCAGATAGGTTTATACGCCAACCAGAATTAAGAGCTAAAGGCGCGCCCTTTATGCCATTTGGCGCAGGGCCGCGTATCTGTGTTGGTATGGCCTTCGCTATTATGGAGGCGGTGATGGCGCTGGGGACTTTGCTGCGTGATTATGATATAGAGGTGCCAGATGATTGCTACCCAAGGCCGCTGATGACGGTAACATTACGGCCAGAGGGCGGCGTTCCTGCGCGGTTGGTAAGGCGCGGGTGAGGGGGGGGGCTTAATCTTGATATCCTTAATCTTGACATCAAGGTAACATACCTTACATATTGATATACGATATGGAAAGGGTGTTGATGTGTTTGATTTTATGAAAAAAACTCTCGAGAGAACATATAAAGCCCGCAAGATAAGACTGGAAAATCATTGGTTTAATGGCTTTAAAGTCTTTGTGGATGAGGTTTTGATACATCATGATCACCGCATGGTTTGGACTGATAAGGATAGGGCGTTTTTTGAGTTTGAACTCAAAACACAAGATGGGTTAGAACCCGTAGCTCTCTTTGTTGATACGGGCGTCGTAAATATTGAAATCTTATTGCAGATTAGCGGAGAAACAATCGCGCGTACGGACGTGCCGCCGCAGCGTGTTATTGCTTAGTCATTGATGAATAAAGTGGAGAGTTTCTGTTGCCAGCTACCCTCCGAAGCCCGCCTAGGCGTATGACGGCCTAGGAGTTAAAGTGCGAATTTGTCGCGCTGCTTACGCTGCGAGAGCAAACTCTTCATTAGAATTGTCATTTGCAATTACTAAAAATAGGCATTTAACGATACCAAATCGGATGAAAGCTAACTTCTTTAGACGTCTGTCGATCCTATTTCGGCCCCATCAGAAAGGCTCACATTATGAGCTTTTGTGGTGGAGCCGCCGGGTACCGCCCCCGGGTCCAGTCCGTGTATTACAAGCGCGTTTATCATCATATCTAGCAAGCTAGCACAGCCTTTCTAGCCGCTATTGCTAAATTTTTCAATAAAAAAGCAACTATAATTAGGATGCAATATCTTTGAACCATTGCGCTGCGCGAAAGCCAAGTTTAAAGTGAAAATAGGCGCGCGGAGTAAGAACGCGAAAAAGGACTTAGACGTTATCACGATTTCTGAAGATAATATAAAGCAACATCTTGCACGTCTCATCGCTTTTGACACGCGTAATGGGAGCGGCGATGAGGTGGCCTGTGTGAACTATTTGCGCGATGAACTAGCGCGGTTCTCTCCGGATAAGTTGATTGTCGAAGAGGTGCCGCGATCGCGCGGAAAGTCCAATAGTGCTTTTGTGCTAGCAATATGGGGCTCTCCGAAAACGGTTTTGAATGTGCATATAGACACCGTTCCAAGCGGGCAAGGCTGGGACAGTGATCCGCTCGAGCTTTTGGAAAAAAACGGGCGGCTTATCGGGCTTGGCAGTAGCGATATCAAAGGCGCGGCGGCTTGTATTTTGGCAGCGCTTGAAACAACGGTTCCGAAAAATGTTGCCGTGTTGCTCTCTGGTGATGAAGAACATGGCAGTGAAGTCATGCCAGCTTTGATTAAAGCAGGGCATTTAAACGGCGTTGTCAATGCTATTGTATGCGAACCGACGTCTTGTCGCGTCGGACGTAGGCACCGCGGTATGTTAGCCATCCGCGCGGACTTTAGCGGTCCAGGGGGACATAGCTCGCTTGCTGACACGACAATACGGCCTTTACTGGGGGCTGCGCGCCTTGCTGCAAGCATAGGCGATTATGCTGATGCGCATATGGATTTTGGGGTTGAGCCTTATAAGGGGCTATGCGTCAATATCGGAGAATTGCGCTCTGACGGGGCGTATAATGTTATTCCAACACATGCGTCACTATTTATGTCGATGCGCCCGCCGCCAGGTGATGAAGTGATGTTACGCCGCAGCGAAATATATGCCATGGCAAAACGGCTATGCCCTGAAGCCAAACTGGATACGATTGTTGCGTTTGAGCCTTTTGCGACGAAAGATATATCCGTGTTTGAAGGTTTTTTCAAAGGTAGCGAAATTGTTGATCTGCCGTATTGGACAGAGGCGGCAATGATGAGTGCCGCTGGTATTAACACTGTTGTTTACGGTCCCGGTAATATTGAGCAAGCTCATAAACCTAATGAATATGTTGAAATAGAACAACTTACCATAGCTGCGCAGCATTACGCGCGCGCATTACTGGGCGGCATGTCATGATAGGTCTAATCTGGTGAGCCAAGAAATTCGCGATATTGTTTTGTCTAGTTTGTCGGCTATTGGCGCAAATCATGAAGCTAAATTTTATGCTCAACTGTTTTCTGCGCAAGATGCGGAACGGTTTGCGTTGGTTGTGATCGACCCGCGCTGTCTCAAAAACCCTTTACTAGAAAGCTTGATTGGTAGCTTGCGTATTTTAAAGAACTTAGGGCTAACTCCTGTCTTGCTTGTTGGCGCGCTTGATGAAGACCGTACATCTGTGCGCTTTCAATCACAGCGTCTCGCGCGGGATATGGAACAAAGTAATATTGGCGTTGTTAAGCTTGATACAGCAACATATGGATTAATCCCTGATATCCGAAAAGTCACTCGTACGGGAAGGTTGGTTGTTTTGGAAATGACGAATCGGTCAAAATCTATGGACCTCCCACGTCTGGCAGAGGCGTTGAAGTCGAATAAAATTTTGTTCCTACAACCTTCTGGCGGATTAACACAAAATGGATCACGCATTAAAGATTTAACGATAGATGAAATTCCAGAGCTGTTAAAAACACCTGGGTTTAGCCAAGGTCAGATACGGTTTTTGCGAAGCGTTATGGCCCTTGATGCTAACACTGAACAACGCCGAGCCTATGTGATTGCATCACCACTCAATCTGCTAATGGAGCTTTTTACGACAAAGGGCTCGGGGACGCTTATTCGGCGTAAAGTGATAATCAAACGGGGGCAAAACTTTAAATCTTTTGTACAGCGTGACTTGCAGAACTCCATGGAAAATGCTTTTGGGAAAAAAATGAAAGCTGAGTTTTTTAAGCGCGATCTATATCGAGGTTTCATTGTGGCAGAATATCGCGGAGGGGCTTTATTCAACGAACTTGAAGGGCTTCCATATTTATCGAAATTCTGGATTACCAAAGCTGCGCAAGGCGATGGAATTGCTCGAGATATTTGGGCAGATATTTGTGATGACATACCTCGCTTTTTTTGGCGGTCTCGCATGGAAAACCCATTTAATGATTGGTATATGCATGCTTGTGATGGTATGCAAAGGCGTGGTGATTGGCGAGTTTTCTGGAAGGGACTATCGGCGCTCGAAATTCCGAAAGCCATAGAGACCGCGGCCCTTGCGCCTGATGATTTTAAATAACCTAAAAAACCCCCACGAATAATGTGAGATATAGATGAGTTTTCAGATTTCCTCTGCTTTTGATGGCGGTAATATTATAGTCGATAATGCCGAACGCCTTGATGATATTCGTCTGTCTATACGGCCCGATAATGCGTCTGATTTTTATCAATGGTTTTATTACCGCTTAACAGGCGGCAAAGGGCAAGACTGCCGTATGATTTTAACCAATGCCGCAGATGCAGCCTTCACAGGCGGCTGGGATGGTTACCGCGTTGCGGCGAGTTATGACCGTGAGCACTGGTTTCGTGTTGATACAACGCAATATGAAAATGGTCAGCTTGTTATCAATCATACACCTAACCAAGATAGCATTTATTATGCGTATTTCGCGCCATATAGTATGGAGCGCCATGCGGACCTTATAGCTGACTGCTTGCAATATGATGACGTGTTATTGCGTGTCTTAGGCACATCAATTCAGGGACAGTCTCTGGATTGCCTGAGCGTAGGTGAAGGCAATACCAATATTTGGGTGATTGCCCGTCAACATCCCGGCGAGACAATGGCGCAGTGGTGGATGGAAGGTTTTTTAGCGCGTTTGCTCGATACGGATGATGAGACGGCGATGGCTATGCGCAAAAGCGCCCGCTTTCACATTATCCCCAATATGAACCCAGATGGTTCCCGCCACGGTAATTTGCGCACAAACCATTCAGGTGCGAACCTCAATAGAGAATGGGGCGTAGCGACATTAGAAGCATCTCCAGAAGTTCTGCATACAATCGCGGCAATGGATGCAGATAAACCCGATCTTGTCTTGGATGTTCACGGGGATGAAAGCCTGCCATATAACTTCATTGCGGGCGCAGAAGGCATTCCAGGCTATACTGAGAAGCAGGCCAAAGATTTAACGGATTTTCTGGAAGCCTATAAACGCGCCTCATCTGATTTCCAGACCGAACAAGGTTATGCATTGAGCGCGCCGGGCACGGGTAACTTGACCATGTGTACGAATTTTACGGCACACCGTTATGATTGTCTGTCTATGACGTTGGAAATGCCTTTCAAAGATAATGCCAACGCCCCAGATGCTGAGCAGGGCTGGTCACCAGAGCGCTGCGCACAATTAGGCAGCGCAGTTTTGGACGCTATGCAGGATGTAATTGAGCAGCTATAGAGGGGGTGCTCCCAGTGCCTCTGGTAACAAAGGCATAAATTTCACGCGCTTTTATAATATTCTTATCGCGCGTGCGGTTACCGATTAAAAAACAATCGATAATTTGCCAAATTCCGAGGCCGCCTAATGTGATTAGCTTTAAAATACCAAGCACAATGTCTCCAACGATAAATCTGTCAATGCCAAGCCAACCGAGCCATGCATTCCAACCATAAAGCTCTACAGGATTTTGTAGCTCATTTTCGATGATTTCAATAAACCTATCACGCTCTTGCGGTGTTAATGAAGCTGCCATTTCAATAATTTCGCGGTCATATGCACGTCTTTCCATTTGTCTCTCCCTTATTGTTTAACGATAATTAGGTAAGAGGTTTTTTTGACAATTCAAGAGGGGTTATTACTTTTTTGTCATTTTCTATGAATTTCATGGCATTGGGATTTACAACGCTAAGTTATCTAGTCTTCCTCTTCTTTTTAATATTCTCCCTGAGTTGCCGGCTGTTTTCTGTTCTTCGTTTAGCACGCGCTTCTAATTTATCTTCTAGATCGTTTTTTACTTTGCTTGATACACGCTCTAAAGTGTTCTTACCGTCAACAACTAATTGGTCTGTAGATTGTTTATAAAGAATGCCATTTTTTACAGCATCACCTGTAACTATCATAACTCCGTCTTTTAACACGGCTGCGGATTCAATTTTTTTTGGATTTCCGAATGCATCATTATAATATTTAGTTACGATATAAGATTGACCGTTTTCTTGGATTTCGATGTAACTTTTTCCAGTATAAGTTACGCTTTTCCAAAACCCTACTGCGGGGTTTTTCTTCTCAGCTATGCAGCCATTTAGAGCGATACAAGCAAGTGCTGCAGTTAATGATAGTCTTAACATTATAACGCTCCCTTTTTTTGGAACTTAAATGAGGCTAAGTGTAATAGCGGGGGTGAATTTTGATAAATATATAGTGCCATCATGTTTTACGAATCTGTAAAAGTGAGCTAGAGTAAAATTTATGCAGCAATATCTCGACCTTTTAAAACACGTCATGGACAATGGTGTCGACCGTATGGACAGGACAGGCACGGGAACGCGCGGTGTGTTTGGCCACCAAATGCGTTTTGATCTAAGCGATGGTTTTCCGATGGTGACCACCAAAAAACTGCACAAAAAATCTATAATTCATGAGCTAATTTGGTTTCTCGCAGGGGACACGAATATTAAATACCTCCAAGATAATGGGGTGCGTATTTGGGATGAGTGGGCGGACGCCAATGGTGATCTTGGCCCCGTTTATGGAAAGCAATGGCGGCGCTGGGTCGGGCCGCCAGATGAACACGGCAATACGCGCGTGATTGACCAAGTTGATAAGGTGGTGGAGGCTATAAAAACCAACCCCTATAGCCGCCGTCATATTGTGAGTGCATGGAACCCTGCAGATGTAGATGATATGGCATTGCCGCCATGCCATTGTCTGTTTCAATTTCATGTTGCAGATGGAAAATTAAGTTGCCAACTCTATCAACGTAGCGCTGATATTTTCCTCGGCGTGCCGTTTAATATTGCCAGCTATGCGTTACTCACGCACATGATGGCGCAAGTCTGCGGGCTAAAGGTCGGGGATTTCGTCCATACATTTGGCGATGCCCATATTTACTCTAACCACTTCGAGCAAGTCAAAGAGCAGCTATCACGCGGACCAATGCCTCTGCCGCGTCTCAAACTTAATAAGGACATAAATAGCCTATATGACTTCACCTATGATGACGTGAAGATATTGGGTTATAAATCTCACCCGCACATCGCAGGGAAGGTCGCGGTTTAGAGTTTGCCATATAAAGGTAAAAGAGCGTTAGCTGAGGGAGCTTTGTCGCCCAAAATATAAGCCGCTCGCAATCCTGAAAATTTGTCAGTTGTATCTGTGAGCACGGAAAAGCGTTTTACTAAGCCGCGTGACGTAATAAGGGCGCGAGGGTTTTATGCACATTTGCGCATTCCTCTTTTATAAATTTCAGTAATGCGCGCTCGTTAGAACTTAGAACCCCGTCTCGGTTTAAATGTTTGACCAACCAATCCGCTTCAACCGCAGTAATGGCTTCGGCCTGTTGCATGGCGGTTTCATTTAAGAAGAAGGATTGCTCTTCATTTTTATAGTCACTTTCCCAAGCCAAGAATGAATTTTTGATACCTGAAAGGCTCCAATCCATTTTAAGTGGCTTTTCTTGGAGGTCTTTCATAGTTTCACGGTCAAGCATTTTGGGCGCGCCCATTGTCATGACATGATTCGCGATAGCGCCCACGAATAGCTTTTGCCATTCTGGTGCGTTCACGGAATTTTGGCAAATTTCATCGAGCTGGAACAGGAACTGCGCTTCTTCGCGGCATATTGAAAATCCACCGGAGCCGCTGCTGGCATAAAGAACGCGTTTCAATAACTCGACGTCTTCAGTCTGTATGGATAGCTGGCCGTTCAGTCCGCTTGAGATTATTTTATCTCGTACTTTATTGAGGGCATAAATTTCTAGATCTCTTGGGACATCGACGGCCAAACGCAGAACGTTAAGCAGAAGCTTCATTTCTGTGTCTTCTTTCATTTGATCGTCATGTTCGATGCGTTCCATGAGCCACGCCGAATGAATAGAGTCCACGTAACCTGCTGGCAGCGTCTGGCGAATAAGGAAATCTGTTATGGCGCCCACAAAAAAATCAGACCAACCTTCAGGCAAGCTTTGGGCCTGCATGTCGAACAGAAAGATCATATTTGCTTCTTGAAGACTGACATGCCCATCACCGAAAATTTTACGTCTTAGCTGTGAAAATTCAGTTGGATCGATAACTTTATCAGTAAGCGCTTGCGTTAAAATGTCGTTTACGGATGCCATGATAAGCCTCTTGTGGTTTATGTTTCGCCTGATAATACCAAAATAAGGTTACAGAAGCGCTAACCCGTATTTATTGAAAACGGGCCGCTGGACTAAGACCGTAAAATGTTTCCTATTGGACATGCGGGTTTCAGCCTGTGCCCGTGCCGTTTTGCCTCTTAAAAACCTACGGCCATAAACGCCCAAAATGCTTTTGGATGAAAGGCCTATTCGCTACGTCTACGTCCACCTGGAACAGCAAACTCTATGCGTGATCCACTGGGTTCATACACCATCATATGCACGGTGGGACCTTTGCCGTTCAGCTCTGGCCCAAATTCAATACGGACCTTTGGGTCGGCTTTTAATGTCGTGTGCAACTCTTCTAAAGTTTCGACATCGGCGACGGTTAAGGCTAAATGGTGCAAGCCAACATTCGTTTTACGGTTGAAATCTGTTGCTGTCTCTGGGTTTGGGGTTTGCCATAATGTTACAAATATCGCCCCATCAGTAACAAAATTTGCTGGATAGTCGGGAACACCTCCTGCTCGTCTCCAGCCTAATGTGTCAACAAAGAAGCTCGTTGACGATTCAAGGTCTTTGACCGTTAATCCAATATGATTCACGCCGGATGTTAACGGGTCCCCCGCAACTGTGGGTGTATTCACTTTTTCCTCCTTGCAGCCTGAAGCGACTAGCAAAAAAATTGCTAGAAACGGAAACAATAATTTTGAAAGGTTAAGTCGCATATCTATGGCTCTGTTCCAATTTTTCAAAGACCTAAGTGGCGCTTGCTCTGGAGATATTGTCTTCGTCAATGAATTAAAGGTGTAATAGATGATTAAGGTATCTTGTCTCTTCACAATTTTGAGAAGTTTGTGAGCGTCTTAAAGTTGCCCAATAAGTCTTTGAGGCCAGAGTCTACAAGCGAGGATATGGCTCTAAGCCTTCTTCACAAACATCGTTTTAAGTTTCATCGCGCCGATGCCCTCGATTTTACAGTCAATGTCGTGATCTTCGTCGATTAGACGATTGATACGGACTTTAGTGCCAACCTTTGCGGTTTTGGACGTGCCTTTGACTTTCAGGTCTTTGATGATTGTGACCATGTCGCCTTCAACTAAGATATTGCCGTTAGCGTCTTTATAGACCCTCTCATCTGAAGCCGCGATGTTGGGATTCCATTCATGCGCGCATTCAGGGCATATAAGCAAAGGCCCATCTTCATAGACATAAATACAGCCGCATTTCGGACAATTCGGCAAGACTTGGTCCGGGGTTTTATTCATGAGATTTCCATACGTCTTTTAATAATCCACCAGATAATGAGCGCGCCGAACATTTTGCCGCCTATGCTCATGATGATGTTTGGGGCCGTTAATTGCGCGTCCCGAATAAAGCTCGCCCCGTAGAGAAACGCCGTTGTGTCTATTGGCGCAGCAATCGCGGAGGAGAGCAGTACACGGGTTGAAAGCTTATATTTGGTGAAGGTGAAAATCGTCCAGTCGACGAGTTCTGAAATGAGAAAGGCTGCGCCGCTCGCGAGCGCAAGAGCTCCGCCGCTTGTCACATAGGTCAGAAACAGTGCAAGGGCCATGGCGATAAGGACTTCATGGCCTATTTCTCGCTGCGCAAAGTCACGCACAACAAGGACAAGACCTGTGACGATCGTGACAGGATTAAACGCCCACCCCGCAAGGCCCGGTAACTCTACCATCGGTGCCCATGTGAAGCTCCAATTAATAAATGGAATCAGCAGGATATAGACAAGCGTGTACTTAAAATAACGCATGGATGTTTTGGGCGGAGTTTTTTCAACAGAGTTAGGCTTTTTAACAGAGAGTGACATGTCGCCTCTATACCTGACCTTAATTGCACTGTAACGTGTTATTTATGTTGTCCAAACCCCAATCCAAGTTAAATTCTGATTTCGGGGTTCCGTCACCTAATTTGGCAATCATCGTTGCCAAATCGCGCAATCATGTAATTGGCAGGGATGGGGATTTACCGTGGCGGTTGTCCTCTGATTTGAAGCATTTTAAACGCGTGACATTTGGTAAGCCCTGTTTGATGGGCCGTGTGACGTGGGAGAGCTTGCCTTTTCCGTTACCGGGGCGGCCTAATTTGGTTTTAACGCGTGATAAGAATTACGCAGCCAAAGGGGCTGAAGTTTTCCATGATATGAAGGACATGATTGGCCGAGGTTTTGAACTAGCAGGTGAGATAGGCGCAGATGAGGTGGCTTTGATTGGCGGGGCGCAATTATACGCACGGCTTCTGCCCTTTTGCACCAAGCTTTACGTCTCGGATGTGGATGCTGTTATTGACGGGGACGCGCATTTTCCTGTGATTTCTTCTTTTGATTGGGATATCATCCACGAAGAAACTATGCCAAAGTCAGAGAAAGATGACTATGCATTTACTATAAGAGAATATTTGCGCAAAAAGTCTGACTGATTTTGGTGCAAGCCCTTGATAATTGTGCCGTACATCGCCACATTGACGCTAATATATGAATGGAGACATCTATAATGTCGGATAATAAAAGCCCTTGGGGGCCACGCGGCGGGTCTGGAAATAATGGCAATAATGGTGGGAAGTCACCTTGGGGGAATGGAGGGCGTCCTGACCGCTCGGGACCCAGCGCAAATGATAAATCTTCAGATCTAGAAAATGTTATTCAAGGCTTTAAGTCTCGGGCAACTGGCGGCGGATCGGGCGGACCAAGCTTTGGCGGCCCGAATTCCCCAATAGGTAAATTTGGCCCATTCGGAATTGTTGTCGCTATAGGAGCTCTTCTCATGATTAGCACCTCATTCTACACGGTTGACCAACAAGAAGAAGCCGTTGTGCTTCGCTTTGGGAAATATAGCCGCACAGCGACCCCCGGTTTGAATTTTAAATTCCCTCAGCCTTTTGAAACATATCAAAAAGTCAAAACCAGAGTTGTCACAAAAACAACGATTGGCGGAAATGACAATAGCTCGCTTATGCTGACGGGCGATGAGAATATTGTTGATATTGATTTTACAGTTCTTTGGCGGATTTCTGACCTGAAAGACTTTGTTTTCGAAGTTGATGAGCCTGCGATTGCGTTAAAAGCAGTGGCTGAAAGTGCTATGCGCGAAATCGTTGGAAAGAGTGAGCTTGAAAATATCATTACAACAGAGCGCCTAAACACAACAATCGCCGTGCGTGATTTGATGCAACAGACATTGGATGAATATAAGGCGGGTATCGAAGTTGTCGAAGTGCAGTTGCAAAAAGCTGATGCTCCAGATGGCCGCGTGGTCGATGCGTTCCGCGATGTTGTCGATGCTAACCAAGAAAAAGAAACACTGATAAATGAGGCCACGGCCTATCAAAATACAGTTGTTCCGCAAGCTCGGGGTGCTGCTGCTAAAATCATACAAGATGCCGAAGGTTATAAAGGTCAAGTCGTTGCCGAAGCCAAGGGTGAGGCCGAGCGCTTCAATTTGGTTTTGGGTGAGTATCAAGCCGCCCCGCGCGTGACCCGTCAACGGATTTACTTGGAAACAATTGAGCAAGTTTACGGCCCTGCGGATAAAATCATCTTAGATAGCGAGGCTGGCTCTGGCGTCGTGCCATATCTACCGCTTGATCAACTGACTAAGAAAAAGGGAGCAAACTAATGCGTAAAACTCCGATATTTATTGTTTTAGCTGGTATTATTGCTCTGATCGTCCTTCTATGCACGCATACTGTCAAAGAATGGGAACAGGCGCTTGTCCTAGAATTTGGTCAGGCTAAACGCGTGGAAAATGCGTGGGGCGCGGACCCTGCTGCGGGTTTGAAACTTAAACTCCCATATGAAACAGTCATCACACTGGATCGCCGCAACCTCGAAGTTGACCTGCAAAAAGTCGAACTTGTTGCCTCTGACCAAGAACGTCTTGTTGTGGATGCTTTCATTCGTTATCGTATTGTTGATGGTGTGAGCTTCTATCAGGCGCTTCAGTCGGAGCGCGGCGCGCAATTACAACTTCAATCCATCATGGATTCGACATTGCGGGATGTTTTGGGACGTGTTGAT
>JBDVGI010000068.1:0-10361 GCA_039962885.1 Litorimonas sp. | reverse complement strand
CATTTGCAAATCCAACCGCGTCAGTGCCGCCATGCGATTTTATTACAACTCCGTTCAAGCCAAGAAATACACCTCCATTAACACGGCGCGGGTCAATACGTTTTTTCAAACGCCGCAATGCCATAAGGTTTAATCCCGTCGTAAACTTCGACCAAATAGATCCATTTAAAGCGTCTTTAAAAAACGCCCCAATAAGTTTGGCTGTGCCTTCAGCAGTTTTAAGCGCAATATTACCAGTAAATCCGTCAGTCACAACAACATCAGCCCCGCCAAAGGAAATATCATTACCCTCAACATATCCAACATAATTGAGATCAAGCTCACTTTGAGATAAACGCTCATGTGCAGCTTTAATGACGGCATTGCCTTTAAGGTCTTCCGTGCCGACATTGAGTAGGCCAACAGATGGGCGCTCTTTTTTATAAATAGCGTGATAGTAAGCTTCGCCTAACACGGCAAATTCCGTAAGCTGCGCAGCATCGCATTCCAAATTTGCCCCGACATCCAAAACAACGCACATGCCATCTTGACGAGGCCAGCTTGCAGCTATTGCAGGGCGTTGCACACCGCGCTTCATACGTAATTGTAACTTTGACATCGCCATAAGCGCGCCAGTATTTCCTGCAGATACAGCAATTTCCGCACGTCCCGCTTTTACGGCAGCAATCGTATTCCACATACTAGAGCCCTTACCCTTACGGAGCGCATGCGAGGGCTTGTCTTCCATGCTAACTGTTTTATCCGTGTGTAAAACCTCTGTGCGTTCACGCGTTCGAGGATTCTTTGCGAGTAAGGGGTTTAATTGAGCCTCATCGCCATGAAGTAAAAAACGCGCACGGCGTCCTTGGCCTTCATGGCGTAAAAAATATTCGATACCATTTATCACAATGTCAGGTGCAAAATCCCCTCCCATTGCGTCTATTGATATAATTAAACCATCTAGCATTCAGACTCACAGATTATCTCGCTCTTGCTATAGAGCGGTACAGTTTATTTCTCTAGCGTTTTCCTAAAATTACTGTTCACGTTTTGAGTCCGCTAGTGACTTTCCAAATCTGGATAAGTGAATTGGCATAAAGCCATAGCCCCTAAAGCTTTACCGTCAAGCTCACGCGAGAGGCGTTTTGTGTAATTTAAAATATTCGATTTAAAATCTGGTGAAAATGGATTATCTTCCAGGCTGGCAAGGCTATCAAATGCCTCAGACAAGCCATGACCGACATGCAAAGCTTCAGTATAAACTTTTACCCGCGCATAAAAATAACTAATCATCGGCTTAATACGCTTTGCGACACCCGTATCAGAGATACCCTCCTCGCGCAGCGCCACTTCGAAATCATCCTTCATTTCATCAAACAAAGCTTGTCCTAATCGTTCCCCTTGCGCTTCATATTGGTTCAAAGCCTTCAGCACACAAGCCATATGCAAAGTTAGCACATCAATGCGGCCATCGTAATTATCGCTCACACGGCCCGTTCCATAAAACTCAGGGCGGCGCGATTGCGTCATTAATGAAATATAGATTCGCCGCGCGTCACGTTTTGCCGCAGATTGCCCGCCAAGTATTTTGGATAAAAACCCCATAAAACGTCTTTCATCAGTGAAAATTTCGATTAATAATATTAAAAGTCGCAGCCGATTTTCAATATTGTTGCATAAATATCAATTATTACAATACAGCGCAGTTACTTGTGCGTTTTTTAACATGTTTAACCTTGAACTCATTTACTCGATTGGTTACGAAAATCGGGATATAAATTAATTTACGAGTTTAAAAGCGTAAAATATGACCCAAGAAAAACAAAACACACACATGCAGAGCTTTAAATTGGCAAAACTCGCTTGCATAGCCATTATTGGCCTTAGCTTAACAGCTTGCAATCCTATATTACGAACACACGGTTATGTCGCAGATGTCGAGAACAAGCCACAAGAAGTTAATCCGGAAACAGACACAAAGACAAGCGTCTTAGCTCGCCTTGGTAATCCGTCTATAAAATCTACATTTGATGAAGATACGGCAGAAGACACATGGTATTACATGAATTCCGTGCGACAACGCTACGCCTATCTTCGTCCGCAAATTCAAGAACGCAATATTACAGCCATAACATTCAACGAAGATGGACAAGTGACACAAGTCGCTGAGTACGGAGTTGAAGACGGGCATTATGTGAACTTTTCCAATAAGAAAACTCCCACACGTGGAAGAGAACTATCTGTACTCGAACAAATTTTCGGCACAATCGGTGCCATTCCTGTGGACCGCCTAGGGGGCGGCCAAGGTCAATTACCAGGGGGAGGAGGCAACGGAGGAATACCTGGCGGGCCATAAACCTACCTAATTCATCCATGCCTTTCATAAAGCATCTAATCAAGTCAGTCTTGATTGGATGTTTTTTTTGCAATAGAATCTTAGAGATAAACTTATTTAAAAATGTGAGTATCCAGTTTTAGGAAAGTTCACCACCTCGCCATTGGTAGTGAAACAGCTTACGGGTGCTTGGGTCATCTCAGGATCTTGGGTCACACCAGACTCAACGACTTTGCCAATTTTTGTTACACTTAAACCGAGTGCCTTGGCCTCCTCTATTAAACTTTCATGAGCCATTGGTTCGCTTGTAAAAACAAGTTCATAATCATCGCCAAAGCTTAGCAACTTTATGAGAGCCGTTTGGGGTTTGGCTTGAGATTGCGCCCAACTGCGCGCGGCAGGCGCGAGCGGAAACGCATCAAATTCAAGACGCATGGCCAAATTACTCGCTCTGCAAATATGTCCCGCATCAGATAATAAACCATCAGAAATATCCGCGCATGCATTTGCATATTTTCGTAATGTTTTACGGAACAACAACCGCGGTTCAGGACGTAAATACAGATTCTCAAGTTCCCATAAATCAGGACTACTCGGAAGCGGTGTAACGCCCTGCCCTGTCACCAAACGGCACCCCAGCATAGCTCCTCCCAAAGACCCAGTAACCCAGACATCATCTCCAACTTTCGCACCACTACGTTTCACCATAGTTCCTTTAGGGACTTGCCCTAAAAATGTCGCGCTTATCACCATAGGTCCATTTGTACGTACAGTATCTCCGCCAAAAAGTGTGAAGTCATAACTATGCTGTGCGTCACGTAGTCCAATAGCAAAGGCCTCGAAAAATTTGATATTGGCCGTATCTGGCCATGCGATGGAGAGCAAATAGCCCACAGGCTGCGCTCCTTTTGCTGCTAAATCTGACAAATTCGTTCGCAAAAGTCGTTCCGCTGTATCTCCGCCATAACGACCCTTTGCAAAATGTACCCCCTCAACAAAACTATCTTTGGTTAGAACAAGGTCAAAGCCTACGCGCGGTGTGTAAATAGCCGCGTCATCAAGCAATCCAAGACCGCCAACCCCTGCAAGAGGCGCAAGATATTTTCGAATTAGGGAAAACTCATCCATAGCTATAGCTATGCCCGATATTATCCGTCGATAACACCAAATTCTACGGGACGGACAGATTTAGCAATCGCATCTAATATTCCATTCGCCATTGCAGGTTCTTTCCCATCAAAGAACTGATCTGCCAATGTGACATATTCACTAATGATTACGAGAGCAGGAATGTCAGGACGATGTAAAATCTCATAGCTAGCCGCCCTCAACAAAGCCCGCAATGTCATGTTCAAACGGCGTAATGGCCATTTATCCGATAATTTTTCAGTAATCTTAGCATCAATTTCGTCTTGGAACTCGACTGTTCCAAGTGCAACATTTTCAAAAAATCCCTCATCAACACGCACCATATCAGGCTCATCTTCATGGCCAAAACGGTGATCTAGAAACTGACGGATAACTATTTTTGAAGGCTCGTTTGACAGTTCCATTTGATATAAAGCTTGAATGACAGCCATCCTCGCAGCGCGGCGAAGCTTGGGATTTGCACCGCGAGATTTCTTGGTGTGGGGGGCAGTATCACTCATGTTGCGTTGCGTAATTCTGCACGAATTTTTATCATTTTCACAGCCGCATTTGCTGCAAACCCGCCTTTGTTTTTTTGGTCAACCTTAGAGCGCGCAATGGCTTGGGCTTCATTTTCAACAGTGATGATGCCGTTGCCAATCGCAAGTTGTTTGTTCACGGCAAGATCCATGAGCGCGCGCGCGCTTTCTGAGCAAACATAATCATAATGCGTTGTTTCCCCGCGTATCACACATCCAAGTGCAACATATCCATCATACCCCGCCTTAGAGGCTTCGGCGTAACTAATGACATGCGGAATTTCTAGCGCACCTGGCACATTGACTTTCGTCACTTGCGCGCCAGCTTGTTGAAGCACGGCAAGAGCGCCTTGCAATAAGTCTTCGGAGATAGCTTCGTAATAACGCGCTTGAATAACAAGAATTTTCATAAGATCAGTCTTCACAGTTTCAGGCCTTAGCGGCCACCCTTCATTAGCGGAGTAATACCTACAAGTTCTAGTTCATACGCCTCTAACCCGATAATTTTTGGTAGAGTATTCGTAATTAAGCGCATTTTACGCACGCCTTGATGGTTAAGAATTTGCGCGCCTACGCCATATTCTCGAATTGTTTGCTGTGTGCGGTCAATAGGACTTTTATGTGCCCCGAGCCGTTCAAGTAACGTATCAATCGACCCTTCTCGGATCAAAACTAATACAGCATGCCCGTCATAAGCTGCGAGTTGCTTCATCGCATCCCAAATCAGACCTGAACGCGGGCTCTCTTCATAAAGAATATCCCCAGCAAAATCGACTTTATGTACCCGCACAAGGCTTTCAGCACCTTCTTTGGGTGCCCCTTTGGACAAAGCTACATGCTCTAATCCATCTAAAAAATTACGATAAACATGGATTTTGAAATCATCGCCATTTTGCGATGTAAAATCAGATGACGCAACATGGCGTACAAAATGATCTTTTTTCATACGGTAGGCAACAAGGTCTTCTATCGTCCCAATTTTCAGTCCGTGAAATTGTGCAAATTTCACCAAATCATCTAAACGCGCCATTGTGCCATCATCATTCATAATCTCGCATATGACAGCAGACGGGTTAAGCCCTGCGATACGGGAAATATCAACGGAAGCCTCCGTGTGACCTGTGCGGACTAACACGCCGCCTTCACGCGCGATTATAGGAAACATATGGCCCGGTGAAACTATATCGCCCTCGCGGGTATCAGGATCAATCGCTGTTTGAATCGTGTGACTGCGATCACCAGCACTAATTCCTGTTGTCACACCTTCGCGCGCTTCGATGGACTGTGTGAAGGCCGTTTCAAAGCGAGATTTATTATCAGCACTCATATTGCGCAAACCAAGAGTTTCGGCTTTTGCTTCTTCGATAGCGAGACAAATTAAGCCGCGACCATGTTTAGCCATGAAATTCACAGCATCAGGCGTCGCAAATTGCGCAGGTATAATCAGGTCGCCCTCATTTTCGCGGTCTTCGGCATCGACCAGAATATACATGCGCCCATTCCGCGCATCATCAATAATTTCTTCAGGCGTCGCCAAATTATAAACCTGTTCAAAGGTCGCTTCATTTAATTGTGTCACAGTCGCTCTCATTTTCTACCAATTATATGGCTTTACCTGTCATATGGGCCAGATATCGTGCGACATAGCGGGCTATGAGGTCAATTTCCAGATTTACTTTACTATCTTTTTGTAAACGTCCCAAAGTTGTCACATCCCACGTATGTGGAATGATATTCACTTCGAATTGTGCGTCCTCTACAACATTAACCGTTAAAGACACACCATCAATCGTAATGGAGCCTTTGGGCGCAAGACCAAACGCCATATGGCTTGGCGCTTCGAAGCGTAATTTATGCGAACCTGCAACCTCTTCAATAGATAGTAAGACACCAACTCCGTCGACATGACCGCTCACCATATGGCCGCCCAGCTCATCTTTGGCCGTTAACGCACGTTCTAGGTTTATATGTGTGCCCGCTTTCCATTCGCCCATTGTAGTTTTATCAAGGCTTTCATCAGATACATCAAAAGCATACCAATTTTGCCCGTCTTTTTGACCTTTATCAATAACGGTCATACACGCGCCAGAATGCGCAATAGACGCCCCAATATCAATTCCTGTTACATCATAAGCACAGGCAATTTCCATCCGTGTATCGCCCCATTCACCGCCATTACCGCGCGTCACAGTTAGAACCCGTCCAATATCTGTAATAATACCCGTAAACATTAGCCTACTCGCTCATATTCTTCGTGAAGATCATCGCCAAGTTCCGTGACATTAACGCGCGTAAATTCGCGTGTCATGTTTAAATCATCTATCCCAAGGTTGCCGATGCCGTCGCGTCCGTCCCCGCCCAGAATGAGCGGCGCACGAAACCAGTCAATGCGGTCAACAACGCCCGCCTTGATAAAACTTGCCGCCAATGTTCCTCCGCCTTCGACAAGGAGGGTGCTGATCCCTTGACGAAACATGAAATCAAGTGCAGATTCTATGTTTAAAATACCGTCATAAGGCACTGTAAACAAACGAATAGATAAATCCTTCAAAGCTCGCGCCTTATTACCCTCGTCGCTTTTACAAAATATCCATACGGGTGTTTGGCGGGCTGTTTTAGCCAGCTCAGAATCTGGCGATAACCGCAGGTGGCTATCAAAAACAACGCGTATAGGGTCTGGCGCGCCATCAATTCTAGTGGTCAGCTGCGGATTATCAATGACGGCAGTATTGGCTCCGACTGCAATAGCATCATGCGCCGCGCGCAAGCGCCGTCCAGCTACGCGGGACTTCTCGCCCGTAATCCATTCGGACATACCATTTGCGAGTGCAATTTTCCCGTCCAAAGACGTAGCAAGTTTTAATGTAATTTGCGGTCGCGCCAAAGGGTTTACTCAGTTTCGCCGCTTGGTTGATCGAGCATTTGTTCTTCGATAAAAGTTTCAAAGTCTTGGGTCGCGCGAAAGTCTTTATAGACAGAAGCATAACGCACATAAGCGACTTTATCGAGACCCGCGAGTCCCTCCATGACTAATGCTCCGATTTCATCTGAGTTAATTTCCGAATTTCCAGCGCTTTCCAATTGGCGTATGACGCCGCTTATCATTTGCTCCACACGCTCGGGATCAACGGGGCGTTTTTGCAAGGCAATCATCACAGAACGGGCGAGTTTATCGCGGTCAAATGGCGTACGGCGGCCTGATTTCTTGATCACATTTAATTCGCGCAGCTGCACCCGCTCAAAAGTTGTGAAACGTCCTCCACACTGCCCGCACAGGCGGCGGCGGCGCACAGTGGTATTATCTTCGGCCTGACGGCTATCTTTGACTTGAGTGTCTTCGGAACTGCAAAAAGGGCAACGCATAGGAGCCGTTAACACATTTACGCAGTCGTGCAAATGGGTTAAGCGGTTTCAGCGCAGGCGATTGTAGTCTTAAACCCTCTTAAAACCGTTATTGCGCCAGTAAAGAAATGTCTTAATTATAAATTGGGAAGCGTGACGTGAGCGCAATAACGCGTTGTTTTACGCTCTCTTCGACCTCTGGATCGCCTTTTGGGTTTTCGGCAAGCCCGTCGAGGACTTCGGCCATCAACAAGCCGATTTCACGAAATTCCTCAACCCCAAACCCGCGTGTTGTTCCCGCAGGAGAGCCGACGCGAATACCCGATGTGATCGTGAATTTTTCTGTGTCGAACGGAATGCCGTTTTTGTTACAGGTAATGTAAGCGCGGCCTAAGGCTTTCTCGGCTGCATTGCCCTTCACCCCTTTGGGCGAGAGATCAATCAGCGCTAAATGCGTGTCCGTACCGCCCGTAATAACAGCATAGCCTGCCTCTACAAGCGCATCCGCCATAGCGCGGCAATTATCGATCACAGCTTGGCTGTAAGCTTTAAATTCAGGCTTAAGCGCATCGCCAAAGGCTACGGCCTTACCCGCGATTACATGCATAAGCGGACCGCCTTGGATGCCGGGGAAAATCGCCGAATTAAATTTCTTTGCGAGTTTTTCGTCATTGGTTAAAATCATACCCCCGCGCGGGCCGCGGAGAGTTTTATGGGTTGTCGTCGTCGCCACATGTGCATGCGGGAAAGGCGAAGGGTGAGTGCCGCCCGCAACAAGACCTGCAAAATGGGCCATATCCACATGCAGGTAAGCCCCGACTTTATCCGCGATAGCGCGAAAACGAGCAAAATCAATCTGGCGGGAATAAGCAGAGCCACCACAAATAATCATTTTTGGTTTATGCTCAAGCGCCTGCGCCTCGACTTGGTCATAATCAATCAAATTGGTATCTTTTGTGACGCCATAAGCAACAGCCTTAAACCATTTGCCTGACATATTTGGCGAAGCCCCATGCGTTAGATGTCCACCGGAAGCCAAATCCATACCCAATATTGTATCGCCTGGTTGCAAGAGTGCTAAAAACACACCTTGATTAGCTTGCGATCCTGAATTGGGCTGCACATTAGCAAAACCACAATCAAAGAGTTTGCACGCGCGATCAATCGCAAGCTGCTCTGTCACATCAACATGTTGGCACCCGCCATAATAGCGCTTGCCAGGATAACCTTCTGCATATTTATTCGTTAGTACAGAGCCTTGAGCCTCTAACACCGCTTGAGAGACGATGTTTTCCGACGCTATCAATTCAACTTCGTGTTGCTGGCGGTGCAGCTCATCTTGCATGGACGCAAATAGGTCGGGATCACGGTCCTTTAATGATTGTGTAAAATAATTCGTCAGATGGGCTGTGCTTTGACCGCTCATGATGCGACTCCGTAGTGATATATTAAATGTGCGTTTAGTTGGAAATATTGCGCGCGGCAATAGTTAAGCATTTTAAAACGTGACGCCATTAGAATTTGTCGTGCTAGATATTATTACGTCCTAAACTAAGCGACTTTTTCCCGCTTCAAATCAAATTCTGCCCAAACAATCTCCAAGGCCTCCATGAGGGTTTCCATCATAAGGTTTGTATGAAACGGGCTTGGCGTAAAGCGCAGACGCTCTGTACCACGCGGGACTGTTGGAAAGTTAATAGGCTGCGCATAAATACCGAAATCTTCAATCAAACGGTCTGAAATAGCTTGGCATTTTACAGGGTCCCCGACCATAAGCGGAACAATGTGTGTGTCTCCGTCGATAAAGGGATATCCAGCTTCGCGAAACCGAGTTTTAAGGGCATTAGCCCGCTCTTGATGTTTCTCGCGTTTTTCAGGTGTCAGTTTCAGAACTTTGACAGAGCGCAATGCACCCGCCGCAGTACTTGGCGGAATAGATGTCGTGAAGATGAATCCAGATGCCATAGAGCGCACAGCGTCAATAATGACCGCGTCCGCAGCAATATAACCTCCAACCATACCGTATGCTTTCGCCAATGTACCTTGGATAATATCAATGCGATGCATCAAGCCGCGCTGCTCGCACACCCCGCCGCCTGTCGGGCCGTACATGCCAACGGCATGAACTTCGTCAATATATGTCATGGCGTTGTATTTATCAGCAAGATCGCAAATCTCTTCAATAGGGGCAATATCTGCGTCCATTGAATAAACCGATTCAAAGGCAATTAGCTTTGGCGTATCAATTGGCAAGGCTTTGAGTTTAACCTCAAGGTCGGCCAAATCATTATGCTTGAAGATACGTTTTTCACAGACCCCCGCTTTTTGCGCGCGCTGAATGCCTGAAATCATAGAGGCATGGTTCATTTCGTCAGACAATATAACAAGACTCGGCAGAATTTTGCTCATCACGCCCAACGTCGCCTCATTTGCGACATAGCCAGATGTCAGCACAAGCGCAGCATCTTTTTGATGAAGGCTTGATAGTTCATCTTCGAGCTGCACATGATAACGAGTTGTGCCAGAAATATTACGTGTTCCGCCAGAGCCCGTGCCCGCAGCATCCACGGCAGATTTAACCGCCTCTACAACACATTCATTTTGTCCCATGCCAAGATAATCATTGGAACACCAGACAGTGATGTCCTGCTCGCCTTCATCTTTAAACCATGTAGCTTCGGGGAAAGCGCCTGCTTTACGGCGAATATCACGAAAAATACGATAACGGCCTTCTTCACGAACCGTATCAACGGCCTTTTGGAACTGAGACCTATAAGTGTGATACTTATTGCCTTGAAATTTAGATTGTTCGCCCATTTGAGGGTTCCCTAGCTTCGTTTGCGATAGCTCATAAACATTTTTCATTACTTTTCCAATGTTAAATCATCAAATCTAACCTAGTCTACACGCCGCAGCCTTATTTCTCTCGCATATTTATGAAAGCCTGTATAAGTGGTTCTATCAATGGAGTTTATCGTGAGTACCTATCCCTCTATGCGCCTACGGCGTACCCGCCAAGCGAATTGGTCACGCAATCT
>JBDVGI010000067.1:0-13145 GCA_039962885.1 Litorimonas sp. | reverse complement strand
AATCAACCGCCGACCATCGGGTAATTCATAAATTTTATGGTGTCCAAAAGGGTATAGAGCGAGGCGAAGCCCGAGCGCGCGAATGGTGCTATCATGGCTAATTTTTCCCAGTGTCACTAAAACTTGGGCGGGGATGTCGCGATTAAGTTCTGCTTTCAAGAAAGAGCGGCATGTGTTGACCTCTGCGCTGATTGGCTTGTTTTGTGGCGGGACGCAACGCACAACATTTGTAATTTTTGCATCATTTAGAACTAAGCCATCATCATAGTGCTTGTCATACTTGTCATTTGAAAATCCATATTCCGCTAAGGCGGCATATAACAAATCGCCTGCCCAATCGCCTGTAAAAGGACGACCCGTTCGGTTAGCACCGTGAAGGCCGGGGGCTAGGCCTATGATGAGTAACCTCGCATTTTCGTCGCCAAAATTTGGTACAGGACCGTTGAAATATTCAGGGAGATCTACTTTTTTTTCGTCAATAAACCTACGTAAACGCGGGCACAAGGCGCAATTGTAATCAGGTTCAATTGGAGCACTCATTCATCATCCTCCTCATATTGGATGTATTCTCGTCTCGGCCGCCCAATGATTTTATCCATCTCGGCGATGTCGAGAAAAGTATTAGCTTGGCGGCGTAGTGCGTCCCCAAGCATGGGTTGCCGCGTTTTTAAACTTGAAATTACAGTCACGCGTACGCCTTTTTCTTGAACAGCTTTTATCGCGGCGGCAAAATCTGCGTCTCCCGAGAATAAAACCATGTGGTCCACATGCGGAGCGAGGGCTATCATATCGACCACAATTTCTATGTCCATATTGCCTTTAATACGGCTGCGTCCTTCACGGTCAATTTGTTGCTTGGCGGGTTTGCTAATGACGTGATAGCCGTTATAATCTAACCAGTCTATCAGGGGGCGAATGGGTGAAAACTCAACATTTTCAAGCAATGCTGTGTAGTAATTGGCTTTTATAAGGCGGCTTTTATCCTTGAAAAACTCAAGCATCTTTTTGTAATCAATATCGAAATCCAACATTTTCATTGTCGAATAAAGATTGGCTCCGTCAATAAAAATGGCTATGCGTTCATTTGGATAAAAGGCCATAATAGGCTCACTTAAAATGTAAATTTAGAAAATATGCATGTGAAACAAGCACAAACGATAAACCCCATATATATTGCTTTTGGAGCGAATTTGTCCAACCCCAAATCCACTTTTAAAGCGGCAATTCAAGCGCTTGAGGAAAACGGCGTGAATCTGGTAAAGATATCTGGCTTGTGGCAAAGCCCTGCTTGGCCTGCAGGTGAGGGACAACCAGATTATATCAATGCTTGCGCGCAGATTGAATATGTTGGTCAGGCACGCCAATTACTTAATGTTTTACATGAAGTTGAAGCGCAGTTGGGACGTGTGCGCGGTATAAGAAATGCAGCGCGAACATTAGATTTGGACTTACTAGATTTCCGCGGACAAATTATCCAAGAGCAAAGCGTACAAGAGCAGAATCTAGAGGGTAATTTAAGTAATACTCATATGATAATACCGCACCCACGTATGCTAACACGCGGCTTTGTTTTATTTCCATTGTCTGAAATTGCGCCTAATTGGCAAGACCCAGTCTTGGCTCTCTCTATTGAGGCACATATTGCGAAGCTACCGCTCTGTGATGTTGCGCCTATGAGATGGTTAGGAGGTCTGTAAGGGCTTTTGAAACGCGTTTATCACTAAGGGTCTTAAACAGGCTTGCACTCGTTAAAAAATCATCATATAAGCCGCATAAATTCGGCAGGCTTTAGTCCTGCCTTTATCTATTGGAGATATCATGGCCCGCGTTACTGTTGAAGATTGCGTTGAAAAAGTTCCAAATCGGTTTGATCTTGTTTTACTTGCGTCTCATCGCTCGCGTAATATCTCAGCTGGCGCTGAATTAACAGTTGATCGCGATAATGATAAAACTCCAGTTGTTTCTTTACGTGAACTTGCCGAAGAAACTGTTGATTTGGAAGATTTACGTGAAAGCCTAGTTGTTGGCCTACAACGTGTTATCCTTGATGATGATATGCCAGACGAAGTCGAAGACGACGCGCCAGTTCTAGCGCTAGAGCATGGCGAAGCAAAGCAATCAGAAATGTCAGAAGCCGATTTGTTGCGTGCCTTACAAGGTGACCGTGATAACGATAATTCTAACCGGTTTTAACTCTAGGTAGATTTCGATTAAAGCCGTCCTAGGGGCGGTTTTTTTATGTCTTTAAATCACTTAGGGGTTTGCCCCAAAGCGCTTGCGTGCCTATATCAGTCATGTGAGCAATGTAATTGACATAAACGCCCCAACACGCGCCAAGCAACAATCTTATTTACGCCAGTTTGAATTGGTGGATTTAGTTCGAGATTATGATCCTTCCGTAAATGAAGCGCTGTTGAACAAAGCCTATGTGTTTTCAGTCAAAGCCCACGGACAACAAAAACGTCATTCAGGGGACCCTTATTACGCCCACCCCATTGAAGTCGCAGGTATATTAGCGGGGCTACATTTGGATGTGGCCAGTATTTGTACCGCTCTTCTGCATGATGTGCTCGAAGACACGGATGCTACCTACGAAGATTTGGCCCGTGAGTTTTCACCCGAGATAGCTGACCTTGTTAATGGGGTCACAAAATTAGGGCAAGTGGAGCTATCTAGTCCCGATACGAGCAAAGAACGCGCTCAAGCTGAGAACTTACAAAAATTTGTTCTGGCTATGAGTAAAGACGTCCGTGTGCTGTTGGTTAAACTTTGTGACCGCCTTCACAATATGCGCACCTTGCATCATCATCCAAGACCAGCGTCTCAAGAACGTATTTCCAAAGAAACCCTTGAAATATATGCTCCGTTAGCGCGTAGAATTGGGATGCATAGAATTTGTTCTGAACTTGAAGACCTATCTTTTCAGTATATAAATAGAGCTGCATTTGAAAGCGTTACGCGCCGACTTACAGAGTGGCGAGACAATCAAGGTGAGGCGATAACTGAAATATTTATGGCCCTAAAAGATGTCTTGGATGCGTCAGGGGAGGATAGCCGTTTATATGGGCGCGAAAAACGCGCTTATGGAATTTGGCGTAAACTTCAAAGGCAGAATATCAGCTTTGATGATGTGGCTGATATTTACGCATTTCGCATGATCGTTGATGATGTACCGACATGCTATAAGCTATTGGGTATGTTACATAGCCGTTTTCGGGCTGTACCATCACGGTTTAGGGACTTTATCTCAGTTCCAAAACCTAACGGATATCAATCCTTACACACGACGATACGAACGCAAGACAATCGCCGTGTAGAAATTCAAATCCGTACAGAACGTATGGAAGATATCGCTATACGCGGTGTTGCGGCTCATTGGGCCTATAAAGATCAATCTTATAGCTATGACCCTGAAAGCGCCAAACAAAGCGGAACGGATCCATTGGCTCGTATTCGTTCATTGGGCGAGATGCTAGAGACAAGCGGGGATGCGGATGAATTCCTTGAGCATGTTAAACTAGAGATGTTTGCTGACCAAGTGTTTACCTTCACACCGAAGGGGGACTTAATCTCTCTGCCGAGAGGGGCAACGTCGATAGATTTTGCTTATGCTGTGCATACGGGAGTGGGAGAAACATGCGTGGGCGCGATTGTGAATGGCCGAGAAGTTCCTTTGCGTACAAAGCTACAAAATGGAGATGTTGTTAAAATCGTCCGCGGTGGCATGGCGGAGCCGCAAAAGGGCTGGGAACATATGACGGTTACGGGCAAAGCCCGCTCAGCCTTACGGCGCTTAACTCGATCGGGAGAGGCAGAAGAGTTTCGCCGTGTTGGAGAGACACTCGCGGAGCATGCTTTCCGCAGGGATGATAAAATCCTCACTGAAAGCGCCCTGATTGATGTTTTAAAGCGGCTTAATTTTGAAAATAGTGATGTGCTTTATGAAAACCTTGGCCGCGGAAATTTGTCTATTCGCGATTTTATGAGATCCGTTTTTCCTGCTCGTACAGATGAAAATTTAAATAATTTGGAATTTGGGCGCGATTTAATTAACGACGAAACTGTAAAGCTTTACGTGAAAGGCGAGGGATTGCGCGAAGGCGTGAGTTTGCATTTAAGTCCGTGCTGTTCTCCTATCTCAGGAGACCGCATTATCGGAACGCAAATGTCTGGAAAAGGGATTGCTATACACACGATTGATTGCGGTGAACTCGCAGAACAAAGTGAAGCAGAACAAGGTTCATGGATTGATTTAGGGTGGCGCCGGGCTGCGGGTCAAACGTCATCTTTAGGAAGAGTGCTCTTAGTGGTTCATCATGCACGCGGAGCTTTGGCAGATATCACAAAGATAATTGACGAGTCAGCGGGCAATCTTGCCAATATCAAAACTTTGCGCCGGAGTTCGACATTCTTCGATATGATATTTGATATTGAAGTTCGTGATAATAGACATCTTATTCAAATTATTGCGGCTTTGCGTACGAGTACATTTGTTGTATCCGCAGACAGAACATATGCACTGAGTCAGTAATGACATCGGGCTAAATTAGAGAGACACTCATGAATACTGATGATGTATTGGACGTATTTCGCGAAGCAGGGGCGTTGTTAGAGGGACATTTTATCTTGTCGTCTGGGCGTCGTAGTTCTGTATTTTTACAAAAAGCGTTGATTTTTAAAAATCCTATTCTGACAGAAAAACTTTGTAAGGCTTTAGCGCAAAAAGTGACGAATGCATTAGATGTGATGCCAGATATTATTGTTGCGCCGGCTATGGGCGGGGTTATTCCTGGATATGAAACTGCGCGTCATATGGGGCTTGAATCTATTTTTGTGGAGCGCGAAGAGGGGGAGTTTCGCCTGCGTAGAGGCTTTACGCTACAAAAAGGACAAAAGGTCTTGATGGTTGAAGATATAGTGACCACTGGATTGTCATCGCGCGAATGTATTGCATCTATGAATGCGACGGGCGCTACGGTTATAGCGGGAGCTTGCCTGTTTGATCGTTCTAATGGTGCCGCCGATATTGGTGTGCCTTTAATCAGTCTTGCCGCGAGGAAGTTCCCAGATTATGACGCAAATGAGCTGCCGCCAGAATTGGTAGATATTCCTGCTATTAAACCTGGTAGTCGAGGCCTTACAAAATGACATTACCCGCGCTGAGATTAGGTGTGAATATTGATCACATTGCGACGCTTAGAAATGCGCGCGGTGGCTTTCACCCTAATCCTATTGCAGGGGCGCGGACGGCTATTCAGGCGGGTGCAGATGGGATTACGGCACATCTGCGCGAAGATCGCCGCCACATGCGCGACGAAGATATGGGGGCATTACAAGAGTTATGTCAAAGCGAGAACATACCTCTTAATATGGAAATGGCCGCAACAATAGACATGCAAGAGATTGCCTTGGGCTTAAACCCTGCAGCTATATGTATTGTACCAGAACGCAGAGATGAACGTACAACAGAAGGCGGACTTGATGTCGCGGGCGGGCATAACCGCATTGCCCCGATTGTTGGACGTTTGGCCGATAATGGCGCGCAGGTGTCTTTATTTATAGAGGCAGACGTTGCCCAAATTGAAGCTGCAGCTAGTACCATGGCACAAGTCGTGGAATTTCATACAGGCGCATATGCGCATGCCATAGACGATGAAGATCCTGTCAAAGCTGAAACTATTTTAAAAGCGTTGCAGGAAGGTGCAGCTTTAGCCCATGATATGGGGCTTGAGGTACATTTTGGCCACGGTTTGACCTTTGATAACGTGACGGCTATTGCAGCCATTCCGCAGGCCGTTGAACTTAATATTGGGCATTTCATTATTGGCGAAGCTGTCTTTACTGGGCTTGAGGCGGCGATAAAAGAGATGCGGGAATTGATGGATGCCGCGCGGATAATGGCTGTATGATTTTGGGCATTGGTACAGATATTTGCGATATTCGTAGGATTGAAGCATTGCTTGAAAAACATGGACAGCGCTTCAAAGACAAAACTTTTACCCTAGACGAGCAAGCTTACTGCGATGACAAAGCTAGGCCCGCCATGAGCTATGCAAAGCGTTTTGCTGCAAAAGAGGCCATAGCCAAAGCTCTGGCCACAGATGTGTCTGGGAGTTTGTCATGGACGGATGTGGCGGTTAAAAATGACCCATCTGGACGTCCGCGTGCTATCTTGATTGGCGGAGCGCATCAACGTCTTCAGGACATAACACCTGCAGGGGAAAAAGCCACTATACAGCTATCATTATCAGATGATTACCCTTATGCCATGGCTTTTGCTATTGTTGAAGCAAGCAAAGAGGCTTAGAGGCTACAAGTAATATGGCGAAAAAATCTCAAATTGGTGAAACTTTATCAACTGTTGTTTGGGCCGTTATTATTGCGGTTGTTTTACGGACTTTTATTTTCCAACCTTTTCACATTCCGTCTGGGTCCATGCTGCCGGGCCTTATGAAGGGAGATTACATTATAACCTCAAAATATTCATTGGGTTATGGGAAATACGCCGCGACTCCTTTGCCATTTCCTCGCAAAAAGGGTCGCTTATTTGAACGTGCACCAAAGCGCGGAGATGTAATTGTTTTCCGCCCTGAGGGTGATGATAAAAACTTCATAAAACGTCTTGTCGGCTTACCTGGTGATAAAGTGCAAGTGCAAGATGGCTTGTTGTATATTAACAACACCGCTGTTGAGGTCCAGCTATTAGGCAATGAAAATTTTACTAGTTCTAATGGCGCGAGTGTTCCTGTTGAACGCTGGAAGGAAATGTTTCCAAATGGCGCTGAACATATTATTTATGACGCACAGAAAAATAACCGAAATGACAATACGCCCGTACGAACAGTCCCTGCCGGGTATTACTTCATGATGGGTGATAATCGTGATTATTCTAGTGATAGTCGTGTGCCCGTTCGCGCCGGCGGTGCGGGTCTTGTTCCGAGTGAAAACCTTATGGGAAAAGCAGAGATTGTTTTGCTATCCGTGAACGATGACTTTGTTTTGTTTAAACCGTGGACATGGGGCAATATGCGCGGCTCTCGGTTCTTTAAAGCCATAAAGTAAGGCATGATGGAGCTGGCTCAACAACAATATAAACGTATAGAGGCTTTAGAGGCGAGAATTAACTATGCGTTTAAAAACCGTGACTTAGCCATCAAAGCTATGACACATTCTTCTTATGGTGACGG
Source organism: Litorimonas sp. (assembly GCA_039962885.1). Lineage (GTDB taxonomy): Bacteria > Pseudomonadota > Alphaproteobacteria > Caulobacterales > Maricaulaceae > Litorimonas. Next base: position 5,958 of record JBDVGI010000067.1, on the reverse strand, counting down.
ACAACGTACGACATACGATAATGAGCGTCTGGAGTTTTTGGGAGATCGTATTTTGGGCCTTTTAACCGCAGAAGCTTTATTTCACCATTCAGAGGCCACAGAGGGCATATTGGCCCGCCGTCTGAACGCGCTTGTACGTAAGGAAACATGCGCTAAAATTGCACGTGAAGTTGGGATGAGCGATGCTTTATTGATGTCGTCATCTGAAGAAAAACAAGGAGGCCGTGAGAAAACATCTATTTTAGGTGACGCTTGCGAGGCTCTCATAGCTGCCATCTATTTGGATGGCGGATATGGCGCTACGCAGGATTTTTATGATAAATTTTGGCTTCCTATTCTTGATGATGTCGTTAAAAAATCGGCGAAAGACCCGAAAACTGATTTGCAAGAAAAAGCTATGGCGCGCGGTGTAGGCTTACCGAAATATTCTGTTCTTGAACGCAGCGGGCCAGATCATCAACCGCTTTTTGTTATTGAGGTCGGTGTTGAAAATGTCGGTACTGCTAAAGGAACAGGAAAATCTAAGCGGGATGCAGAACGCTTTGCTGCCCTGCACCTATTGGAAAACTGGGATCAGCTTATATGAGCGCCAAAACTTTATCTAAGCACTCTGAAACTAGAGCAGGTTTTGCTGCCATAGTTGGCGCGCCAAATGCGGGTAAATCAACTTTGACCAATGCCTTAGTTGGTGAAAAAGTTTCTATTGTGACACACAAAGTGCAAACGACGCGATTTCAAATACGCGCTATTGCCATGCTAGACACACAAGAGGGCGCAACGGCGCAACTTGTTTTGGTGGACACACCTGGGATATTTTCCCCGCGTCATGAAGACCGTCTATCTCGTTCTATGGTTCACGCAGCATGGACCGGCACGAATGATGCGAATGTAATTGTTCATGTTGTCGACGCGCCTGCATGGTTGCGGTTGGCAGCAGGAGAGGGTGACGCACAAGATCGCCTATCCGTGGATGACACAAAACGCGTACAAACGGGCCTCAAAAAACGACAAGTGAATAATGCAATATTGGTATTGAATAAAATCGATGAGGTCGCGCATGACCAAGTTCTGCCTATTATTGAAGATTTTAACGAACTCGGGATTTATAATGATATATTTATGACATCTGCGGTTAAGGGCGAGGGTATGGAAGCTTTGTCTCAGCACCTAGCAGGTCTTATGCCCAAGGGGCCATATCTATATCCGCCAGACCAATCTGCAGATATTCCAAGCCGTTTGATGGCCGCTGAAATCACACGCGAAAAACTCTTTCTTCGCCTTCATGATGAACTGCCTTATGCCTCTATGGTTGAGACAGAAAACTGGCAAAGAAAGAAAAATGGGGATATTAAAATCGACCAAGTCATCTATGTTCGTCGCGATAGTCAAAAACCTATTGTTCTGGGTAAAGGTGGTAAAACTATCAAAGATATTGGTGCGGCCGCGCGGCGCGATATGTCTGATTGGCTTGGATGTAAAGTACATTTATTTCTTTTCGTCAAAGTCCGTAGTAATTGGAAAGATGATAAAGCTCGTTATACGGGCACGGGGCTCGAATTTGATGTGTAAAGCATTGCGCAGTTAATGATGATTAGGCCTGTTTAATGGATTGGAGCGATCAAGGCTTTGTTCTAAGTAGCCGTAAACACGGTGAAACATCCGCGATAATTGATGTATTTACACGCCATCATGGTCGCCATGCAGGGCTCGTGCGCGGCGGGGTTGGCCGAAAGATGCGGCCCGTTTTGCAAGCAGGTAACTTAATTGCTGTAGAGTGGCGCGGGCGGCTTGAAGCGCATTTAGGTAATTATAACGTCGAAGCCATTAATAGCCGCGCGGCGGAATTGATGGATGAACGTCTTTCTCTATCAGCTTTGAATGCTATATGTGCGATGTGTTGCGAATGCTTGCCAGAGCGTGAAAGCTTCCCTGAGCTTTGGGATGTCTTTGCGATTGTGATAGAGAATTTGGACAAGCCTGATATTTGGCCTGCGCTATATGTACGTTGGGAAGCAGGCTTACTGACGGCGCTAGGCTACGGCTTGGATTTAAAGAGCTGCGCGGCAACAGGGAGTAATGATGATTTAACGCATGTGTCGCCGCGTTCTGGTAGGGCCGTGAGTGCTAGCGCCGCACAACCCTATTTGGATAAGCTTTTAGCGCTCCCAGCGTTTATGCGCGGACAGACGATTGTAACGCCAGAGGATGTGATGGCAGGATTGAGTTTGACAGGGTATTTTCTGGAAACGCGAGTGCAATGGAATGTTAACCGCACATTGCCCGAAGCCCGCGCGGCGATGATAGAGCGCTTGATTGATGCAGGCCTCGCTAGGCGCTAAAAGAGGCGCAATTCTTAGTTATAAGTGGCTTTGCCTCTATACGCTTATCGTCAATTTGTTAGTCTGACATAATGATTCGATATTCATAGCGAAAGATATTCATGGCGAAGGCGACCAAAACTAAAAAAGGTGGTGATTCTGGCGGAGGCGATAATGGCGTACCGCAAAATGCCATAATAGAAGAGCATATCGACAATGCGCTTTCTACGCGCTATCTGGCTTATGCTTTATCTACGATAACCCAACGTGCGCTACCGGATGTGCGCGACGGGCTGAAGCCTGTTCACCGCCGTATTTTATATGCGATGCGGCAGTTAAAGCTTAACCCTGAAAATGCTTATAAGAAATGCGCTCGGATTGTCGGCGATGTTATGGGGCAATATCACCCGCATGGCGATGCCTCTATTTATGATGCTTTGGTGAAGCTATCGCAGAGCTTTTCAGCGCGTTACCCTTTAGTTGATGGTCAGGGGAACTTTGGTAATATCGACGGGGATAGCCCTGCGGCGATGCGTTACACGGAAGCCAAGATGACGGCAGCAGGCGCTGCGTTACTCGAAGGACTTGATGAAGATGCGGTTGATTTCATTCCGACGTATAATGAAGAAGATAATGAACCCAAGGTTCTGCCCGCTGGATTTCCAAATTTATTAGCCAATGGCTCCCAAGGTATTGCCGTAGGGATGGCGACGTCTATCCCGCCGCATAACGCGGCTGAGATTTGCAATGCGGCCTTGCACCTTATTAAATCACCTAAGGCCCGTATTGAAACCTTGATGGATCATATTATTGGGCCAGACCTTCCTACGGGCGGAATTATTATTGAACCTAAAGCCAATATGCTCGAGGCTTATGCTACAGGTAAAGGCGGGTTTAAAGTTCGAGCGCGCTGGAATGTGGAAGACACTGGCCGCGGAACGTATCAAATCATTGTTACAGAAATTCCTTATCAAGTTCAAAAATCACGTTTGATTGAAAAACTTGCTGAGGTCATTGAAAATAAAAAAGCTCCTGGCCTTGCAGATGTACGCGATGAGTCTGCCGAAGATATTCGTGTTGTCTTAGAGCCCCGTTCTAAAAACATTGATCCTGCGTTGTTAATGGAGAGCCTGTTCAAAGTTACTGAACTTGAGAGCCGTGTCTCATTAAACATGAATGTCTTGGACGCAAACCGGACACCTCGGGTGATGAATTTGCGTGAAGTCTTGCAATCCTTTCTTGATCACCGCCGCGTTGTTCTGCTGCGCCGTTCAAATCAACGGATTGGAAAAATTGCAGATCGTATGGAAGTTCTTGATGGCTATATGATTGCCTTTTTGAACCTAGATGAAGTTATTCGCATTATCCGTTTTGAGGATCACCCTAAACAAGATTTGATAAAGGCTTTTAATCTAACGGAGCGTCAAGCAGATGCGATTTTAAACATGCGTTTGCGCGCTTTAAATAAGCTTCAAGAAATTGAAATCAAAAGCGAATACGACCTTTTAGCCGCTGAAAAATCAGAACTAGAAAAGCTTGTATCTACAGACAGCTTGCAATGGACAAAAATCGCTGAACAAATCCGCGCTATCCGAGAAACCTATAGCCTTAAAACAGAGATTGGCGCGCGGCGAACAACCTTTGATGTCGCGCCTGATATTGATGTCGATTTAGCAACGGCTTTCATCACCAAAGAACCCGTGACGATTGTTCTGTCGGAAAAAGGTTGGATACGGGCGATGAAAGGGAAGGTCGAAGACCTGAAAACCTTGAAATTCAAAGATGGCGACGGGTTAGCATTCTCTGTAGAAGCCGAAACGACAGATAAAATCATCATCTTTGCCTCTAATGGGAAGTTTTACACTTTGGGAGCTGATAAACTACCTGGCGGGCGCGGGAACGGAGAACCGATCCGTTTGATGGTGGATTTAGAGAATGATCATCTACCTATTGGCCTATTTGTACATAAGCCAGAACGTGAATTATTGGTGGCTAGCTCTGATGGATACGGGTTTCGTGTCAAGGAAAGTGAAATCGTTGCGTCGACGCGCGGCGGGCGTAAAACACTCAATGTTAAAGGGGATGTAGAGGCTGTTCGCTGCATTGAAATTGCCGGGGATAAGATTGCTACAATCGGGGTGAACCGTAAAATCCTCGTGTTTAATGTTGAAGACCTGCCTGAAATGGCGCGCGGCAAAGGAGTTCGCTTGCAGAAATATAAGGATGGCGGTCTTGCCGATATGACAACATTTAAATCTGATGAAGGTTTAGTGTTCGTGGATAGTGCAGGGCGGCGAAATGATGTGCCTGATTGGACATTGCTTGAAGGTAAACGTGCCGGCGCGGGCCGCATGGCTCCGCGCGGGTTTTCACGCCAAGGACGGTTTGCGCCCGACAAACGACTCTTATAAGTTAGTTTGAGAGGGGCTTATCCTCTCAAATGTTATGAAAAAGCCGCGATGAGCTTATCGGCATCTAGGCTGAAATCGCCAAAAATGATTTCGTTATTCGGGTCCATCGCAACAAAGAAGGGCGTTCCGCGCGTCCGGTAATCGCTCATAAATGTCGGATATTGATCATCAACCTTTGGGTCATGTCCAAAGGGGAGCTTGAGGTCATATTTAAGCTGCATTTCCCGGACGCGATCTTGATTATTACGCGGGTCATCATCAAAAGCTGTATGAATGACAGCAAAGCCAAAATCCTTATCCTTCAATCCCTCGACGAGCTTTTGCATAAGCGGAAAACCAACACTATGGCAACCGGGACATTCCGCTTTGAAACAGAAAATTAATTTATATCCTGTGCCTAAATCCGAGAGGGACAACGATTCGGTTTCTTGTCCGTCTGCGTCTATCCAATAGGGAACGCGAAGCTCGGGGGCTTGATTTTGAGGGTTTGCCATAATGTTACACCTTTATTTTTTCTCGGCTGGAGGGATAAGATCTATCTCGAACAAATGTGTCCAGTATTTACCTGTTACAAATAAGCGGTTAGCCGCTTTGTCATAAGCAATCCCGTTTAAATCGCTTGTGTCATCTGTCACTGTGCCGTGATTTTCAAGCAGACCCGTCAGATCAATCCAAGCTATGACAGCCCCTGTTGCTGGGTCAATGCGTGCAATGCGGTTGGTCTCCCAAATGTTGGCGTAAATTTCGCCATTTATCCATTCAAGTTCATTAAGTTTTTCTACGGGCTCACCATTAGCTGTGATAGCTATGCGGCGTATTTCCGAAAGGTCAGTGCGAGATAAGACACGGATTTCGGGCGTGCCATCTGACATGTAAATATATTCCCCGTCCGTGGTTAAGCCCCAGCCTTCACCTTCGTAACGAGCGTAGCTTTTAAGCTCGAATGTTTCATAATCAAAGATGAGCGCGATTTGTGATTTCCATGTGACGTTAACAAGAAAGTTCCCAACCCGAACAAGTCCTTCGCCAAATAAATCATCGCGCAAATTTTGTTGCTTGATAACTTTGCCCGTATTGAGTTCTACTTTTCGAATAGATGACTTTTTCCAAAACCCTGTGCTTTCGTAAAGATACCCGTCTTCATAAAATAAACCTTGGGTAAAAGCATTGTCGTCATGTGGATAGCTTGCGACGACTTTGTAGCCGTAAGTGGGAAGGGTATTAGAATT